>NZ_JBFAKY010000001.1:0-317797 GCF_040656015.1 Promicromonospora sp. NPDC050249 | reverse complement strand
TGTTCCCCGTTTTTTCCCGCGCCGTCCGCTACCCCCCCGCCCACCCGGGGGGAGATCCGGACAGGCGCTCTACTTCGCGGAACTGATTCAGGAGGTCAGTACCGGTTCTGCTGCTTCGCGGAGCAGCACCTCGTTCTGGGTCGCCTTCAGGAACGAGCGGATCGAGTCCCGGCTCCGCGTGAGGCAGTCGATGCGCTCCTGGACACCGACCAGCTCCGTGGCCAGCTGTTCGGCCACCTCGCGCGGGCACGTCGGCTCGTCGCGGGCCGCGGCGAGCTCGGCGTCGAGCAGCACCTTGACCAGCCGCGTCGGGATGCCGGCCTGGACCAGGCCCGCCACGCGGGACACCCGCTCCACGTGGGCCTCGGTATAGGTGCGGTAGCCGTTCGGCGCGCGGTCCGCCTCGAGCAGGTCCTGCTGTTCGTAGTACCTGATCAGGCGGGTGCTCACGCCTGTCCGGGCGGCGAGCTCACCGATCTTCATGTTTGCCTCCGGGTAGGGCTTGACATTGACACCAGTGTCAAACTTTAGCGTTGCGGACATGGAGACAACAGGCACCGCACCAACCGTCCGGCCGGCCCTCGACGGCCCGCCGGACACGGGCATCCCGACCGGCCCCGCCGACGTCCTGCCCTGGCCGTCCCTGCTCGTGCTGGGCGCCGGGACGCTGCTCATGGTCACCGCCGAGATGCTGCCGACAGCCGTGCTGGAGCAGATGAGCACGGGCCTCGGTGTCGCCGAGTCGAGCACGGGCATGCTGGTCTCGGTCTGGGCGGCAGTCGTGGTCGTGCTCAGCTTCCCGCTGGTGCGGCTGACGCGCGGCAGGGACCGTCGCGCCGTGATCGCCGGCGGGCTGGCAGTGCTCGCGCTCTCGTCGGCCCTCACCGCCCTCGCGCCGACGTTCCAGCTGGCGGTCGGCGCGCGGATCCTGGGCGCGGCGGCCGTCGGGCTGCTGTGGGCCACCACGAACGCGCACGTCGCCGACCTGGTCCCCGACCGCCTGCTCGGGCGCGCCGTCGCCGTGGTGCTCGGCGGGGCGACCCTGGGGATGGTCGTGGGCACCCCGCTCGCCCGGCTCGTCGCCGACGCCGCCGGCTGGCGGGCCGCCTTCGGGGCTCTCGCGGTCCTCGGCGTCCTGGGGGCCGTCGCGGTCCGGCTGGTCGTCGCGCGTGCGGCGGTCCCGGCCGCCCCGGAGGTCCCGGAGGGCGCGACGGACGCGACGGCGGACGGTGCGGAGCCCGGCCAGGGCGCCCAGGCACCTCGACGCGGTGTGGACCGGCTGCTGTCGGTAACAGGGCTCGTGGCGCTGGTGCTGGTGGGCCACTACGGCGCGTACACCTACATCACGCGCCTGACGGAGGCGCCGGCCGAGGCGCTGCCCGGCGGGATGAGCGCGCTGCTGCTGGTCTTCGGGCTCGCCTCGGCGGTGGGAGTGGCCCTGGCAGGCCGGTTCGGTAACCGGACCGGGCCCGCCCTGGTCGTGAGCGTGGCCGCGACCGCGCTCACCGTGGCGGCGCTGAGCGTCGTCGACGTGCACCCTGCTGTGGGCATCGCCGTCGTCGTGACGTGGGGAGTCGTGTCGGGCGGCATGCCGCCCTTCGCCCAGACCCTGATCCTGCGGCTGGCCGGGCCGGAGCGGCGCTCGTTCGCCGGCGCACTGATCCCCGTCCTGTTCAACGGCGGGATCGCGGTCGGTGCCGCGCTCGCGTCACTCGTGGTGGCAGGCTCCGGGGTGACGGCGGTGCCGCTGCTGGCGGCACTGGTGGTCGCCGCGGCCGCTATCGGCCTGGCCCTGTCGCTGCGTCGCACCGCATGACGAGAACGGGATCGTGTTCGCGGGGGAGCACCCCGGCGAACACGATCCCGTTATCGGTGTCGCGGTCGTCAGCAGGTGGGGGCCGGCCGGCTCGAGGAGCTCGTGGAGACGTAGGCGTCCGAGACCCAGTTGTCCGGACCGATGCGGTTCCACAGGTCGGTGGTGCCGTAGGTCCCTGTGATGGTGGTGCCGCGGGCGGTGCACTCGATCACCACGTTCGCGTGGTTGCCGGCCTGTCCGACGGCGGCGTTGTCCGTGCCCGGTCCCGAGCGCACGGTGAGCGGGCCGCCCTTGGTCCTGACGACCCCCTTGGGTCCGGACCCGGTCCAGAGGTAGGTGACGGTCGTCCAGGCGTTGTCCGTGAGCCCGAGGGCGTCCCAGAACGTGCCGTCCCCGAGGTCGATACCCGCGGGGTTGGCGACCTGGCGGCCGAACCCGTCGCGTCCGTCGTTGTAGCTGTCCTGATAGGCGGCCTGCGCCTGGGGCCGACCCTTGGGCAGGTCGGACCAGGACTGACGCGTCTCGCCCTCGTTCCAGTAGTCGTCGGTCGTGTTCCACGGCCCGACGTCCCAGACCGGGGCGTACGCGCAGCGCCCGGTGCTCCCGGCGCAGACCCGCACCGAGTAGCTGCCCGAGTCCTTGGACGACAGCCCGCGCCGGGACGGCAGCGCGACGAAGTGGTCCCTCGAGGTGATGACGTGACCGTTCGCGGTGGTCCCGCCCACCAGGCCCTCGCGGGTGGCGAAGACCTTGTACGAGTCCTCGCCGCCCGCCGGCGCGGCCTCGCTCTCCGCCTCCTGCAGCGACTGCGACCGGTGGGCCTCGGGCGTGAGCGTCACCTCCCGGACGGCCGGGCCGGTGCCGCCCTCGCCGACGAGCGTGACGCGCGCCTGGACCGTCTCGGCGGGGGTGGGGAGCTGTGAGCCCGCCGGCACCCACTCCGTCCAGGAGTCGGGGCCCTGGTCGGTGAGCCGGCCGCGGACGTCGACCAGCACGGAGGTGCCTGCCGGGGCCGTGGCGTCGACGTCGGCGGTGATGACGCTCGCGGGGGAGTCGAGGACCGTCGGCTCCGCGACCAGCTGGCCCGACGCCTCCTGGCGCACGCTCCCGCCGTCGGCACTGCCGTCGTCCGTCCTGCCGTCGTCCGGCACAGTGGAGCTGCCCGACGTGCCGGTGGCGTCGAGGCGGAGCGCGCCGCCGGAGTGGCGCACCCCGGCGTCGTCGTCGGTGCGGGTGGCGAGGTCGACGGACCAGGCCTGGCCGACGGCGTCCGTACCCGAGCCGGCGCCGGGGGCGACCGTCGCGACGGCGGTCCCCGAGGCGATCAGGCCTGAGGTGACCAGGCCCGAGGCGATCAAGCCCGAGGTGATGACGACGGCGCAGGTCTTGGCGGTCAGCACCGCGGCACGGCGTCGGGTCCTGCGTACCTGGTTGAGCATGTGCTGAATGTAAGCGTCTTGGTATTTCACCCGCGCGGTGAAGCGGGAGAAAATCCTGGGCCGCCGTTCGTCGGCCGGTGCCCGAGCAGCCCGTGCGGTGGTGCGTGATCGGGGAAGTACCCCAGAGTGATGACGAGCAAGGAGAACGACGTGTCCGAGTTCCTGGCCGACAAGCCCGGCAAGTTCGACCTCGACGGCGACGGCATAGCCGACGTCGAGGTGGCCGACACCGACGGCGACGGCGTCGTCGACGCCCAGTTCGAGGACTACGACGCCGACGGCGTCCCCGACGTCGAGCTGCACGACACCGACGGTGACGGGCTGCCCGACGTCGTGGTGGAGACCGCCGGCGGGACGCAGACGATCTCCGTGGACACCGACGGCGACGGCGAGGACGACGCCGTCGACTCGTTCCCGGCCTGAGCCTGAGGGTTCAGCCCGCGGCTCAGGCCTCTGGCTGAACCGGCGCCGGACGCTGCGCCGGCCGGCCGTACACCAGCCGGCGCAGCGCCACCTCGGCCGGCCCGCGCCGTCCGGTGCGCTCCTGCCAGACGGCGAACACCACGGTCAGCGCCCAGACGCCCACGGCGAACAGCAGCATGCTCCACGAGCTGAGGTACTGGCCCAGCCCGAAGCCCCAGGCCGCCAGGATCGGCGCGCACAGCACCGACTGCAGCAGGTAGGACGTCAGCGACCGCTTGCCCACCGCCTGGACCGCGCCGGCGAACGGGCCGTCCGTGGTGAACAGGTTGTTCGACGGCGCGCCACTGCGGCGCAGGGCGACGCGGTGGCCGATCAGGCCGAACAGGGCGACGTAGCCCAGGCCGCCGAAGAAGCCGGTGAGGATCTGCACGGGCAGGAACACCCAGGCCGCGTGGTCGGGCACGGCGAGAACACCGACGTGGTCGAGCGCGGACGGCAGCGGGCCGAGCCAGCCGATGGCGATGCCGACCACTGACACCCGGCGCAGCAGCGGCAGGTGCTCACCCGGGTTCTCCAGGATGCGGCGCCGTCCGGCCCAGAAGGCGAGCAGCAGCATCATCGGGACGACGAGGAAGAGGAGCCCCTGGCCGACCGTCCCGAAGACCCAGAAGCCCAGACGCTCGACGATCGACGCCAGGTACGAGGTCGACGCCATCGACTCCGTGGACGGGCCGGTGGTGTCCGCGAGGATCGACTGCGCGATCGGGTCGTCCGCGGGGATCTGCGCGGTGAAGTACGAGCCGATCACGGCGAACACCGTGCCGATCGCCAGCAGACCGCCGAAGACCCAGGTCCACACGAGCAGCGTGCGGTCCTTGACCTCGAAGAACAGCCACACCATGAGCAGGCCGGCCAGGCCGTACGCGCCGAGCACGTCGCCCATCCAGAGCAGCGCCGCGTGCACGAACCCGAACGCGAGCAGGAGCCAGTTGCGCTTCTGCAGGAGCTTGCGGGCCGCTGCCTCCGACGTCCCGGAGGACACCTGGCGGTTGTAGAGCTGCATCATGCCGTAGCCGAATAGGAACGCGAACATGGGGTAGGTCCGCATGTCCACGAACACGATGATGAGGAAGTCGGCGACCTTGTCGAGGGCCGAGCCGTCGACGGGGTGCGACACCCAGGGGTTCGTCTCGCGGCCCCACAGGTAGTAGGGCGTGTTCGCGATGGCGATCAGCAGGAGCATGAAGCCGCGCGCGAGGTCGGGCGCGGGCGAACGCTCGGCGGCCTGGACAGGACCCCGGGTCAGGGCTGTGGTGGACATGGGTACATCTCAGCAGGCCGGAGGCCTGACCGCGAGCAAAAGAGGGAGTTCTCGAGCCTATGCCGCCGGCTCGGCCAGCCGGGCACGCTCCTCCTCGACGATGCGCCGCGCGAGCTCGGCATCGGCGACGTCGGTGGCCCCCGGTGCAACGGCCACCGTCGAGCGGCCGGCGTACTCCGCGAACAGCTCGGCCTTGGTGCCGAGGATCTCCAGGAGCCGCTCGTCCACGCTGTTCTCGATCAGCAGCCGGTGCACCTGCACGGTGCGGACCTGGCCCATCCGGTGCGCCCGTGCGATGGCCTGCGCCTCGACGGTCGGCTTGACCTGCGGCTCGCACAGGATCACCACCGAGGCGGCCTGGATGTTGAGCCCGACGCCGCCCGCCTCGATCTGGCTCACCAGCACCTTGGGCTCCGGCGCCGAGGTGAACTCGTCGACCAGCTCCTGCCGCCGACGGGCGGGCACGGAACCGGTGATGGGGCCGATGGCGAGCGGGCCGAGCTCGGTCAGCACGGTCTCGATCACGTCGCGGAAGAAGGAGAAGACGACGACCTTGCGGTTGTTGTCCATCGCCTCGGCGACGATCTCGCGCAGCCGCACGAGCTTCGCCGTCGGCTCGGGGGCCTGGACGAACGCCGCCCGGCGCATGTCGGCGAACGAACGCTTCAGCACCGCCCGCCGGTAGGCGGCGCCGTCGTGCTTGCCGAACCGCTCCCACTCGTCCACCTGGACCAGCTCGGGCAGCTCGGTGAGCACGTCCTCCTGGTTGCGCCGCAGGTACACCGTGGAGACCGACCGGCGGAACGCCGCGGCGCCCGCCAGGCCTGCCGCCGGGTCGATCGAGTCGGCGACGTCGGGCTTGAGGTACCGCACGAGGCTGCGGAACTCGTCGACGGTGTTCTCCATGGGTGTGCCCGACATGAACAGCACACGCTCAGCGGCGGCGGACCACGCCGCCGTCCGCTCCGAGCGCTGCGCGGCGGGGTTCTTCACGTAGTGCGCCTCGTCCACCACGAGCAGCGCGGGCCGGGGCAGGCCTGCGGCGCGCAGGTGCCCGAGCTGCGGGAAGGTGACGATGCCGACCCCGCCGTCGGCGATCCAGTCGCGGATGCCGGCGTCGCGTTCGTCGCCCTGCAGCACGCGGACCGCGAGACGGGAGTGGGCGGCGACCTCGCGGGCCCAGTTCGCCGCGACGCTCGCCGGGCAGATCACGAGGAAGTGCCGGCGCCCGCGGGCGGCCAGGTGCGCCGTCACGGCGATGGCCTGGACCGTCTTGCCGAGCCCCATCTCGTCACCGAGGATCGTGCGCCGCTGCACCAGCGCGTACCGCGCGCCGAACGCCTGGTACCCGCGCAGGGAGACGGTCAGCAGCGAGGTGTCCAGGTCCTGGGCCGAGACCTGTTCGACGACGTCCTCGGGCAGGTAGCCCTCGGACGCCTCCACGTCGACGCCGAGGTCGACGAGCTCGCCCAGCGCCGTGTAGTACGCGGCGGCGCGGGCCTCGTAGTCGCGCCAGACCTCCGCGTCCGACGTGCCCGTCAGCGTGCGGTCCAGCCGGCGCAGGGCATCGGTGACGCCCGAGTCGTCGAGCCCGTCCACCGTCTCGCGGAGCGCGGTCAGGGCGGTCTCGGCCGCGGCGGTGCGCTCGCGGCCGGCGAAGAACCGCTTGACGAGAGTGCCGCGCAGGGCACCCACCTCGGCCAGGCGGGCCAGCCGCGGGACGTCGACGTCGAGCCGCTCGCCCCAGGCGTCGAAGAACCGGGCGACCTGCTCGTGCGTGTGCAGCGCACGCACCAGGTCGGTCGCGAGCGGGTCGGCGGGGTTCGCCTCGATCCGGAAGGTGAGCGCGTCGTCGACGGCGTCGAAGATCTGCTGGGCGGCCTCGCGCAGCAGCCGTGCGGTCTTGGGCCCGACGCCGGCGATCGCGTCGAGCTCCTCGTCGTCGGCACGCAGCACCTGGGCCACAGTCCGGAACCCTGCCGCCTCGACGAGTCCCACGCGCACGCGTCCGGTGCTCACCTCGCGGATCCGCTCGACGGGTACCTCCGCGAGCTCCGCCAGCACCCGGTCCTCCCGGGCGGCGCGGTACGCGACGCGCACCCGTTCGGGAGCCGCACCGCGCTCGGTCAGCGTGTCCGCGCCCAGGGCGTGCCGGGTGCCGGCCTCCTCGAGCAGCTCGCGGGAAGCAGCGCGTGACCAGGTCTCCATGGCGGCTGACGGTACTGGGTGCGTGCCGCTGCGAGGTACTCGCACACGCCGTCGTGCCGCGTTGCGGTTCATACCGGGACTGAACGCCCGTTCTGGTAGTTTCGTCGCACCGTGGACAGGAGGAACGAGTGAGCACGGAAGCACTGCCGCAGCAGGCACAGGCGGCGCAGGTCACCGCAGCAGGGGAGACGACGGCCGAGGTGACGCCGCAGGTGGCGCCGGTCGCTGTCGAGAGTGGTATCGAGAGTGGCAACGCCCCGGCGCAGGTCGCGGGATCTGAGCAGGCACCGGAGCAGGTCAAGGCCCCGGAGCAGGACGAGGCACCGGAGCGCGAGGAGAACCTCGAGACGCGCACGGCCGCCAGGCTGCACGATCTGGTGGTCTCGGGCGCGGAGAAGCTGCCCGGCGAGGCCGGCAGCACCGTGTCGAAGATCGCCGTGGCGCTGCTGTCGTTCGGCAGCCAGGCCGCGGCGAAGGAGCAGGACAAGCCGACGACGAAGCTCGTCGGCGAGGCCGTCCAGCTGTACAAGAGCCTGGACGACGACGACCCGACCAAGCAGCGCGCGGTGCTCGAGCACGCGCTGGAGACGTTCACGACGTCGACGATCGGTGGCAAGGAGCGCTCGCAGGTGCTGGAGGTCGCCGAGGAGGCGATGAACCTGTGGGGCAAGCTGCGCGGGACGTCCTCTGACCTCGCGAAGTCGGACGCCGCCGCCTCCATGCGCTCGCTCACCAGCGTGCTGCGCAAGGAAGGCCGCGACGAAGAGGCGGACGAGACGGAGACCGAGGCGAGACGCCTCGAGTCCTGACCTCCGACCCCGCCGGGGAGCATGCCGAAGTAGAGCGCCTGTCCGAGTCTCCCTCGGTTACCACGGGAGGCTCGGACAGGCGCTCTACTTCGGCCTGCTCCCGGTCAGGTGGAGCAGGCCGGGGTGTCCCCCAGGGTGACGCCTTCTGGCATGTCGTCCGCCGTGGGGGCTCGGCCCGCCATGGCGCACGCCCGGGCGATCATCTGGTCGTCCGAGAAGGTCCAGCCGGTCGTGACACCGTGGTCCTGGACCACGAGGAGCTGCCCGTCGGCCGCGTGCACGGCACCCGGCGCCACGTCGCCGCCGGGGGAGTAGAGCCGGGTCGCGAGCTCGCCGACCTTCTGGCCGGTCCCGATGTCGAAGAACGCCAGGGCCGGGCCCTGGTTCCGGGCCACCAGGTCCGGACCGGGCAGCACCGCCATGACGTCGCCGTAGGTGCCCGCCAGGTCAAGTCCCTTCGGCTCGTCCGGCCCGTCGACGGTACGCAGGCGCACGGTCGAGTCCAGGCCGAGCGTGACGAGCTGGTCCGGCAGGGACGTGTCCTCGGCGCTGCTGCGCGCCCCGATCATGTGCACCTGCACGACGCTGCTGCCGCGTACCGTCCAGACGCCGGTCTCACCCCGGGCCGCGGCCCCCAGGTCGGCGACCCGTAGCGAGAAGTCGCGGGGCGCGACGGCGACCTGGCTCCCGTCGTCGGCCACGGCGACCCGGCCGGGCTCCGCCCACTCCGACCCGAGCCGCGGGGTGTCGCCCAGCGGGCCGGGCGCGTGCACGGCCCGCTCCTCGAGCCCGGCGTCCAGCAGGTGGAGCCCCGAGCACGCGTCCACCAGCAGGACGTCGTCCCGCGTGCGCTGGGCACTGACGATCGTGGCGCAGGCGGAGCCGTCCTGGCCGAGGCCGGGCCCGACGAGGTCGCGGAAGCCTGGCTCGTGCCCCGCCGCGGTCCCGCCATCGGTCCGGTAGGCGTTGCCGTCCGGGGTGATCAGCAGGAGCCGGTCCCGGTCCAGCCAGACGGGGAGCAGCGGCCGCCCCACGTCCTTGCTGTCGGCGGGCAGGTCCACCGTGCCGAGGCCGTGGATCGTGACCGTCCCGTCCGACCAGGACACGGCGGTGCTCGCCTCCTGCGTCGACTCGTCCCGGTAGGTGGCAAGGACCGCCGTCGGCCCCGGGCTCGGCGGGCCCGATTCTCGGGGAACGGTGGCAGCACCCGCAGCGCCCGGCAGCGGGACGTCCCCGTGCGTGCCTGCGGTGCTCCACAGGGCGATACGGCCGTCCGACGCCGCCGCGACGCGGTCGATGCCGACCAGGACGGGCGGGCCGGTGTGCCGGATCCCCGACAGGTGCCAGGTACGGTGCACGGCGGCGCCGCCGGAGATCTCGCAGGCGACCAGCCCGTCGTCGGTGGCGACCAGCGCGCGCGTGGTGGCGTCGTCGATGGCCACGATCTCCGGGTTCGTCCAGGCGCGCGGGACCGGGCAGTCCGCGGTGCGGACGGAGCCGTCGGCCCAGTGGTGCACCGTCACCGTCGTGCTGTCGGGTTCGGCGCCCAGGGTCGCCCAGTCGGTGAGCGACGGCGACGGGACGGCGCCTTCCGGCAGGTCGACCGGCTCCGGCCTGGCCAGGTCCAGCGAGTCGAGGCTGCGGATCTCGAGCGTGCCCGCCGCGGCGTCCGCCACGGCCACCGTGCGGCTGGAGCCGACCGCGAGCGACGTGACCGCCAGGTCCGTGTCCACCTTGCTGCGGAACGCGAGGCGCTGCTCGGGGGGTCGCTCCGCGCCGTCGTCGGACTCCAGGAGCGCCAGGTCCCGGCCAGCGAGGCCGATGCTGCCGATCCGGTTCCGTCCCGTCACGTCGTCGTGCCACGCGACGAGCAGCGTGTCGCCCTCCGGCGTGACCGCGACCGCCGTCGCGCCCGGCAGGTCGAGGTGCGTCTGCCGGCTGGTGCCGCCCTCCGGAAGCTGCCCGAACCTGCCGACGGTCACGCCGAGATCGTCCACCGCGGCGACCACCGTGCCGTCGGCGCTCCCGGCCACCACCGACCCCGCCCGCCCGGGTCCGGCGACCGTGCCGAACGGGGTGCGGTCACCGCGCAGGACCTCGGGCGCGCCCTCGTCGGGATTCCACCGCACCAGGTCACCCGTGTCGGTCCGCCCGACGACGCCGCTGCCGGTCGGGGCGATGTCGGCGAGCTCGGTCTCCTCGGGTACGTCCACGGTGCGCAGCAGGTAGGGGTCAGCGGGCTCGTTGGCCGTGACCGCGTTGAACAGGGCGGTACGGGTCTGCCCGTCCCGCAGCCGGCGGACCGCCTCGACCGCCAGGAGCTGCGCCGTCGCCGGGTCGTCCTGGTGCACCACGTGCGACGTCGCGCCGAGCAGGTGCGCGGCGTTCGCGTTCACCGCCTCGTTCGCCCGGTTCGCCTCCCACAGGGCGTACCCGAACGCGGTGCCGGCCGCGATCAGCAGCACCACGAGGGCTGCGATCGTGAGGCGGCTCCACAGGCCGGCCGAGCTCTGGCGGGCGATGTGGGCGCTGAGGATCTCCTCGGTGCTGACGTCGGGGCCGCGCAGCGGGGCGACGAGCTCGGCGAGCGCAGTCGCCCGGTCCGGATGGTGCCGCCAGAACCGGCGCCGCTGGCGCAGCCGGGTCAGGTCGGTCCACTTGGGCTCGTGGTCGATCCGCTCGACCAGCGGGGCGGGCAGAGCGGTGGTGCTGATGGCGTCGATCTCGTTCGCCTTCTGGTCCCAGACGATCCTGCCGCTGGTCAGCGCGACCAGGAGAGTCTCGGGCCCGCGGTGGTCCAGCCACCACGCCACCTCCTTGGCCACGAAGTGGGAGCTGGCCGCACCCTCCGAGGCGAACAGGATGAGGTAGTCGGAGTGCTCGAGCTTTCGCTCGATGGAGTCCCACAGGCTCGGGTTGTTGGCCAGCCCGGTCCGGTCCAGAAAGATGTTCAGGTGGGGGACGTCGTCGCGCCTGTCGAAGTCGAGCAGCTGAGCGTGGAAGGCCGGGGCGAACTCGCCGTCGGAGTCGCGGCTGTAGGACAGGAAGGCGTCGTACCGGTCGGTGCGCGGCGCGACGGCCGCTCGGGCAGTGGGCAGCAGGCCGCGCACTCTCCGGTCGGTCATCCTTGCCCCCTGCTTGTCCTCGGCGAATGTCGCGGACCGGAGAGAAATGTATTCCCGGTGTGTAATGTCGCCGCTGGTCATGACGCTAGCGACCTTTAGCCTGAAATGCACCGTTAGGTGTGCTGGCGGGTCGACGAGAGGGGCACGAGATGGCGGCACCGGAGCTCGTGATTCCCCGCGGCGGGCCGCGCCGGCTGCGCGTGCGCCGGTCGTGGGTGCGTGCGGGCTTCACCGCGCTGTTCGGCGTGGCCTTCGTACTGGGCCTGTGGGGCTTCTCCCTCTACCGGACCTCTCCTGACTTCGTCTGGGGCACCACCGGGTGGGACGTCGTCTACTACTCCGTCCAGCTCTTCGTGCTCGGCGCGGAGGCCACGAACGACGGCGGCGACCTGCCCTGGCAGCTCCAGGCCGCACGGTTCCTCGCCCCGGTCGCCACCGGCTACGCCGTGTTCGAGGCGGTGCGCTCCCTGTTCGCCGACCAGATCGCGGCGATGCGCACCCGCCGGATGCGGGGGCACGCGGTGGTCGTCGGGCGCACGCCGGTCGCCGACCTCATCGCCGAGGCGCTCGCGGCCCGGGGTGCGCCCGTCGCGCGGACCGCCACGGGGGACGCAGCGTCGCTGCGCAACGCAGGTATCTCCGGCGCCGCGGTGCTCTACGCGTGCGAGGGCGAGGACGACGAGCCCGGCGTCAACGTGCTCACGGTGGCGGTGGCCAACCGCGCCGAGCGGGATCCCGCCCTGCCGGGCCTTCGGCTGAACGCGCACGTCAGCGACCCCGAGCTCGCGCTCGCGCTGCAGGCCCGCCACCTGAGCCATCCGCAGCCGGGCGTGGACTTCTTCACGCTGGGCGAGCTCGTCGCCCGGTCCCTGGCCCGGCGCGACCAGACGGTCGCCCGCGGCGCGGCTCCGCACATCTCGGTGGTCGGGCACGGCACGTTCGGCAGGGCGCTCGTCGTCGCGTTCGCACGGCTGCGGAGCGTCGAGATCGCGTCCGGCGGCGAACCGCTCACGGTGACCCTTGTCGGTCCCGGTGCGCGCGCCGCGGCGCAGGCGTTGCGGGCGCGCTGGCCCAGCGTCCGGGCGGCCTGCCGGCTCGTCCCGGTCGAGACGTTCGCCGAGGTACGCGCGATCGGCACGCCCCAGCGGGTCTACGTGTGCCACGACGACGACGGGGACGCGCTCCGGCACGCGCTGCGGGACAGCGACCTCTGGCGTGCCGGCGAGGGCGCCGTCGTGCTCCGCCTCAACCGCCTTGCGGGCCTCGGCGGCCTGTTCGGCACGCATGACGGCGCGATCCTCGACGACCTCGGCGGGCGGCTCGACGTCGTCGAACCGGGCACGCTGCTGCGCAGGGCGACGGCGCCCGGCGCGCTGGTGCACGACGACGTCTACGACCTGATGGCTGTCTCCGCCCACCTGACCTACCTGCGCAACCAGCGCTCACGCGGTGTGGCCTGGGAGAGCACCCCGGCGATGGTCTCGTGGGTCGACCTTTCCGACGACCTCCGGGCCGCGAACCGCGCCCAGGTGCGCGCCATCCCGGACCGGCTCCGCCAGATGGGGTGCACCGTCGCGCCCGCCGGCGACGGCGAGCACGGCCGGATCCCCGAACCCGTGGTCGACGCCCGCGCCGTCGACGAGCACGAGCGGTGGATGGCGGAGAAGACCGCCGCGGGCTGGACCTACGGGCCGCAGCGGGACGACGCCCGGCGCCTGCACCCGGACCTGCGCCCCTGGGACGAGCTGTCGGAGGCGGACCGCGAGAAGGACCGCGCCGCCATCCGCGCGATCCCGGTGATCCTCGCGGACTTCGGCCTCCATGTGGTCCCGCTCGCCGACGACGCCGGCTGGGAGGCCGCCGGCGAGCCCGTCCCCGACCCCCGCGGCGTGGTCAAGGGCTGGCGGATGTTCGGCCGCGGCCGTGCCGAGCAGCCCGGCGAGGGCTGAGAGTATGTGCACCATGCGAAGCGTCACCCTCCTCGGTTCCACCGGCTCCATCGGCACGCAGGCCATCGACGTCATCGGGCGCAACCCCGAGCGGTTCCGCGTGGACGCGCTGTCAGCAGGCGGCTCCGACCTGCCGCTCCTGGCGCGGCAGGCCGCGTCGCTCGGCGTGCGCGCCGTCGCGGTGGCCGACGACGCCGCACGCCCCGCGCTGACCACCCTCCTCGCCGAGGCCGGCGCCGACCGCGTCGAGGTGCTCGCCGGGCAGGGCGCCGCGACCGAGCTGGCCGGCCGGGGGAGCGACGTCGTGCTCAACGGCATCACCGGATCCGTTGGCCTGCGCCCCACCCTCGCCGCGCTCGCCGCCGGCTCGACGCTGGCGCTCGCGAACAAGGAGTCGCTGGTGGTCGGCGGCGCGCTGGTCAAGGCTGCGGTGCGGCGCGAGGGCCAGATCGTGCCGGTGGACTCCGAGCACTCCGCCATCGCGCAGTCGCTGCGCTCTGGTGCGTCGTCGGAGGTCCGCAAGCTCGTCGTGACCGCGAGCGGCGGGCCGTTCCGCGGCCGCTCACGCGCCGAGCTGCGCGACGTCACGCCCGCGCAGGCTCTGCGGCACCCCAACTTCTCGATGGGTCGCATGGTCACCACCAACTCCGCGACGCTGGTGAACAAGGGCCTCGAGGTGATCGAGGCGCACCTGCTGTTCGACCTGCCGTTCGGCGCGATCGACGTCGTGGTGCACCCGCAGCAGATGATCCACTCGATGGTCGAGTTCGCCGACGGCTCCACCATCGCCCAGGCCGGTCCGCCGCGGATGCTCGTGCCGATCGCGCTGGGCCTGTCCTGGCCCGACCGCCTGCCGGACGTCGACGTGCCCATCGACTGGACCAAGGCGTCCACCTGGGAGTTCGCCCCCCTGGACGACGACGCCTTCCCCGCCGTCCGCCTCGCCCGGCAGGTCGGCGAGGCCGGTGGCACGCACCCGGCCGTCTACAACGCGGCGAACGAGGTGTGCGTCGACGCGTTCCACGACGGCGCCATCGGCTTCCTGGACATCGTCGACACGGTGGCCGCGGTGGTGGAGGCGCACGCCACGACGGACGCCGGCGACGCGGGTTCGGTCGAGGGCGTCCTGGAGGCCGACGCCTGGGCCCGCGCCCGCGCGGCGGAGCTCCTCAAGTCGGCCTGACGTCCTCGGTGGATCGACGGACCCGTCAGCCGAGGGTGCGGGTGCCGAAGCCGTGGTCGACCGGGCCATGGCCGGGCCAGGGGCCCGGCGCCGTGCCCGTGCCGCCGATGACCAGGTCGTCCGCGGCGCGCAGGGCTTCCGTCAGGTAGTTCTTCGCCTCGCGTACGGCGGGCTCCCACTCGTCGTGCCGGGGGCGCAGGACCGCGCACGCCGAGCTGAGCGTGCAGCCCGTCCCGTGCGTGCTCCGCGTGGGAATCCGGGGGGCGGTCAGGGCGACGACGCCGTCCGGACCTGCGAGGTGGTCGACCGACTCCGCCGAGTCCAGGTGCCCGCCCTTGACCAGGGCGAACCGCGTCCCGAGCTTGAGCAGCGCGCGCGCCTGGTCGGCCGCCTCGCGATCGTCCCTGGCCTGTTCGGCGCCGAGCAGCACCGCCGCCTCCGGCAGGTTCGGCGTGACCAGGTCGGCCAGCGGCAGCAGCTCGTCGCGCAGCACGGCTTCGGCGTCGGGCGCGAGCAGCCGGTGGCCCGACGTCGAGACCATCACCGGGTCGAGCACCACGTAGGGCGCGCGCCCGGCGGTCCGCAGCTGCCGCAGCGCCGCTGCGACGGCCCGGGCGACGGCGGCGTCCGTCGTCATGCCGATCTTCACGGCGTCCACCGCGACGTCGGCGAACAGCGTCTCCAGCTGCGCGGTCACCATGTCGGCGGGCACGGGCAGCACCCTCGTCACGCCCGTCGTGGACTGGGCGGTCAGCCCGGTGAGCACCGCGCAGCCGTACCCGCCGAGCGCGGCGAAGGTCTTCAGGTCGGCCTGGATCCCCGCGCCGCCGGAGGGATCCGAGCCGGCGATCGTCAGCGCGACGGCGGGGTGTCCGGGCGGGCGGGTGCGCGCGGCGGAGTTGGGCAGGAGTGAGCCCATGAGGCGTCCCTTCGCTAGAACTACCTAGATCAGGTTCCACGGGTGCATCTCAGCCGGGCAGGTACCCGGCGCCCCGCGCCATTTCGGGCCCACCCTACCGAGCGGTCTGTCCGGCTCTGTACCGCAACCCGTCCACGAGCAGGTCGATCATGCGCCGGCCGTGCTCCGGCTCCTCGTCGCCCATGGGCAGGTTCAGCTTGGACACGGCGTACAGGAGGTCCCGAGGGCTGACGACGGCGCGGATCGCTCCCGCCTCGACAGCGGCGTCGAGCAGGGAGCCCAGGGCTGGGCCGAGCCGGCCGAGGAAGTACTCGGGCAGCGCGTCGAAGGCCGGGTCGCCCGAGTGCAGGGCCGAGGCGAGGCCCCGCTTGGTCGCGAGGAACTCCGTGTACCGGTGCAGCCACTTCTCCAGGGCGTCGACCGGTCCGTGCTCGGCGGCCAGCGCGGAAGCGGCGTCGGCGGTGGCGTCGACCTCGTGCTGGAACACGGCCTTGACCAGGTCCGAGCGCTTGGGGAAGTGCCGGTACAGCGTGCCGACGCCGACCCCGGCCAGGTCGGCGATCTCCTTAGCGGGCGCGTCCACGCCGGACGTGCCGAAGGCCGACTTCGCGGCGTCGAGCAGCGAATCGATGTTGCGTTGCGCGTCGGCGCGCAGCGGCCGCGGCGCTGTGTTCTGGGTCACTCCACTCCATCCCTTGCTATCCGGAACGCCTTTCCATATAGTTCTGGAAGAGCGTTCCGCTTAGTCCAAGAGTATGACATCGCCGGGGCGCTCACCAGACCTCTCGACCCCAGGAGGGCCCCATGCAGTACCGCAACCTCGGCCGGACCGGTATCAAGGTCAGCCCCTACGCACTCGGCGCGATGATGTTCGGCGCAGTCGGCAACCCCGACCACGAGGAGTCGATCAAGATCATCCACAAGGCCCTCGACTCCGGCATCAACTTCGTCGACACCGCCGACGCCTACTCGCACGGGGAGTCCGAGGAGATAGTGGGCAAGGCGCTCAAGGGGCGGCGCGACGACGTCGTGCTCGCCACCAAGGTGCACCTGCCCATGAGCGACGACCCCAACCACCGCGGCAACTCCCGCCGCTGGATCATCGCCGAGGTCGAGAACTCGCTGCGCCGCCTGGGCACCGACTACATCGACCTCTACCAGATCCACCGCCCCGACCCCGAGACCGACGTCGAGGACACGCTGGCGGCGCTGACCTACCTGATCAACTCCGGCAAGGTGCGGGCCATCGGCTCGTCGGCGATGCCCGCCGCGGAGATCGTCCAGGCCCAGTGGGTGGCAGAACGGCGCGGCCTGGAACGCTTCAGGGCCGAGCAGCCGCCGTACTCCATCCTGAACCGGGGGATCGAGCGCGACGTCCTGCCGGTCGCCCAGCAGTACGGCATGGGCACCCTGGTCTGGAGCCCGCTCGCGGGAGGCCTCCTCACCGGCCGGTACCGCAAGGGCCAGGAGAACGACACCCACCGGGCGCGGTTCGGGCTCGAGCACCTGCGCGACGAGCAGCGGCTCGACGTCGTCGAGCAGCTCGTGCCCGTGGCTCAGGACGCCGGCATCCCGCTGAACCATCTGGCGATGGCGTTCACGATCGCCCACCCGGGCGTCACCTCCGCGATCATCGGCCCGCGCACCATGGAGCACCTGGACAGCGCGCTCGCCGGCGCCGAGGTGGTCCTGAGCGACGAGATCCTGGACCGGATCGACGCGATAGTGCCGCCAGGGACCGACGTCGGACGCCTCGACATGGCCTACGACCCGCCCGCCATCCAGCAGCCGCTCCTGCGCCGTCGTCCCGCGGAGCAGCGCGCGGCCGCCTGAGGCGCCCAACGACCGATCGATCTTCAGGTCACAGCTTGGACCAGACCTCGCTCAGCACGCCCCGCAGGATCTCCTCGATCTCGTCGAACTCGGTCTGCCCGACGGTCAGCGGTGGTGCGAGCTGCACCACCAGGTCGCCGCGGTTGTCGGGGCGGCAGTACAGGCCGGCCTCGTACAGCGCCGGGCTGAGGAGCCCGAGCAGACGATCGGTCTCGGCACCGGAGAAGGCCTCCCGGGTCTCCTGGTCCTTGACGAGCTCGATCGCCTGGAAGTACCCGGCACCGCGCACGTCGCCCACGATCGGCAGGTCGTACAGCCGCTCCAGGGTCGCCCGGAACGCCGGCGCGTTCCGGGCGACCCGCCCGGTCAGGTCCTCCGCCTCGAAGAGGTCGAGGTTGGCCATGGCGACCGCCGCCGAGACCGGATGCCCGCCGAACGTGTACCCGTGGCCGAAGCTCGTCGACCCGGTGGCGAACGGCTCGAACACCCGGTCGGAGACCAGGCACGCGCCGATCGGGGAGTAACCGGACGACATGCCCTTGGCGCAGGTGATCATGTCGGGCACGTAGCCGAAGTCGTCGCACGCGAAGATCGACCCGATGCGGCCGAACGCGCAGATGACCTCGTCCGAGACCAGCAGGACGTCGTGCCGGTCGCAGATCTCGCGCACCCGCTCGAAGTAACCGGGCGGTGGCGGGATGCTGCCGCCCGCGTTCTGCACGGGTTCGAGGAAGACGGCGGCCACCGAGCCGGGCCCCTCCGTCAGGATCAGCGCCTCGATCTGGTCGGCAGCCCAGCGGCCGAACGCCTCGGGGTCGTCGCGCAGGCCGTCGTCGGCCCGGTAGATGTTGGTGCTGGGCACCTTGTGCGCGCCGGGCACCAGAGGCTCGAACGGCTCCTTGATACGGGGCACACCGGTCACGGACAGCGCGCCGTGGGTGGTGCCGTGGTAGGCGACGGCCCGGGAGATCACCTTGTACTTGCCCGGCTTGCCCTGCAGCTTCCAGTACTGCTTGGCCAGCTTGAACGCCGTCTCCACCGCCTCCGAGCCGCCCGTCGTGAAGAACACGCGGTTCAGGTCGCCCGGGGCGTGGTGGGCGAGACGCTCGGCCAGGTCGATGGCCGGCGGGTGCGCGTAGGACCACAGCGGGAAGTAGGCGAGCTCGCCCGCCTGCTTGGCCGCGGCCTCGGCGAGCGCCCGGCGGCCGTGCCCGGCCTGGACCACGAACAGTCCCGACAGGCCGTCGATGTACTTGCGGCCCTGCGCGTCCCACACGTGGTGGCCCTCGCCGCGGACCAGTGTGGGCACACCGGAGTCCCACGCGGACTGCCGCGTGAAGTGCCCCCAGAGGTGACGACGGGCGGCGTCGTCCCGGGCGGTCCCGCGCGGTGTGACGTTCGGTGCGCCCGAGGCGGGCGCGGGAACTCCGGTCATCGTTCTCCCCTGTCGTGGAGCGGTGGAGCGACCGACGGACCAGGCCGCGGCGCGTCAGACGCGCAGGTTACCCGAGTGCTCTGTCCGTCTGACGTGCCGGAGAGTGTCAGCGCCCCCGCGTCCAGTTGAAGACCGCGACCCCCGTCACGAGTGCGCCGATGGTGACAAGGGCGGTGGCGGTGACGGCCTGCAGCGGGCCGATCAGGTCGGCGTCCAGCGCGACCTGGACGGTGCCGATCAGGGCGTAGACACCGGCGAACACGGTGATGGCGGACAGCGTGCCGTCCATCAGCCGACGGCGCCCGCGCTCGCGCTTGGCCTCGGCGGCCCGCTCCCGGTCGCCGTGCAGGCGTTCGAGGGCCGCGAGCCGCGCGGCGATCGGCTCCTGGAGCAGCTCGCGGAGCCGCTCGGTGACCACAGCCGCCTGCTGCTCGAAGTGTGCCGCCTGCAGCAGCTGGTTCAGCATCCTGGACTCCAGGGCGGAGGCGAGGAACGTGGGCGAGGTGATCGTGGTCAGCGTGGCCCGGACCTCCGAGGCGAACTCGTGCAGGCGCAGCTGTTCGCGGGTGAGCCGTTCCTTGCGCTCGGCAAGGTCGGCGCCGTTGTTGACGTCGTGGTCCGCGAGCATCGTCGCGACGATCCGCAGGTGGCCGGCAAGGGTGGCGTTCCACGCGCTGAACAGCCCGTTCAGGCTCGCGACGAACTCGGCGAGCGAGCCGTACTGCGAGATCTTGAAGTGTGCGGTGCCGACCAGGGCGACGGTCGTCGAGTTGGTGGCCACCGCGACGACGTCGCCCAGGTGCCGCACGCCCTCCAGCAGCACGGGGTTGCGCTGCCGCAGGGTCCAGTCGCACAGCGTGGCGGTGCCGTAGGAGACCGGCTGGAGCAGCACCTGCGAGCCGAACGCGGCGAGCAGCTCGTCGCCCATGGCGACCGGCGTGCGTTCCGCGCGGGGCGCGGCGGGTCCCAGCCCGCGGCTCGCCTCGTAGACGGTGGTGACCACGTGCGCACGCCCCTGGGCGATCTCGGTGCCCTCCCGGACCAGGTCGGTGGTGGCGCGCTGGAGCAGGTCGGCGAGGTCGAACAGGCGCTCGGGGGGTGGGCTGCCCGCATGGTCGACGTCGACGGGCGCGCCGTCCGGCGAGATCCAGCGCACCCGGATGTCCGCGTGCAGGTTGGACAGCCGGAACCGGGCGTCCCGGACCTGCTGCGGCGACTGCTCGCGCGCCGAGTAGCGGAACCGGACGTAGTGGTTGCCGAACTCGGTGAACCGCACGTCGCAGGACAGCTCGGCGATGAACGAGCCGTCGGGCTGCTCCAGGCGCACGTTCGGCATCGACAGCGACACCCCGCCGTACGGGCGGGCGGCCCGGTCGACGCTCGCCCAGACGTCGTCCATCTTGAGGCTGCCGCGCACCGCGAAGGCCTGGACACCCAGCAGGCGAGGCCGTTCATCGCGGTCGGCGAGCTCTCGGATCGCCGCCACGGCGGCGGTGGGGCTGACGTCCCGCAGGCCGAACGGGTAGATGTAGACGGTCCGCAGCCGGTCGAGCGTGAGCCAGGGGGAGTCGAGGTTGCGGTGCAGCTCCGTCAGGTGCATCCGGTAGGCGCGCAGCTCGCTGGCCAGTATGTAGTTGAGGTGCCGGTCGGTCTCGGCGGCCCGCAGCCCCTCGAGCGCGGGGGCGAGCCTTGCCGGCTCGCCGGACATCGCGTCGTCGGCCGCCCCGGCGGCCTCCGACAGCGCGCGGAAGTACCGGATGCGGGTCACCGCCTGCGGCACGAGCGCACGCCGGAACGGCGACCTCGGGTCCGGGATGGCGCGGGCGGCCCGGAGCAGGTCGCCGCACCGGTCGCCGGCCTGCGCGGCGGCGTCGGCCAGCCGGGCCAGGCTGCCCGCGCTGCGGGCGGCCGAGGTGTGCATCTGGGTGATGAGGGTGCGCAGCAGGACGGCGACCGCGTCGCCCTCCGCCCGGCAGACGTCGTCCGGTGCGCTGCCGCGGCACGCTGCCCAGGTCTCGACGAAGGCGCGCAGCGGGACGATGATCCGTCCGTGCCGGAAGGTGTACTGCAGGGCGTCGCTCGCCTGCGACCACAGGTAGACGCCGAGCAGGGCGGCGGCACGCGGCTGCGCGACGACCGCGGTCAGCGCGGCGGCGGTCTGGGGGCCGCGCGGGTCGCCGGGCAGCGGATGGCGGCGGTTCGGCGCCTCGCCGTCGTCGCCCATGTTCCAGCGGGAGGCCGCCCAGATCGCGCTGACGTCGACGCCGATGTCGCGGAGCTGCCTGGCGACACGGGAGTCGCCGTCCGCGGCGTGCCAGGCCTCCGTCTGGAACATCGACGTGAGGCTCTCCGTGAGGGAACCAGGACCGTGCGTGTGCAGCTCCCGGAACTCAGGGATGGACGAAACCGACATGCCGCCAGGTTAATGATCGGTAACCGATGTATCAACGAATTGCCATGAGATCAGTGGGACGTGCTGTCGGGTGGTCGTCGCGGGGGAGCCGTGCACCGCCTTTCGACGGCGTCAGCAGGTGCCGTAGTCTCGGTCCGTGAGCATCGTTCCGCACGTGGTTGGCTGGCTCGTCCTGCTGCTGGGCATCATCGTCTCCGTCGGTCTGCACGAGCTGGGGCACATGGTCCCGGCCAAGAAGTTCGGCGTCCGCGTGAGCCAGTACTTCGTGGGCTTCGGGCCTACCGTCTGGTCGCGGACCAAGGGCGAGACGGAGTACGGCATCAAGGCGATCCCGCTCGGCGGGTTCGTGCGGCTCGTCGGCATGATGCCGCCGGCACCGGCCGGCACGCGCCGCGGCACCGGGTTCTGGAACGAGCTTGTCGCCGATGCCCGCGACGCGTCCGTCGCGGAGGTGCGTCCCGGCGAGGAGCACCGCGCGTTCTACAACCTCTCGACGCCCAAGAAGCTGATCGTGATGTTCGGCGGGCCGTTCGTGAACCTCGTGATCGCGACGGTCCTGATCGGGATCATCCTGGTCGGCTACGGCACGATGGTCACCTCGACGACCGTCGCCCAGCTCTCGGAGTGCGTGCCGGCGTCGGTCACCTCTGACGCGTCCGGCGACGAGTGCGAGGGGCGGCCCGCCGCACCGGCCGCCGCGGCCGGCCTGGAGCCCGGCGACGAGATCGTCGCGTTCGGCGGTGCCGAGGTGCACAGCTGGCAGCAGCTGGTGGGCCTCATCAACGACTCCGCCGGGCAGACGTCCCAGGTCGCGGTCCTGCGCGACGGCGAGCGGGTCACGCTCGAGGTGACCCCGGCGAGGACCGACCGCCCGGTGGTGGACGAGCAGGGCACCGCCGTCATCGGGGCCGACGGCGAGCCCGTCGTCCGGCCCGGCGGTTTCGTGGGCTTCTCGCCGCTCCAGGTGCGCGAGCCGCAGCCGCTCTCCAGCGTCCTGCCCGCGGTGGGCCAGCAGACCTGGCAGACGCTCACCATGGTCGCCACCCTCCCGGTCCGCGTGGCCGACGCCGCGACCCAGGCCTTCACGGCCGAGGAGCGTGCGCAGGACTCCGTCCAGTCGGTGGTCGGCGTCGCGCGGATCAGCGGCGAGATCTGGGCACTGGACGAGGCGATCCTGGATCGCGTCATGTTCTTCCTGAGCCTGCTCGCGAGCCTCAACATCGCGCTGTTCGCCTTCAACATGATCCCGCTCCTGCCGCTCGACGGCGGGCACCTGCTCAACGCCCTCTACGAGGGCGGCAAGCGGACCCTCGCCAGGGTGCGCGGGGCGGCGGTCCTGCCCGGCCCGGCGGACGTCGCGCGGATGACGCCGGTGGCGTATGTGGTCTTCCTCATCCTGCTCGGCGTGGGCGGCGTCCTCATCGTGGCGGACCTGGTGGATCCGGTGCGGATCACGTGATGCCAGACACGATGTACGTTTCGCACCTTCTGAAGCAGGGATACTGATCTCGTGAGCGCAATCAGCCTCGGCATGCCGGCAGCACCCCCGCCGGTACTCGCCCCCCGCCGCAAGACTCGAAAGATCAAGGTCGGCAAGGTGGAGGTAGGTGGTGACGCACCCGTGAGCGTGCAGTCCATGACCACCACGCCCACCACCGACATCAACGCGACCCTCCAGCAGATCGCGGAGCTCACGACGGCAGGCTGCGACATCGTGCGCGTCGCCGTCCCGACCTCCGACGACGCCGAGGTGCTGCCGATCATCGCGAAGAAGTCCCAGATCCCCGTGATCGCGGACATCCACTTCCAGCCGAAGTACGTCTTCCAGGCGATCGACGCCGGCTGCGCGGCCGTCCGGGTCAACCCGGGCAACATCCGCAAGTTCGACGACCAGGTCAAGCAGATCGCCGAAGCCGCCAAGGCCGCCGACGTCTCGATCCGCATCGGCGTCAACGCGGGCTCGCTCGACAAGCGCATCCTGGCCAAGTACGGCAAGGCCACACCCGAGGCTCTTGTGGAGTCCGCAGTGTGGGAGGCGAGCCTCTTCGAGGAGCACGACTTCCACGACTTCAAGATCTCGGTCAAGCACAACGACCCGGTGATCATGGTCCGCGCCTACGAGCTGCTCTCCGAGCGCGGCGACTGGCCCCTGCACCTCGGCGTCACCGAGGCGGGCCCGGCGTTCCAGGGCACCATCAAGTCGGCCACGGCCTTCGGCGCGCTGCTCAGCAAGGGCATCGGCGACACGATCCGCGTCTCCCTCTCGGCCCCGCCGGTCGAGGAGGTCAAGGTAGGCAACCAGATCCTGCAGTCGCTCAACCTGCGTCCCCGCAAGCTCGAGATCGTGTCGTGCCCGTCCTGCGGTCGCGCCCAGGTGGACGTCTACACGCTCGCCGAGAAGGTCACCGCCGGGCTCGAGGGCATGACCGTCCCGCTGCGCGTCGCCGTCATGGGCTGCGTGGTGAACGGGCCGGGCGAGGCACGCGAGGCCGACCTCGGTGTGGCGTCCGGTAACGGCAAGGGCCAGATCTTCGTCAAGGGTGAGGTCGTCAAGACCGTCCCGGAGTCGATGATCGTCGAGACGCTCATCGAAGAAGCGATGCGGATCGCGGATGCGATGCCTACGCCGGAGAATGATGTGCAGGCCGGCCCGCCTGTCGTCTCGGTCGGCTGAGAACTTGATCTAGACGGAGCAGGGAACGGAGCAGAGCATGGCTCGCTGGCGCACCCCGGTACCCGCCGGAGCGCGCCCCGACGGGCCTGCTCAACCGGGTGAACAGGACATTCTGCCGCAGCGTGACCGGCCGGACGTCGCCCGACCGCTGACCCGCGCGGACCTGGCGCAGGCCCTGCGGGTCTGCGCGGTCGACCCGGTCTCGTCGGTTCTCGCCACCGCCCGTCTGGAGATCGCGGCGCGCGCCGGATTCGGCGCCGCGTCGGGTCAGGCCTGGGGTTTTCCCGCCGTCGGAAAGCTCGAGGCGGTGTGCTGGGCCGGCGCCAACCTGGTGCCGGTGATCCCGCTCGCCGATCCGGCCCGACGGGCCCAGGCGGTCGCCGCCTTCGCCGAGCTGGCGCGCGTGCACGGGCGCCGGTCGTCGTCGATCGTGGGGGAGCAGTGGGCGGCGCTGGGGCTCTGGGAGCACCTGTCACCCCACTGGCCCCCGGCCCGCGACGTGCGCGCGGACCAGCCGTCCATGGCCATCGGGACGGCGCCCTCGCTCGCGCCGGAGCCCACCGTCCGCCGCTCGGTGCCCGCCGAGCTGGGCCTCGTGCTGCCCGCGTGCGTGCGGATGTTCACCGAGGAGGTCGGCTACTCGCCGGTCGCCTCCGGCGGGTCTGCCTACGCCGAGCGGGTGCGGGCCCTCATCTCGGAGGGGCGCTCGTTCGTCCGTGTGGTGCCCGACGCCGGTGGGCGGCCCGCCGTCGGCTTCAAGGCGGAGCTCGGTGCGGTCGCCGGGGGAGTCGCCCAGGTCCAGGGCGTCTGGGTGGAGCCGGCGTTCCGCGGTCGTGGCTGGTCCGAGTCGGGGATGGCGGCGGTGGTCGCCGCGACGCGCGCGTCCATCGCGCCGGTGGTGTCGCTCTACGTGAACGCCTACAACGAACGGGCGGTCGCGGCCTACCGCCGGGTGGGCTTCGAGCAGGTGGGCACGTTCGCGACCGTGCTGTTCTGACCCGACGTCCCTGCGGGGTCAGCGGAGGAGCTTGGACATCCGGCGGTCCGCGAGCGGCTTGCCGCCCGTCTGGCAGGTCGGGCAGTACTGCATGCTCCGGTCGGCGAACGACACCTCGTGCACCGTGTCGCCGCACGGAGTCCCGTCCCAGCCCGGGCAGGGCAGCCCGGTGCGGCCGTGCACCCGCATCCCGGCACGTTTGGCGTCCTTGAGCTCCTTGGCCGGTTTGCCCGACGCCGCCGCGATCGCCTCCGCGAGCACCTCACCGATCGCGGTGTGCAGCCGGGCGGTCTCCTCCGGCGTGAACGACCGCGTCAGCTTGTAAGGGCTGAACCGGCTCGCGTGCAGGATCTCGTCGCTGTAGGCGTTGCCGATGCCCGCGATGGCACGCTGGTCCCGGAGCAGACCCTTGACCTGCTGGTTCTTCGCCGTGAGCAGGGCGGCCAGCACGTCGGTGGTGAACTCCGGGGAGAGGGGTTCCACGCCGAGGGACGCGATCATCTCGATCTCGGCGGGGTCGCGGACCACGTGGACCGCAAGACGCTTGCGGGTCCCGGCCTCGGTGAGGTCGAACCCGGAACCGTCGTCGAGCCGCACACGCAGCGCGAGGACCGCGCCACGGCCGGAACCGCCGAGCGACGGCCGGACCGGCTTGGTCGACAACGCGTCCGCCCAGCGCACCCACCCGCCCCGCGAGAGGTGGAAGACCAGGTGGAGCGGGGCGGCGTCGGGCGCTGTGCTGCGGGCGGTGCTGCCTGCGGCGGGCGAGACCACGACGTCAAGCCACTTGCCGTGCCGCACGACGGCCGCCACCTCGCCCCCGGCGAGCGCGTCGACCGGCGGGTCGTACGTCTTGAGCGCGGCGATCGAGCCGACCTCCACCCCGGCGACCGTGCGCCCGGACGCCCGGGCGCGCAGGAAGTCGGCGAGCGCGGCGACCTCGGGCAGCTCCGGCATGGCCTCATCCTCCGACGCATCCCGACCCGCGGCAAGCCTGCCGAGCAGCTCGACGGTGCCGAGCCGCAACCTGCTCGTATGGCCGGCCCGCCGAACGGTGCCGAACCGCAACGTCCGTGCCCATTCGAGCGCCGAACCGCAAGCTGTCGGGCCAGCGGCACGCCTGTGCCGCCGAACCGCAAGTACCACGTGCACCCGGCTGCCGAACCGCAAGTACCACGTGCGCCCGGCTGCCGAACCGCAGGTTCCCCGTGGATCAGGTCGCCGAGCCGAAAGTTGTTGGTCTATTCGCACCTGGATGGACCCACATGTTGCGGTTCGCCGACCTGATCCACGGGGAACCTGCGGTTCGGCGGTTGGGACCGGCCGGGTGGACGTGGAACCTGCGGTTCGGCGGTTGGGGCCGACGGGGTGGACGTGGAACTTGCGGTTCGGCGGTTGGGGGCGGCCGGGCGGACGTGGAACTTGCGGTTCGGCGTAGGCGGCAGCCCGGGGTGGACCCGAAGGTTGCGGTTCGGCGACGCCAGGGCAGCCGGTCCGACTGACAACTTGCGGTTCGGCGGAGCAGCCCGGAGCTGGTACCGAATTTCCGGCGAGCCGCAGCGGCCCGCGCGGATAGGCTGTGCCCCATGTCTTCCGCACGCCTCATCCAGGGCGACGTGCTCCGCATGTCGTCCCTCTTCGTCCGTACCCTGCGCGAGGACCCGGCCGAGGCCGAGGTCGCCAGCCACAAGCTCCTCGTGCGGGCCGGGTACATCCGCCGCGCCGCCCCGGGCATCTACTCGTGGCTGCCGCTCGGCCTGCGGGTGCTGGCCAAGATCGAGGCGATAGTCCGCGAGGAGATGGTCGCCATCGGCGGCCAGGAGGTGCACTTCCCGGCGCTGCTGCCGCGCGAGCCCTACGAGGCCACCGGCCGCTGGGAGGAGTACGGCGCAGGCCTGTTCCGCCTCAAGGACCGCAAGGGCGGTGACTACCTCCTCGCGCCCACGCACGAGGAGATGTTCGCGCTCCTGGTCAAGGACCTGTACTCGTCGTACAAGGACCTGCCGGTCACGCTGTTCCAGATCCAGACCAAGTACCGCGACGAGGCGCGCCCCCGCGCCGGTCTGATGCGTGGGCGCGAGTTCATCATGAAGGACTCCTACTCCTTCGACGTCAAGGACGAGGGCCTCGAGGTCAGCTACCAGAAGCACCGCGAGGCGTACGAGAAGATCTTCCAGCGCCTCGGCCTGGAGTACGTGATCGTCTCCGCGATGTCGGGTGCCATGGGCGGATCCCGCTCCGAGGAGTTCCTCTCGCCCTCGCCGATCGGCGAGGACACCTATGTGCGCTCGCCCGGCGGCTACGCCGCCAACGTGGAGGCAGTGGTCACGCCCGTCCCCGAGGCGATCCCCTACGACGACGCGCCCGCCGCGCACGTCGAGGACACCCCCGACACCCCCACCATCGCGACCCTGGTCGCGCTGGCGAACGAGAAGTTCCCGCGCCCCGACCGGCCCTGGACCGCCGCGGACACCCTGAAGAACGTGGTGCTCGCCCTCGTCCAGCCCGACGGGACCCGCGAGCTCGTCGTGATCGGTCTGCCCGGCGACCGCGAGGTGGACCTCAAGCGCATCGAGGCCGCGCTGACCCCGGCCGAGCCCGAGGCAGCCACCGAGGAGGACTTCAAGAAGTTCCCCGCGCTGGTCAAGGGCTACATCGGCCCGCAGGCGCTCGGCCCCCAGGGCGAGCAGATCGAGGGCGCCGACGGCGAGAAGGTCCCCGCCATCCGCTACCTCCTCGACCCCCGCGTCGTGCCCGGCACCCGGTGGATCACCGGCGCCAACGAGCCCGGCAAGCATGTGTTCGATCTCGTCGCGGGCCGTGACTTCACGGCCGACGGCACCGTGGAGGCCGCCGAGGTGCGCGCCGGTGACCCCGCCCCCGACGGCTCCGGCCCGCTGGAGCTCGCCCGCGGCATCGAGATGGGCCACATCTTCCAGCTCGGCCGCAAGTACGCGGAGGCGCTGGGTCTGGTCGTGCTCGACGAGAACGGCAAGCAGGCAGTCGTCACGATGGGCTCCTACGGCGTCGGCGTCACGCGCGCGCTCGCCGCGCTCGCCGAGGCGAACCACGACGAGAAGGGCCTGGCCTGGCCCGCGCACGTCGCCCCGGTGCACGTGCACCTGGTCGCGGCGGGCAAGGGCGCCGAGATCTTCGAGGCCGCCGAGTCGATCGCTACCGACCTCGCCGCCCGCGGCGTCGAGGTCCTTTACGACGACCGTGCCGGCAAGACGTCACCCGGCGTGAAGTTCAAGGACGCGGAGCTGCTCGGCGCCCCGCTGGTCGTCGTCGTGGGCAAGGGTCTGGCCGACGGCCTGGTCGAGGTCAGGCCGCGCGTCGGCGAGGCGGAGCAGCTCCCGGTGGCTGACGTCGCGGAAGCGGTAGCGGAGAAGGTCGCGGCCCTCCTCGGCTGAGCGGCCTCGCTGGTCGGGCGTGTCGAGACCGGTCTCGACAAGCCCGACCAACGGATCGCCCGACCAGCGGATCGCTCGACCAACGGACCGACAGGCTCGACCAGCTGGAGTCGACCTGGAAGCTCAGGCGCGTTCCGGGAGACCCGGGAAGGGGATCGCCGGGGCGCCCCACTGGGCGGCCACCAGCGTGGTGTCCGTCATGAGGGCGACCAGGATGGCGCGGGTGCCCGGTTCGGCCACGCCGACCAGCGTCGCGTAGTTCTGCGTGAGGTCGTCCTCGAGGTCGCGGGCCAGGTCCGGCGTCGCCGTCTCCGGTCCGGGTACCGCGTACGCGACCCGGCGCGGGTCCTGGTCGGTCCCGTCCACGCCGGCCAGGAGGGCCCACGCCTGGGCCCGTGCGCGGTGCACGCGGGATCTGTCGTAGGCCCGGGTGCGGATGTCGCCGTCGGCCTGCGCCGCACGCACCTCGAGAGCGTAGGCGGCGGTGTCCTCGGCCAGGACCAGGGTGGCGAGCTCCTCCGCCGACAGGCCGGTCGGGACGGCGGCAGGCCCTTCCGTGGCCGACGCCGGAGCCGTCGAGGTCTCCTCGCTCGGCTCGGCGTCGTCCTCGAGGGGTTCCGGGATCTGGGTCGAGGGGAGCGCGGGGCCGCGCGCGCCGGTCAGCCGGGCGAGGTCCCGGGCGTACCGCGCCTGGGCGGCGGAGACCGAGCCGAGCAGACGGCCGAGAGGGCCCGACTGTGCCTGGTCGGCTGCGGCACGGGTGCGGGTCGCGGCATCGCCGAGCGAGGTGACGACCGCGCGGGGCGTCTGCTCCGGGGTGGTCGCAGAGGGCGAGGCGCCCGATCGTTCGGTCACGATGTCGCCCAGGCCGGAGTCGTACTCGCCGCCGAGCTGCTCTGCCTGGAGGGCCGTGGCCTCGGCGATGGCCGTCAGCTGGGCGGCCACGTCGGGCCCGACCCCCTCGGACGCCGCCGCGGCGCCGGCCTGGTCGGCCACGAGCAGCGCGTCGGCCACGGCGGTGCGCCGTACCACCTCCACCGCATCCGGGACCGGCTCGGTGGGTGGCGGCGACTCGAGCCGCACGCCGCAACCTGAGAGAATGATCGCGCAGGTCAGGGCCAGCGCGGTCAGGGCTGACCGGCGTCGGGTGCGGGCCCTCGGGCCGTTGGGGTTCATCGTGGCCGATGATGTCATGTTCCAGAAGCCGATTCGTGCCCTGACCGATTGCGGTCGGGTCACGGACGTCACGTTCTACGCGAAGTGCCGAGGCCCGGCGCTTCGTTACGCTTGACGCAGACAACAACAGCACATCGGTCGAACCGTTCCGGCTCGAACCGTGCCCCCGCGCACGTGGGGGAGCCGACGGGAGGCAGTCGATGACACAGCAGGCGGATGCGGTCCGCAAGGTGGTAGGACCGGTGGTCGAGGCCGCGGGGCTGTACCTCGAAGAGGTGACCGTCACCCGGGCGGGGAACACGTCGGTGGTGCGGATCACGATCGACCTGCCGGACGACGCCCTGGGCAGCCTCGACTCCGACAGGCTCGGCGACGCCTCGCGAGCCATGTCGGCGGCACTGGACGAGGACGACGTCGTCGCAGGGGCCTACACGCTCGAGATCTCGACGCCGGGCACGTCCCGGCCGCTGACCGAGCTGCGGCACTACAAGCGCGCCCGGACCCGGCTGGTCACGCTGAAGATGATGGACGGCGAGCGCGTCGAGGGTCGGCTCACCGACGTGCTCGACGACGGCGACGGCGCCGTCCTGGTGCTCGACGGCGAGAGCCGGATCCCGCTGGGCGACGTCCGCCGGGGCAAGGTGGAGGTCGAGCTCAAGAAGCTCGACGCCCAGGATGCCGAGGTATCGGAACTGGGCGAGAGTGCAGGTGAAGACACCGACGACGACTCGGACGGTGCTGGTTCTGACAACGCGACCGAGGGTCACCCCGGCCGCAACGAGGAAGGCTGACATGGACATCGACATGACGACCCTGCGGATGCTGGAGCGCGAGAGGGACCTCAGCCTGGACATCCTCGTCGCGGCCATCGAGCAGGCGCTCCTCTCGGCCTACCACCGGACTCCTGACGCCTACAACCGCGCCCGCGTCGAGGTGGACCGCGCGTCGGGCCACGTGACCGTGTGGGCCCGCGAGGAGCTCCCCGCGCCCGAGGACCCGGAGGACCCCGAGGCTCGCCCCGTCGTCGAGTACGGGCCCGAGTTCGACGACACGCCGCAGGACTTCGGCCGTATCGCCACCGCCACGGCCCGCCAGGTGATCGTGCAGCGGCTGCGGGACGCCGAGGACGACCAGGTGCTCGGCACCTTCCGCGGCAAGGAGGGCGAGGTCCTGGCCGGCGTCATCCAGCAGGGCCGCGACCCGCGCATGGTCCTGGTGGACGTGGGCGGCACCGAGGCGATCCTCCCGCCGCACGAGCAGGTACCCACAGAGGAGTACGTGCACGGTGAGCGGCTGCGCGCCTACGTGGTCGAGGTGAGCCGCGGAATGAAGGGCCCGCAGATCACGTTGAGCCGTACGCACCCGAACCTCGTGCGGAAGCTCTTCGAGCTCGAGGTCCCCGAGATCGCCGACGGTTCGGTGGAGATCACCGCCATCGCCCGCGAGGCGGGGCACCGCACCAAGATGGCGGTCCGCACCCGGGTGGCCGGGCTCAACGCCAAGGGCGCCTGCATCGGCCCGATGGGCGCACGGGTCCGCGCGGTGATGGCAGAGCTGCACGGTGAGAAGATCGACATCGTCGACCACAGCGACGACCCGGCGTCCTTCGTGAAGAGCGCACTGTCGCCCGCACGTGTGTCGTCCGTCACAGTGGTGGACGCCGATGCCCGCGCCGCACGCGCCATCGTCCCCGACTACCAGCTGTCCCTCGCAATCGGTAAAGAGGGGCAGAACGCCCGGCTCGCCGCGAAGCTGACGGGCTGGCGCATCGACATCCGCTCCGACGAGGCGGCCGACGCCGACGCAGGTGGCGCGGCTTCCGACACACAGAGCGGCCGGTAACGCCCGGTGGGTCGGCGCGGTAGACTGTCTGAGTCTGGGCCACGTGCCCGTCCTTCGACATACCCCGCTCCGCCCGTCAAGGGTCCGGTGCGCACGTGTGTCGGATGCCGGGAGCGCGACCAGCGGTCTGCACTCCTGCGTCTGGTGCTGGACCCGGTGCACGATGACGCGGTGGCTGGTCCACCACGCATCGTCATCGACGTCCGTGCCTGCCTGCCGGGTCGCGGTGCCTGGGTTCACCCGGAACCGCGGTGCCTGGAGCTCGCTGAGCGTCGCAGGGCCGTACCGCGCGCACTGCGCGTCGACGGGCCCCTCGACCTCGGTGAGGTACGAGCACACATCGACCAGTGAGTGCATCAACCGCAGGACTGTTCCGACCGGACGCACCGTGCGTCGGGCCGAATTATGCGATTCGTCGACAAGGAAGCGGGTCAGACGCCGATGGGCACCCGATGAGCCCCCAGCGATGAGTACTCAGTACTAACGGTGGTCCTCCCTGTCTTGGGATGGACCGAGACAGGAGAGTTGTGGCTAAGGTCCGCGTCTACGAGCTCGCAAAAGAGCTCGGAGTGGAAAGCAAGACCCTGCTTGGCGAGCTGAAGTCGGCAGGCGAATACGTTCGCTCGGCGTCCTCGACGCTCGAGCCGCCCGTCGTGCGGCGCATGCGCGACAAGTTCCCCGCCGGTGGCGCGGCGGGCCCGTCCGACAAGGACGCGGCGAAGCCCGCGCAGGGCGCACCCAAGCCGGCCGCGAAGCCCGCGGCCCAGAAGCCTGCCGCGTCGACCCCGACGCCGGCTCCGGCGCCCGCACCGAGCAGGGCAGAGGCCGCGCCCACCCCGGCGCCCGCCCCCGCCCCCAGCCCGGCTCCGGCTCCGAGCAGCCCCGCGCCGGCGGCACCCGCCCCGGCTCCGGCAGCCGAGAGCCAGGCGGCGCCTGCGGCGTCCGCCACGTCAGCAGCAGGCCCCAAGCCTGGTGCGCCCAAGCCCGCCGCGGCCCCCAAGCCCGGTGCGCCGAAGCCTGCCGCCGCTGCGCCCTCCGGCGCGCGTCCGGCACGGGACGGCAACCGTGGTGGCCGTCCCGGTGGCGACCGTCCTGGTGGCGGCAACCCGCGTCCGGGCAACAACCCGTTCGCGCCCAGCCAGGGCATGCCCCGTCCCGGTGGCGGCCGTGGTCGCCCGGGTGCCGGTAGCAGCGACCGTCCGGGTGGCAGCGACCGTCCCGGTGGCAACGAGCGTCCCGCAGCCGGCGGTAACCCGCGTCCGGGCAACAACCCGTTCGCACCCAGCCAGGGCATGCCGCGTCCGGGGCAGCGCCCCGAGCGCACCGAGGCTCCCAGCGGCGAGCGCTCCGGCGGTCCCCGTCCGGGTGGCCCCCGTCCTTCGGCACCCCGTCCCGGTGGTACCGGTGGCGGCGGTCCGCGCCCGAACCCCGGCATGATGCCGGGCAAGACCAACATGCCGCGCCCGGGTGACCGCCCGGCTCCGGGTGGCGGTCGTGGCCGCCCCGGTGGCGGTGCCGGCCGTCCTGGTGCCGGTGGCGGCGCCGCGGGCGCAGGCGCTCCGGGTCGTCCCGGTGGTGGCGGCGGTGGCGGCTTCGGCGGCCCGCGTCGTGGTGCCGGTGGTCGCGGTGCGACACAGGGTGCCTTCGGGCGCGCCGGTGGCAAGCCGGTCCGCGGACGCAAGTCGCGTCGGGCGAAGCGCCAGGAGTTCGAGGCGATGCAGGCCCCGTCGCTCGGCGGCGTGCAGGTCCCTCGCGGCAACGGCACCACCGTCGTCCGGCTGCGCCACGGCGCCTCGCTGAACGACTTCGCCGACAAGATCGACGCGAACCCCGCTGCGCTCGTGACCGTGCTGTTCCACCTGGGCGAGATGGCCACGGCCACGCAGTCGCTCGACGAGGACACGTTCGGCACGCTGGCCACGGAGCTCGGCTACCAGATCGAGATGGTCTCGGCCGAGGAGGAGGACCGCGAGCTGCTCGGGGCCTTCGACATCGACCTGCAGGCCGAGGAGGACGACGAGTCCGACGAGGACCTGGAGATCCGTCCGCCGGTCGTGACCGTCATGGGTCACGTCGACCACGGTAAGACCAAGCTCCTCGACGCGATCCGTAACGCGGACGTCGTGGCGGGCGAGCACGGCGGGATCACGCAGCACATCGGTGCGTACCAGATCACGCACGAGCACGACGGCACCGAGCGTGCCATCACGTTCATCGACACCCCGGGTCACGAGGCGTTCACCGCCATGCGTGCACGTGGTGCGCAGGTCACCGACATCGCGATCCTCGTGGTCGCGGCCGACGACGGCGTGATGCCGCAGACGGTCGAGGCCCTGAACCACGCGCAGGCAGCAGGCGTGCCGATCGTGGTCGCGGTGAACAAGATCGACGTCGAGGGTGCCAACCCGTCGAAGGTCCGTCAGCAGCTCACCGAGTACAACCTGGTGGCCGAGGAGTACGGCGGCGACACGATGTTCGTCGACGTCGCGGCGAAGCCGGGCATCGGTATCGACAGCCTGATCGACGCCGTCCTGCTCACCGCGGACGCGTCGCTCGACCTGCGCGCGAACCCGACCAAGGACGCACGCGGTGTGGCCATCGAGGCGAACCTCGACAAGGGTCGCGGTCCGGTGGCGACGGTGCTGGTCCAGGCCGGCACGCTGCACGTCGGTGACGCGATCGTCGCGGGTACGGCCTACGGCCGCGTCCGTGCGATGTTCGACGAGCACGGCAACGCGGTCGAGGCGGCAACCCCGGCTCGCCCGGTCCAGGTGCTGGGTCTGACCAGCGTCCCGGGCGCCGGCGACACGTTCCTCGTGGCGCCCGACGACCGGACCGCTCGCCAGATCGCCGAGAAGCGTCAGGCGGCGGAGCGTGCAGCGACGCTGGCCAAGCGCCGCAAGCGGATCAGCCTCGAGGACTTCGACGTCGAGCTCAAGAAGGGCAAGGTCGAGAGCCTCAACCTCATCCTCAAGGGCGACGTGTCCGGTGCCGTCGAGGCACTGGAGGACGCGCTGCTCAAGATCGATGTGGGCGAAGAGGTCGAGCTGCGTGTCATCCACCGTGGTGTGGGTGCAATCACGCAGAACGACGTCAACCTCGCGACCGTCGACAGCGCCGTGATCATCGGCTTCAACGTGAAGTACGGCGAGCGCGTCGAGGAGCTGGCGGAGCGCGAAGGCGTCGACGTCAAGTTCTACTCGGTCATCTACCAGGCGATCGAGGACGTCGAGGCAGCCCTCAAGGGCATGCTCAAGCCGGAGTACGAGGAGGTCCAGCTCGGGACCGCGGAGATCCGCCAGGTCTTCCGTTCCTCGAAGTTCGGCAACATCGCCGGTTCGATGGTTCGTTCGGGCAGCATCCGCCGCAACTCGAAGGCGCGTGTGCTGCGCAACGGCACGGTCGTGGGCGACAACCTCACCATCGAGTCGCTGCGTCGCGAGAAGGACGACGTCACCGAGGTCCGCGAGGGCTTCGAGTGCGGTATCGGTCTCGGGTCGTTCAACGACGTCAACGAGGGCGACACCATCGAGACCTTCGAGATGCGCGAGAAGCCGCGCGTCTGACGCTGATGGTTCATTGAGTGCGGGGTATCCGCCCGGCCGGCTCGTCCGGACCGGGCGGATACCCCGCACTCACGCCGAAAGGATCAATGCTCATGGTCGACTCCCCGAGATCTCGCAAGCTCGCCGACCGCATCAAGGTGATCGTCGCGCAGATGATCGATACGCGGATCAAGGATCCGCGGCTCGGTTTCATGACGGTCACGGACGTCCGGGTCACCGGTGACCTGCAGAACGCCTCGGTGTTCTACACGGTCTACGGCTCGGACGAGGAACGGGAGGGTACGGCCGCGGCGCTGAAGAGCGCCACCGGTCTGATCCGCTCGGAGGTGGGCAAGCAGACGGGTATCCGCCTGACGCCTACCCTCGAGTTCCACCTGGACTCCGTCCCGGACACCGCCGCCAACCTCGACGCCGCTCTGATCGAGGCTCGCAAGCGCGACGCCGAGCTCGAGGCGCTGCGTGCCGGTGCCCGGTACGCGGGCGACGAGGACCCCTACAAGAAGCCGCGCGAGGCGGACGAAGAGTCCGAGTGACCTCCGTCCCGTCCCTGACGGGCTGCGCCGACGCCACCTGACGTCCGGCCGGAACCAGTGCGTTCCGGCCGGCGCGGGTGGCTTCGTCGTCTCCCGGCGCCGCGCGTCACTCCTGAACCACTGGATACTGATACCCATGATTTCCCCCACCCCGCAGGCGCCCGTGCGCCGTCCGACGGCTGCCGACGGCTTCGTCGTCGTCGACAAGCCGCAGGGCTGGACCAGCCACGACGTCGTCGGGCGCATGCGGCGCCTCGCCGGGACGCGCAAGGTCGGCCACGCAGGCACGCTCGACCCGATGGCGACCGGCGTGCTCGTGCTGGGCATCGGCAAGGCGACCCGCCTGCTCACCTATGTGGTCGGTGCGGACAAGGACTACGACGCGACGATCCGGCTGGGCGTCGCGACGACCACGGACGACGCAGAGGGCCAGGTGCTGTCCGTGGCCGATCCGGGCGCCGTCGAGCGGGTGGACCGGGCCGCGCTGGACCGGGTCATCGCCGATCTCACGGGCGACATCCAGCAGGTCCCGACGTCGGTGTCCGCGATCAAGGTGGACGGCAAGCGCGCCTATGCGCTGGTCCGGGCGGGGGAGTCGGTCGAGCTGCGGGCACGACCGGTCACCGTGGCCCGCTTCGACGTCCTGTCCGTCCGCCCGGTCACGGCGACGGTGCCCGACGTCGACCCGGTGGAGGTCTACGTGGACGGTCCTGCCGACCGGGACCTCGGCGCGGCGCCGGGTGTGGCGCCCACCGCTGCCGAACCGGGGAACGGCCCGACCCGCGACGTACCGGCCGTCGACATCGACGTCCGCGTCACCGTCTCCTCGGGGACCTACGTGCGTGCCCTGGCGCGCGACCTGGGTGCGGCCCTCGGCACCGGTGGGCACCTGACGGCGCTCCGCCGCACCCGCGTGGGCGGCTACGACCTCGCCGGCGCCCGCACGCTGGAACAGCTCGAGACGCAGGCCGACGCCGACGGAACGCTGGCCACCCTGCCCATGGCAGAGGCCGCCCAGGCCACGTTCCCGGTGCGCGAGCTGGACGAGGACGAGGTCAGGGCGCTCGGCTACGGGCAGTGGGTCGCGCCGTCGGACCGTAGCGAGGTCGTGGCGGCGCTGTCGCCGTCGGGCGAGCTCGTGGCGCTGCTCGAGGACACGCGACGGCGGGGCGAGAACCTCGCCAAGCCCGTGCTGGTGCTCGCCGCCCACTGAGCACGGGCACTCCCGGCTCCGGCTAGGCTTTCAACGATCGGTGCGGGCAGTCGCGTGTGCGGCAGCCGCACCCGCGCCACCCGATTCATGAGGAGCAACCCGCGTGCAGCTGTGGACGGACCTGGAACAGGTTCCCCCGGGATTCGGGCCATCTGTGGTGACGATCGGCAACTTCGACGGCGTCCACCGCGGCCACCAGGCGGTGCTCGACCGCATCCTCCGGCTCGCCCGGAGCGACGGGGCCAGCGCCGTCGCGGTGACGTTCGAGCCGCATCCCTCGGCCGTGCACCGCCCGGAGTCAGCCCCCGAGCTGATCACCGGGCTCGAGGACCGGCTCGCACTCATGGAGCGCACCGGCCTCGACGCGACGCTGCTCGTCAACTACACCCTCGACTTCGCCGCCCAGACGCCTGAGGAGTTCGTCTCGCGCTACCTCGTGGAGGGCCTGGGCGCCCGCACGGTGGTGGTGGGCCACGACGTGCGTTTCGGCAAGCAGAACGCCGGCACGCTCGCGACGATGGTCGAGCTCGGCGGCCAGCACGGCTTCGAGGTGGTCGCCATCGACGACGTCGGCGACTTCCTGCCGCCGGAGGGCGACGGGCACCAGCGCTGGTCGTCGACGGCGGTGCGTGCGCTGCTCGCGGAGGGCGACGTCGACCAGGCCGCCGACGTCCTCGGCCGTCCGCACCTCGTGCGCGGGACCGTGGTGCACGGCGACGCGCGCGGCCGCGAGATGGGCTTCCCGACCGCCAACCTCGGCGACATCACCGGCCTGGTCCCCGCCGACGGCGTCTACGCCGGGTGGCTGCGCCGCGGCACGGCCGCGACCTGCGCGAGCCTCGCCGGACCGGAGGGTGACCGCGCCGCCGTGTCCGGCACGGGGATGGGGCAGGAGGAGATCCTCCCGGCAGCGATCTCCGTCGGCACCAACCCCACGTTCGACGGTGTGGAGCGTCGCGTGGAGGCGTACGTGCTCGACCGCACCGACCTCGACCTGTACGACCAGACGGTGGTGCTCGAGTTCGTGGCCCACCTGCGGCCCACGCTGCGCTTCGACGGCATGGAGCCGCTCATCACCCAGATGAACGACGACGTGGCGCGCGCCCGCAAGATCCTGCGCGCGTAGGGAGATCTTGCGGACCTTCGTACGTTGAGGTGGGCATGACGCTCCTCGAACTGTCCGACCTGGTCGTCGGGTACGGCGGCAACGCCGTCTGCCCGCCGGTCACGCTCACGCTAGAACCGGGCGACGTCGTCGCCGTGATCGGGACCAACGGAACCGGCAAGTCCACCCTGCTGCGCACGGTGCTCGGCCTGCAGGAGCCGCTCTCTGGCACGGTCAGCGCGTTCGGGCGGGTGGTGGACGAGCGCGAGCGAGGGTTCCGCACCCGGGTCGCGGGCGTGCTGGACGACGACGCGTTCTTCCCCGGCGTGACCGTCCGAGAGCACCTGGTGCTCACCGCGCGCGGCCACGGCGTGCCCGACGCCGGTGCGGTCACCGACCAGGTGCTCGACCACGTGGGCATCAGCGGGCACGGCGGCGCAATGCCGCACACGCTGTCGTCCGGGCAGCGCCGGCGGTTCCTGCTCGCGAGCGCCCTGGTCCGGCCGCGGGACCTGCTCGTGCTCGACGAGCCGGAGCAGCGCCTCGACACCGCCATGCGCGCCCGGCTCGGCGACCTGCTGCGTGCCGAGGCCGACGCCGGCACGGCGGTCCTGTTCGCGACGCACGACGACCGCCTGCTCGCCGCGACCGGCGCGAGCGCCCTGTACCTGTCCGACGACGGCGCCGTGCTGCTGCCGTCCGCCGACGCGCCGGGCGTGCTGGCGGGCTTCCGGTGACCCGCGAGGAGTCGGGCGCCGGCGTCCCGTCCCCGCTGCCCCGGCTGGTCGGGGACGAGGAGGAGCAGCTCACCGGTGCCGAGCTGCGCCGTCTGACCGCGCGTGTGCGGGCGCACAACCTGCCTGCCGAGGCCGGCCGGGTGGCGATGGACGTCGCCGAGGTGGTGATCTCCCTCGCGATCGTCACGCTGTACGTGTGGGGGTTCGGTGCGCCCGTGCGGGAGCTGCTCGGGTCGGACGCGACCCGCTTCGGGCTCGGCCAGGGCCTGATCCAGGCGATGGTGCTCGCGCTGGCGGCCGTAGCGGGTGCGGTGGTGGCGCTGCGCGTCGGTCCGGCGGGGCTGCCCGCCGCCGGGGTGCGCTGGTGGGTACCGACCCCTGCCGACCGCGCGGGCCTCGCCTCGCCGTCAGTGGTCCGCACGGTGCTCGCCGGGATCGGCGCCGGCCTGGTCGCGGGCGGCGTACCGGCCGCCTTCGTGGGTGTGGGCCTCACCGGGATCCTCGCCGACGCCGCGTTCGGCGGCGCGCTCGGGCTCGTCGTGGTGGCCGGAACGGGTGCGCTCCAGGTGACCGGAGCGGCGTCGGGCGACCGTGCGGGGAGGGTGCTCGTCCTGTTGCTCGCCGCCGTGCCGGTGGCCGGGCTCGGCCTGGCGCTCTGGGCCCCCGGGTGGGCGGCCTGGTCCGTACCGTTGCCCGTGCTCGCGGCAGTGGTCGTCGTGGGCGGTGCGGCGCTCGCGGTCTGGGCCACTCGACTGGACCGGCTCCGGGCCGGCGAGCTGCGCGCCCGCGCGTCGGCCGCGATGCAGGCCTCGGCAGCCCTGCTCTCGCTCGACAGCGGCGGCATGAGCCGCGCGCTCCTCAGCGGCGGCCCGACGGCGTCGCGCGTGCTGCCCTGGCTGCCCGGTACGGCACGCGGCCCGGCCGGCGCGCTGCTCGCCGCCGACGCCACCCTTCTGGCCCGCTCGCCCGCCGCGCTGGCCGGGCTGGTCGCGCTCGCCGCCACCGGAGCCGTCGCCGTCCAGGTGCCCGTGCTGGCGGACGGGATAGGGCTCTGGGCGGTCCTCGCGTGCGTCGGGTACGCGGGGGCGCTCGCGGGCGCCGTCGGGCCGCGGGCGGCGGGGGAGAACCCCCGGCTGGACTCGCTGGTACCGCTGGGTGCCCGCGCCACCCGGGCCGTGCGCACCGCGTGGCCGGTGCTGACGGCGGCGGTGGTGCTGCTGGCGGTCGCCGCGACGGTCGGGGGCGGGCAGTGGCTGGCGATGGCGGTGCCTGCGGCCGTGGTGCTCGGGGCCGCCGCCGTACGGACCGCCTACCGCGGGCCGGTGCCGTGGGACGTGCCGATGATCGCGACGCCCGCTGGCGGTGTGCCGACCGGGCTGGTGCTGCACCAGTTCAAGGGACTGGACCTGGCGGTGCTGGGCACGCTCCCGCTCGCGTGGGTGGCCGTCTCCGGGGTCGTGGCGCCGTCGGTGGTCGCCGTGCAGGTGCTGTTCGCGGCCGGCGCGGTGCTGTGGGCGGCGCACGTCAAGCGGACCGCCTGATTCGGTTCTGGCCGAATACGTCACTGACCGGGCTGTGGTGCTCTCTGACTTGGTGAAGGCCTTCACCCCTAGAGAAGGAGAGACCCATGGCCCAGACCACTGAGGCGCCGCCTCAGGGCGAACCGAACCACGCCCCCCACGAGGCGGTCGACCTGGCGCAGACGCCGGCCGGCCGCACGGTGCGGCGGATCGGGCACGGTGGCGTGTTCGTGCCCGCCGACCCCGACGACACGGCCGAGCCGCACGAGAGCACGGCGACCCTCATGCCACGCACGGAAGCGGCCGTGCGGCGCGACCTGCGCGAGGACCGCTTCGACGCGACGACGTCGTTCGACTACCTGCTGAGCGGCCTGGCCGGGAGCTACCCGGAGGGGCACCTGCCCGTGGGTGGTGGTCGCCTGAACGAGACCCGGGACGCCCTGCTGCGGCTGGGCGCCGCCATGATCGAGCCCGCCGCCGCACCCGGGCCGCTCGACGCGACGGTCCCCGCCGTCTACACGTACTGGGGCCAGTTCATCGACCACGACATCACCCTGAACACGAACGGGCCTGACGACGGCTCCGGCCCGGGCGGCGACAAGGCGCTCGGCGACGTCGTCAGCGACCCGTTCCGCGTGTTCCGGCCGAAGACCGTCGTGCGCAGCCTCCACAACGGGCGTGTCCCGCTGCTCGACCTCGACAGCCTGTACGGCTCCGGCCCGCGGTTCGAGGGTGAGAAGGACCGCGGCACCACCCGCAGCGAGGCGGCGTACGTGCCGAACTCGGCCAAGCTGCGGCTCGGCAGGGTCTCCACCGAACCGCTCGGGCCGTTCTCGCTCGTGGCGCCCGGCGACGACCCGCAGCGCGACCTGCCGCGCAGCACCGAGCCGGGCAGCGAGCGCATGCCGCTGATCCCGGACAGCCGCAACGACGAGAACCTGGTCGTCGCGCAGTTCCACGTCGCGATGATCCGGTTCCACAACGCCACCGTCGACTGGGTGGCGCGGCACGAGCCGTGGTCGGCGACGACGCAGCGCGAGCTGTTCGACCGGGCGCAGCAGCTCGTCCGGTACCACTACCAGTGGCTGGTCGTGCACGACTATCTGCGCACGCTCACCAAGCCCGGTGTGCTGGACGCGGTGCTCGCGACGGACCGAGGCTGTTCCGGCCCGCGCGCCGCGTGTCGATGCCGCTGGAGTTCGCGGTGGCGGCGTTCCGGTTCGGACACTCGATGGTGCGCGGCACCTACGACTACAACGTCAACTTCACGCGGAACGGTCCCGGCGGGACGGCGACGCTGGACCAGCTCTTCCAGTTCACGGGCAACGGGGGTCTGTCGCCGAGCCCCGAGAACCCGCTGCCCGCGCTGCCGTCGAACTGGCCCATCGAGTGGGCGCGGTTCACCGACAAGGGTGACGCGGCCGCGTTCCGCAAGGCCCGCAAGATCGACCCGTTCCTGGCGGACGGCCTGGGTGACCTGCTGAACGAGGGCAACGCCGCCGCCGGCCCGGTGCGGGCGCTGCTGAAGCACCTCGCGCAGCGCAACCTGCTGCGCGGGTACATGCTGGCGATCCCGACGGGCGAGGCGGTGGCCAAGGAGCTCCGGGTCCGGCCGCTGACGCCGGAGCAGCTCCGGCAGAACGCGTCGCCCGAGCTGGTGGCCGCGCTCGACGACCTGGACGGCACGCCCCTGTGGTACTACGTCCTCAAGGAGGCCGAGGTCCAGGGCAACGGCAACTTCCTGGGTGAGGTCGGCAGCCGCGTCCTCGTGGAGACGTTCCTGTACCTGCTGCGGCTGGACGACGAGTCGTTCATGCGACGGCCCGGCCGCGACTGGACGCCGGCGAACGGCGTCCGGTTCGACGACCGGCGTCTCATCACGACGCTCCCGGACCTGCTGGCGTTCGCGGGCGTGCTCCCGATCGGGCAGGACCAGGCGGGCCTGCCGGTCTTCCGCAAGGTCAAGGGCAGGTACGCGGGCCACGACGGCGCGTGAGCCGGCGTGGTCGGTAGTTCGTCAGGTGATCGGCAGTCCGGACTGCCGATCACCTGACAAACTACCGACCGCGTTGCCGGTCTCCTGACCAGGCGCGACCAGAGACGAGCGTCATACGCGGCACCGCGTCCGCCGTCGGGCAGAGAGGCCTGGCACTGGTAATGTGGTACTGCCGTCTGAACGGCCGCGGATCGAGAGCGCCCCGGTGAACTAGTCCCGGAGCACCGCGCAACGACACTGAAGGAGAGCCATGCCGCTCGACACTGCCACGAAGCAGCAGATCATTTCCGAGTACGGAACCAAGCCGGGCGACTCGGGCTCGCCGGAGGTGCAGATCGCGCTCCTCACGCAGCGCATCAAGGACCTCACCGAGCACCTCAAGGAGCACAAGCACGACCACCACAGCCGTCGTGGTCTGCTGCTCCTCGTGGGCCAGCGCCGTCGTCTCCAGGGTTACCTCAAGGGGATCGACATCGAGCGCTACCGCGCCCTGGTCGACAAGCTCGGCCTGCGCCGCTGATATGACGCCCACCAGCCCGGCCCCCGCTGCGGGGGCCGGGCTGGTCTGGTGAGATGCTGTAGTACGACAACAACGCGCCGCCCGTGACCTCGTCCGGTCCTCGGTAGTGGCTTCCCGAACACCTCGCCTGTGGCGAGCGGCGGTTCGGTAGGCCTCGATCGATGACCGTCAGGCACGGGGGCGTTCCAAGAGAACACCCCAACAGAAGGAGGGCACCCGTGGAGGGTCCCGAGATTCAGTTCGCCGAGGCAGTCATTGACAACGGTCGCTTCGGCACCCGTACCGTCCGGTTCGAGACCGGACGCCTTGCCAAGCAGGCAGCCGGCGCAGTCGCCGCCTATCTCGACGGCGAGACCATGCTGCTGTCGACCACGACGGCCGGCAAGCACCCCAAGGACCAGTTCGACTTCTTCCCGCTGACGGTGGACGTCGAGGAGCGGATGTACGCCGCCGGGCGCATCCCCGGCTCGTTCTTCCGTCGCGAGGGTCGTCCGTCGACCGACGCGATCCTGACCTGCCGCCTGACCGACCGCCCGCTGCGCCCCCTGTTCGTCAAGGGCCTGCGTAACGAGGTCCAGATCGTCCTCACGGTCATGGCTCTGCACCCGGACGACGCGTACGACACCCTGGCGATCAACGCCGCGTCGGCGTCGACCCAGATCTCCGGCCTGCCGTTCGACGGCCCGGTCGGTGCCGTGCGCATCGCGCTGGTCGACGGCCAGTGGGTTGCGTTCCCCAAGTACTCCGACAAGGAGCGCGCCGTCTTCGACATGGTCGTCGCCGGCCGTGTCGTGGGTGACGACGTCGCGATCGCCATGATCGAGGCCGAGGCCACCGACAACGCCTGGAACCTCATCAAGAACGAGGGCGTCGCGGCTCCGAACGAGACGGTCGTCGCCGAGGGCATCGAGGCGGCCAAGCCGTTCATCAAGGCTCTGTGCGACGCGCAGGCTCAGCTTGCGGCGCAGTCGGGCAAGGAGACCAAGTCCTTCCCGCTGTTCCCGGACTACCAGGACGACGCGTTCGCCGCCGTCGAGGCAGCCGTGACCGAGCCGCTGCGCGAGGCCCTGGCCATCGCGGACAAGCAGGACCGCGAGAACCGCCTCGACGAGATCAAGGACCGCCTGCTGGGCGACCTGCAGGCGGGCTTCGACGGCCGCGAGAAGGAGCTGTCGGCCGCGTACCGCTCGCTGCAGAAGAAGCTCGTCCGCCAGCGCGTGCTGACCGAGGGCGTCCGCATCGACGGCCGTGGCCTCGCGGACATCCGCACCCTCTCGGCCGAGGTCGAGGTGCTGCCCCGCGTGCACGGCTCGGCGATCTTCGAGCGCGGCGAGACCCAGATCCTGGGTGTCACCACGCTGAACATGCTCCGCATGGAGCAGCAGATCGACTCGCTCGGTCCGGAGACGCGCAAGCGCTACATGCACAACTACAACTTCCCGCCGTACTCGACCGGTGAGACGGGCCGCGTGGGCAGCCCGAAGCGCCGCGAGATCGGCCACGGTGCGCTCGCCGAGCGTGCCCTGGTGCCGGTCCTGCCGAGCCGCGAGGAGTTCCCGTACGCGATCCGCCAGGTGTCCGAGGCTCTCGGCTCCAACGGTTCGACCTCCATGGGCTCCGTGTGCGCGAGCACGCTGTCGCTGCTCAACGCCGGTGTGCCGCTGCGTGCAGCGGTCGCCGGTATCGCGATGGGCCTCGTGTCCGACACCGTGGACGGCGAGACCCGCTACGCCGCGATGACGGACATCCTGGGCGCCGAGGACGCGTTCGGCGACATGGACTTCAAGGTCGCCGGCACCAAGGAGTTCGTCACGGCCATCCAGCTCGACACGAAGCTCGACGGCATCCCCGCGTCGGTGCTGAGCGCCGCGCTCGGCCAGGCCCGCGACGCGCGCCTGACCATCCTCGAGGTGCTCGACGAGGCGATCGACACGCCCGACGAGATGTCCCCGAACGCCCCGCGCGTCATCTCCGTGAAGGTCCCGGTCGACAAGATCGGCGAGGTCATCGGGCCGAAGGGCAAGATGATCAACCAGATCCAGGAGGAGACGGGCGCGGACATCTCCATCGAGGACGACGGCACCGTGTACATCGGTGCTGTCGACGGCCCTTCGGCCGAGGCCGCCCGCGCGGCGATCAACGCGATCGCCAACCCGCACGTCCCCGAGGTGGGCGAGCGGTTCGTCGGAACCGTCGTCAAGACGACGTCGTTCGGCGCCTTCATCTCGCTCTCCCCGGGCAAGGACGGTCTGCTGCACATCAGCCAGATCCGCAAGCTCGTGGGTGGCAAGCGCGTCGAGAACGTCGACGACGTGCTGTCCATCGGCCAGAAGGTTCAGGTCGAGATCGGTGAGATCGACCCGCGCGGCAAGCTGTCGCTGGTCGCCGTGACCGACGAGGACGAGTCGGCTCCGGCCGACGCCGTCGAGCCGGCCACCGAGGCCACCGCATCCGCGGACGCCTGACATGGCGTGGCACCTGCCGCTCGTCCCCACGGGCGAGCCCGGTGCCGAGCTGACCGCCGGGCAGGACGGGGCGACCATTCGTCGCTCCGTCCTGCCCGGCGGTGTCCGTGTACTCACCGAGCACATGCCGGGCCAGCGCTCGGCGACGGTGGGTGCGTGGATCGGCGTCGGCTCGCGGGACGAGACCGACGGCCACTTCGGCTCGACGCACTTCCTGGAGCACCTGCTCTTCAAGGGGACCGCACGGCGGTCCGCGATGGACATCGCCGAGGCGTTCGACGCCGTCGGCGGTGAGGCGAACGCGGCCACCGGCAAGGAGCACACCTGCTACTACGCGCGGGTGCTCGACTCCGACCTGCCGATGGCGGTCGACGTCATCTCCGACATGGTCACCTCCGCGCGCCTGGACGCCGACGAGCTCGAGACCGAGCGCGGCGTCATCCTCGAAGAGCTCGCGATGAACGACGACGACCCCACCGACGTCGTGCACGAGCAGTTCTCCGCCGTCGTCCTGGGCGACCACGCGCTGGGCCGCCCGATCGGCGGCACGCCCGAGACGATCAACGCCGTCCCGCGCGCCGCCGTCTGGGACCACTACCGCTGGAACTACCGGCCGGAGACCCTCGTGGTCACGGCCGCTGGCGGCATCGACCACGACAAGCTCGTGCAGCAGGTGACCCAGGCGCTGACCGACGGCGGGTGGGATCTCGACGCCGCCGTCGCGCCGCGCGACCGCCGGGTCACGACCGAGGACCGCACCGGTGTGCCGGAGGCTGGCGCCGAGCTGACCGTGAAGCGCCAGGTCGAGCAGGCCAACATCATCGTGGGCTCCACCGGTATCGCGGCGACGGACGACCGGCGCTTCGCGCTGTCCGTGCTGAACGCTGTGCTGGGCGGCGGCATGTCGTCCAGGCTGTTCCAGGAGATCCGCGAGAAGCGGGGCCTGGCGTACTCGACGTACTCGTTCGCCTCCGCGCACGGCGGCCTCGGCACGTTCGGCCTGTACGCGGGCTGTGCCGCCGCCAAGGCGGACCAGGTCACGGAGCTGCTCGTCGAGGAGCTGGAGAAGCTCGCGAACGACGGGATCACCGAGTCCGAGCTGAAGCGGTCGATCGGGCAGCTGTCCGGCGGCACGGTGCTCGGGCTGGAGGATTCCGGGTCGCGCATGAGCCGCCTCGGCAAGGCCGAGCTCGTGTACGGCGACCTGCTGTCGCTGGAGGAGTCGCTCGAGCGCATCCAGGCGGTCACGGCGGCAGAGGTCCAGGAGCTGGCGGTGGACCTGGCTGCCCGCCCGAGATCGATCGTCCGCGTGGGCCCGTTCGACAACTGACGACCCCGTTGAGTGCTGGATATTTGTCGATCTGAGCCCTCAGTTTCGACAAATACCCAGCACTCAACGAAGAACCAGAGGGTGGAAGATCGTGAGTGACATCAAGGTGGCAGTGCTCGGAGCGGCCGGGCGCATGGGTACCCAGGCGTGTGCGGCCGTCGAGGCCGCGGACGGCCTCGAGCTGGTCGCCAGGCTGGACCACGGCGACACGATCACCGGCGAGACGCTCGGCGGGGCCGACGTCGCCGTCGACTTCACCATCCCGGCCGTTACCGAGGCCAACGTGCACGCGGTGCTCGACGCCGGGGTGCACGCAGTGGTCGGCACCACCGGCTGGGACGACGACTCGCGGGCCCGCGTCGCGGCGCACCTCGCCGAGCTGTCGCCGCGGGGGACGGGCGGCACGGGTTCGCTCGGCGTGCTCATCGCCCCGAACTTCGGGCTGTCGGCCGTGCTGGCGATGACGTTCGCCGCGAAGGCGGCCCGGTACTTCGAGTCCGCGGAGGTCATCGAGCTGCACCACCCGAACAAGGTGGACGCCCCGTCCGGCACCGCCCGGCACACGGCCGCGGCGATCGCCGCGGCCCGCGCCGAGGCGGGCCTCGGTCCGTCGCCCGACGCGACCGAGACGGGCTGGGAGGCTCGCGGAGCCGACGTCGACGGGGTACGCGTGCACGCCGTGCGGCTGCGCGGGCTCGTGGCGCACGAGGAGATCCTCTTCGGCAACGAAGGGGAGCAGCTGATCATCCGGCAGGACTCGTTCGACCGGTCCTCGTTCATGCCCGGCGTGCTGCTCGCGATCCGGTCGGTGGTGTCCCGCCCGGGGCTGACGGTCGGCCTCGAGCACGTGCTGGACCTGTCGTGAGCGACCCGGGGGGCGACGGCCCCGCCGCGGACCCGCGGCCGTCGTCGGGCCGCAAGCTGCCCAAGGGGCTGCCCGGCACGCTGGCCGTCACCGCGCTGCTCGCGCTGTACATCTGGCAGATCGCAGGGCGCGGCATCACGATGGTGCGCGCAGGCGAGCCCGTGCTGATCGCCATCGGCCTGGCCGTGCTGATCATCCCGTTGCTGGTCATCGGGCTGATCGTGCGCGAGTACCGGCTCGCGGCGACGGTACAGACGATGGCGGACACCTTGTTCGCCGAGGGCAACCTCCCGGCGGACGACCTGCCCCGGTCACCCGGCGGGCGCATCGACCGGGCGGCCGCCGACGAGGCGTTCGAGCCACGGCGGGCAGCCGTCGAGGCCGCGCCGGAGGACTGGCGCGCCTGGTACCACCTCGCGTTCGCGTACGACGCCTCGGGTGACCGCCGCCGGGCCCGTGAGGCCCTGCGCAAGGCCGCGGGGTTCTACCGCGCCAAGCCCGCCCCGGCCGCCCAGGACTAGCCCGCAACGCAGGGCTGGCCCGTTAGAGCGCCCGCAGGCGCTCCACGAGCGGCCCCGCCGCCTCGGCGAGGAACCGGTCCTGGTTGTGGTCGCCCACCTGCACTATCGCGAGGTCGGTGAACCCGGCGTCCAGGAACGGGCGGGCGCTCTCGGCGAGCTTGTCCAGGTCCGGTCCGCAGGCGATCGAGGACGCGACGTCCTCCGGCCGCACGAACTGCGAGGCCCCGGTGAACCCGGCCGGCGTGGGCAGGTCCGCGTTCACCGACCAGCCGCCGCCGAACCAGCGGAACTCCGAGTGGGCGCGCTCTATCGCCTTGTCCTCGTCCGGGTCCCAGCAGATCGGCACCTGCCCGAAGATCCGGGACCCGCCCGGGTGCTTGTCGTTCCAGCCCTTGACCACGTCGGCGTCGGGCATCGCCTGGACCAGGTGGTCCGCGAGCGGCGCGAACCGCTCGACCCCGTGCTCGCCCGAGAGGGCGACGCCGATCTGGACCCCGGCGTCCGGCACGTCCCAGAGGCGCGCCGAGTCGACCCGGAAGTACTCGCCCTCCCAGGTGACCAGCTCGCCCGTGAGCAGCTCGCGGATGATGTGCGTCGCCTCCTCGAGCATGTCCTGCCGGACGGCGATGGCGGGCCAGCCCTCGCCGACCACGTGCTCGTTGAGGTTCTCGCCGGAGCCGAGCCCGAGGGTGAACCGGCCGTCGGCCAGGAGCTGGAGCGTCGCCGCCTGCTGCGCCACCACCGCCGGGTGATACCGCATGGTCGGGCAGGTCACGAACGTCATCAGCTCGACCCGGCTCGTCGCCTGGGCCACCGCCCCCAGGAGCACCCACGCGTTGGGTGCGTGTCCCTGCTCGGGGAGCCAGGGGGAGAAGTGGTCGCTGGAGAGCTCGAAGTCGAAGCCCGCCTCCTCGGCGGCGACCGCATACCGCAGCAGCTCCCGCGGTCCGCTCTGCTCGGTCATGAGGGTGTACCCGATGTGCATGGTGTGCTCCTTCCCGCGTCGTCCTCACGACGATAGGCAGGTGTGGTTGCTGCTCGCCGCTCGGGGCCGTGCGGTACCCACCGGCGCCGTAGCCGCCGTCGCGCCCTGCGAGTAGACGCCGGAGGTGTCAGCCTCTGGTCATGACGACGACCAGCCAGGCAGACCCGGAGACCCGGCTCTCCCGTGCCGTCAGCGGGCGGCTGCTGTACCTGTTCATCCTCGGCGACGTGCTCGGCGCCGGCGTCTACGCCCTGGTGGGGGTGATGGCCGGCGAGGTGGGCGGCCCTGTCTGGCTGCCGCTGCTGGTGGCACTCGGCCTCGCCCTGCTCACCGCGGGCTCCTACGCCGAGCTGGTCACCAAGTACCCGAGGGCCGGCGGCGCCGCCGTGTTCGCCGAGCGCGCCTTCCGGCGTCCGGTGATCTCGTTCCTGGTCGGGTTCTCGATGCTGGCCGCCGGCGTCACCAGCGCGGCGGGACTCTCCCTGGCGTTCGCCGGCGACTACTTCGGCACCTTCGTCGACGCGCCGGAACGCCTCGTGGCGGTGCTGTTCCTCGTCGCCGTCGCCGCGCTCAACGCGCGGGGAATCCGCGAGTCGCTGGGCGCGAACGTCGCCATGACGATCATCGAGGTCAGCGGCCTCGTCCTGATCGTCGTCCTCGCGGTCGTGGTGCTCGGCCGTGGCGACGGCGACCTGGGGCGCGTCACGCGGTTCGCCGACGACACCACGCCCGCGCTCGCGGTGCTCTCCGGGGCGATCCTCGCGTACTACTCGTTCGTGGGCTTCGAGACGTCGGCCAACGTGGTCGAGGAGGTCCGGGACGTGCGGCGGGTCTACCCGCGTGCCCTGTTCGGCGCCCTGATGACGGCCGGAGCGGTCTACGTCGCCGTCGGGCTGGCCGCCGTCGTCGTCGTGGACCCCGAGACGCTGGCCGGCTCCAGCGGGCCGCTGCTCGAGGTGGTCGAGCGGGCCGGGACGGTGCCCGGGTGGCTGTTCTCTCTGGTCGCCCTGATCGCGGTGGCGAACGGGGCGCTCCTGACCATGATCATGTCGAGCCGGCTCGCCTACGGGATGGCCGAGCAGCGGCTCCTGCCCGCCGCCCTCGGGCGCGTCCTGCCGCGTCGCCGCACGCCGTGGGTAGCGATAGTGGTCACCACGCTCGTCGCCATGGGGCTGGTCTTCACCGGGGACCTCGCCTCGCTGGCCGAGACGGTGGTCCTGCTCCTCCTGCTGGTCTTCATCAGCACCAACGTCGCGGTGCTCGTGCTGCGCCGGGACCACGTGGAGCACGAGCACTTCCGGGTGATCACCGTGGTGCCGTGGCTCGGGGTCGCGAGCTGCGTGCTGCTGCTCACGCAGCAGTCGGGCGAGACCTGGCTGCGGGCCGGCGCGCTGCTGCTCCTCGGGCTCATGCTCTACCTCGTGATGCGCCTCCTCGGGCGCGGTCAGCGGGCGGCGACGGGTTCGTCCGAGGGGCCCTCGGCCGGCTGACAGTGGGGGTGCGCGCGGGCCGGCCACACCGGCGACGGCGGGCCGGCCCGCGTCAGGCCGGGTCGGGCGTCAGGTCGGTCTCCGCGTCCGGGTGGGTGGGCACCCAGCGCACCATCACCAGCACGAGCCCGACGACGAGCAGAGCCGCCGTGAGTATGAACGGATAGGTGCGGTCGATCCCGGAGAGCCAGCCGGCGATCCAGCCGAACGGCGCCGCGGCGAGCATGATGCACGTGCGCTGGAGCGCCATCACCCGTGAACGTTCGGCCTGGTCCACGTGCAGCGCGACGAGCGACTCCGAGAGCATGTACAGCATGCCCGCGCCGAAGCTGTCCAGCAGCAGGCACAGGCCGAGGAACGCGTACGTCGCCGGCGTCGCGCCGCCTTCGGCAGCGGGGATGGCGACCAGCACCACCTGTCCGGCGAGGTGGACGCCGAAGCCCCACAGCGTGGCGCGCCTGAGGTCGACGGCGGTGGTCAGGAGCGGGATGAGCGTGAAGAAGAAGACCACGGACAGGATCGAGCGGACCATCGGGAAGAAGGGCAGCAGCGCGTCCGGCACGTGCAGGTGCTGGCTGACCACCACCTGCCAGAACGTGCCGTTGACGAGCGTGACCGCTGCGGTCAGCGCGGCCACGGCCAGGGCGAGGAGCGAACCGCGCGAGCGCAGCAGCAGGCCCAAGGCGCCGCGGTACCCGGCCAGCATGCGCCACATGCTGTGCCCGCGGGTGGCGGCCATGCGGACGCGGCCCTGCCGGGTCTCCCGCGACCACAGGTAGAGCCAGATGATCTTCACGGTCATCACGACCGCCGCGTTGATGTACAGGATGCGCACTGCGGGTTCGAGCCCGAGCTGCGCGACCAGGATGGCGGCCAGCGGAGCGAACAGGGCCGAGCAGTCGGCCGCTACCTTGACCAGCGAGTAGATCCGGGTGATCTGGCCCCGTTCGGCGTCCTCGACCATGAGGCAGTCCCACGAGTTCTGCGTGACCTGCAGGGCTCCGTTCACGAGCGACGCCGCGAGGAAGAACCAGAAGTTCTCCGCGAACGCCCACAGCACGCACGGGATCACCCAGGCGATCACGTCGAACCACGCGGTCGTGGCGCGCCGGCCCAGCCGGTCGGTGATGATCCCGCCGGCCAGCCCGAAGACGACCTGGGAGAGCATCGCGACGGTCGCCAGGAACCCGATCTGCTGGTCGTGCAGGCCCAGCGCCAGCATGAACACCGACGCGTACGGCAGCACGAGGGCCATGGACAGCCCCCACAGCGGCTCGGTCCACACGCAAGCGCGAGGGTTGCCACGGAGCTCGACAAAAGTCCGCCAGAGCGGGTTGGGGGTGCGGATCACCGGGTTAGTGAAGCACCTCCACGGCCCTCCGGTCACGCTGCTTTCAAACGTTGTCCGTCGGCCGGACGGCGCGCTCCATGCAGACCAGGTCGTCGCGTTCGTCCCACGAGTCGACGACGGCGAAGCCGAGCCTCTCGTAGAGGCCCAGCGCGCCCGTGCGCCAGCTCCAGACCGAGAGCGCGACAGTGCTGACGCCGACGGCGGCCGCGTGGCTCAGCGCAGCGCCGACCAGTGCCGAGGCGACGCCGTGGCCGCGGAGCTCTGGAACCGTCCAGAGCCGTTTGATCTCCACCCGGCCCGCCACGGGCGCGGTGACGACCACGCAGCCCGCGGACCGGTCGCCGCGGCGCGCGACCAGGACGACGTCGTCCGCGAAGGCCGACCGGGGGTCGCTGATCTCCGCCCGGTAGCGGGCGGGCAGCCCGTCCACGTCCGTGACGGTGGCGCCCTTCTCCTCCTCGGTCCGCAGGTGGTACGCGGCAAGGAGCGGGCCGAGCCCGAGCTCCGCGGGGCAGTCCCGGCCGGGAGTGCGGACGATGATCGTCATCTCGGTGATCGTCATCTCGGTGCTCGTCATTGAGGGCTCGTCATTCGGTGAGGCTCGTCCAGCAGTAGAGCCCGTACCCCTGGTCGGCCGCGCGTGCGGCGAGCGCCGCGAGCGGCAGCAGCGCCGCGGCGAGCTGGCGCGGCGGCACGGCGGGCGTGGCGGTCGCGTGCCACTCCCGGGCCACCCGGGCCAGGCGGGCGGGTGCGGCGGACGCGAGGTCGTCGGCGAGCATCTGCGAGACGGTGACTATCCACGGACCCTCGTCGCCTCCGCTGCAGACCAGCGTCCCGTGTCGCGGGTGCGCGGTGACCTCGCCGTACGGCCGGCCGGACAGCGCGCCGGCGAGTCCGCCGAGCATCACGAACGGGTCCATCGACGGCACCGCGACGGCGTCGAAGCGCGGCAGGTCGGTGCGCTGGTCCGGGTCGGCCGGCCCGCCCGGTGTGCGGAGTGCCGTCGCCGCCACCTCATCGCTCGGTGCGGCGAAGTACTCCGTGCGTATCCCCATGAAGGTGATGGTCGCAAGGCCGTGTCACGGGACTGTCACGCGGGCGTGAAACCTGCGATTCGCTCGGTGGACCGGGCAGTCGGCAGGGTGGTGTGCAGGGCGGCGGACCCGGACGGCGCAGCCGTCAGATCGTGGCGGACCAGCGACGTTCGACGACCTCGCGGACCCCTGTCGCGAGGGTGCGGCTGCGCCCGTCCTCGCCGAGCCCGCTGGACTCCAGGAAGGCGGCACGCGCGGTGTCGTCCGCCAGGGTCCAGGTGGTCACGGTCTCCGAGCCGTCGGAACGGAGCCGGTCGACGGCGGCCGCGAGCAGGCGGGACCCGTGCCCTGCGCGCTGCGCCTCGGGCAGCACCTCGAGCGACAGCACCTGACCGGGGGAGACGGCGGCGAACCCCACGACGTCGGGCCCCGCGAGCGCGACGAACACCGCGAAGCCGGGGCCGGGCGGCGAGGTGATGGCCGACGACCAGCGCGCCCGCATGGCGGGCACGTCGAGCGCGTCGATGACCCCCTCGCCGAGCACGCCCGTGGCGCGCCACGCGGCGACCTGCACGTCGGTGACGGCGGCCTCGTCGCCGGCGATCGCTGGGCGGACGGATACGTCGGCGGTCTCGCGAAACAGTGCCACGCAGCCACCCTAGCTGCCCGGCGGCTCGTCAGGATGACCATGCACCTGCTGCCAGGCATGGCTCGATCCTGGCAGCAGGTGCATGGTCATCGGGAAGGCTTCAGCCCCAGCCGAGGGCGCGGAGGCCTGCCGCTGTTGCTGCCGCCAGCACGACGACCAGGATGAAGGGCGCGCGCAGGGCGAGCGCCAGTGCGGCCACCGCGAGCGCCGGCACGCGCGCGTCGACGGTCAGGGTGCGGCCGTCGGCGAAACCCTGGACCACGACGAGGGAGACGAGCAGCGCCACGGTGACGAGCGCGGTGACCCGCTGGACGCGCTCGGAGGCGAGCCAGCCGCGCGGGATCAGATGCCCGCCCAGCTTGAGGGCGAAGCAGGCCAGGGACGCCAGCAGCACGGTGATCCACAGGACGGTGGTGGTCATCGGGCAGGCTCCCGGTCGGTGTGGTGGTCGGTGTGGTGGTCGGTCTGGTTCTCGGGCCGCCCGGCAGCTGTGGCACCGGGGCCGGACGGCGCGACCAGGCCCACGACGATCGCGACCGCCGCCGCGGCGAGCACCGGGATGCCCGGCGGGACGAAGGGGATGAGCGCCGCGGTGGCCACGACGGCGAGCCCCGCGACGAGCTGGGCACGGCGCGGTGCGAGCCGCGGCCACACCAGGGCCAGGAACGCGGCGGCCGCCGCCGCGTCGAGGCCCCAGGCGCGCGGGTCGCCGAGTGCGTCGCCGGCGAGCGCGCCGAGGAGCACGAACACGTTCCAGAGCACGAAGACGCCGACCCCGGTGACCCAGAACCCGATCCGGGAGGCCGCGGGTTCTGGCTGGGCGACGGCGACCGCCGTCGACTCGTCGATGGTGACGTGCGCGGCGGCGAGCCTGCGCCAGCCGCGCACCTGGAGCAGCGGCGAGACCACCGCGCCGTACAGGGTGTTGCGCAGGCCGAGCAGGGCGGCGGTGGCGATCGCCGCGACGGGGGTGCCCGCCGCGCCGATGACGCCGATCAGGGCGAACTGCGAGCCGCCGGAGAACATGAGCAGGCTCAGGGCCATGGTCGGGCCGAGGCCGACCCCGGCGGCGACCGAGAGGGCGCCGAACGAGATGCCGTACAGGCCGGTCGCGACCGAGACGCTCACGCCCTGGCGGACGGCGGCGCGGGCCTCCGGATCACTGGGGAGGACGTTCACGCAGCGAGGCTACGTCGTCGTCCGGCGTACGCGGCACCCCGCCCGCCCGCCGGACGGGTCTGCCGGACGGAGCTACAGAGCCACGTACACGGTCTCCTGGTACTCCTCCATACCCGCCTCGCCGCCCTCGCGGCCCAGACCGGAGGCCTTGACGCCGCCGAACGGCGCACTCGCGTCGGACACCAGGCCGCGGTTGATGCCGATCATGCCCGCCTCGATCTCGTCCATCGCGCGCTGGGCCCGCGCCAGGGACGTCGTGTACGCGTACGCGGCCAGGCCGTACGGGGTGCCGTTGGCCAGCTCGACCGCCTCGTCGTCGGACCCGAAGGCGACGATCGGGGCGACCGGGCCGAAGATCTCCTCGGTCACGACCGGAGCGTCGGCGTCGACCCCTGCGAGCACTGTCGGCTCGAAGAAGTGGCCCGGCCCGTCGAGCCGCGAGCCGCCGGTGAGCACTTGCGAGCCGTGCGCGACGGCGTCGTCCACCAGGCCGGAGACCTTGTCCACCGCAGCCTCGTCGATGAGCGGGCCCACCTCGGTGCCCGGCCGGTTGCCCGGTCCGGTGACCTTCGCACCCATCGCCGCGGCGAGCTTCTCGCCGAATTCGCGCGCGACGGTGACGTGCACGAGGAAGCGGTTGGCGGCCACGCAGGACTGGCCGGAGTTGCGCAGCTTCGCGATCAGCGCGCCCTCGACCGCGGCGTCGAGGTCGGCGTCCTCGAAGACGACGAACGGCGCGTTGCCGCCGAGCTCCATCGAGGTGCGCAGCACGTTCTTCGCGGCCTGGGCGAGCAGGACCTGACCCACGCGGGTGGACCCGGTGAAGGAGATCTTGCGCAGGCGCGGATCCTCGAAGAGCGGCTCGGTGACCGGCCCCGACCGCGAGGTAGGGACCACGTTGACGATGCCGGTGGGCAGCCCGCGCGCCTGCGCCTCGGAGCGGATGATCTCGGCGACCAGCAGCGTGGTCATCGGGGTCAGCGAGGCCGGCTTGATCACCACTGTGCATCCGGCGGCGAGCGCCGGGGCGATCTTGCGGGTCGCCATGGCGATGGGGAAGTTCCAGGGCGTGATCAGCAGGGAAGGTCCCACGGGCCGGCGGCTCACGTACTGCTTGTTGGTGCCAGACGGCGCCGTGCGCACCAGGCCGTCGGCGCGCACCGCCTGCTCGGCGAACCAGCGCAGGAAGTCGGCACCGTAGACGACCTCTGCACGCGCCTCGGCCAGCGGTTTCCCGGCCTCGGCGGTGATGAGGGCGGCGATGTCGTCGGCGCGGGCGACGAGCCGCGCGAAGACGGCGCGCAGCAGCTCGGAGCGCTCGCGGGGCGGTACCGCCCGCCAGGCAGGGGCCGCGGCGTGTGCGGCGTCCAGGGCCCGCACGGCGTCGGCGGGCGTGGCGTCGGAGACGTCGAAAAGGGGCTCGGCGGTCGCCGGGTCGGCGACCTCGAACGTGGCGCCGCCCACGGCGGAGCCCCAGTGCCCGTCGACGAGGATGCCGGTGGGCAGGTGCGCCACGAAGGCGGGTGAGAGCGTCGTCGCCGTCATCCTTCGAGTATCCACGTCCGTGCACGGCTCGCCCGGGCAGGACGAACCGGGCGCCGGGTGAATCACTGAGTAGGGTGCTGGCGCAGACCCATCCACGAGAGGACCACGATGACCGCGACGGCCGACCTGTACGACGAGCACGGCGAGGCGCTGGCCTCGCTCCCCGTCCAGCTGCGCGACTTCGGCGGGGTGCGCGCCTTCTCCGGCCCGGTGCGCACCGTGCGGTGCCACGACGACAACGGCTTGGTCAAGGCGGTGACGCAGACCCCTGGCGAGGGGGCGGTGCTGGTCGTCGACGGCGGCGGCTCGCTCCGCAGCGCCCTGATGGGTGACCTCATCGCGGCCGCGGCGATCGAGAACGGCTGGGCCGGCGCGATCATCCACGGCGCGATCCGCGACTCCGTGGCGATCGGCGGGCTGCGCCTGGGGGTCAAGGCGCTCGGCACCAACCCTCGCAAGTCGTCGAAGACGGGCGCGGGCGTGCTGGACGAGGCCGTGGAGATCGGCGGCGTCGTGTTCCGCCCGGGTGCCACCGTGTATGCGGACGAGGACGGCGTCCTGGTCGAGCGGTGACCCGGGCCGCCGAGGGCAGGGCCCGGCTGATCCTGCTCAACGGGCTGCCGGGCGTCGGCAAGTCGGCCGTCGCGGCGGCCTGGTCGGCACGGCACCCCGGTACGCTCGACCTCGACATCGACCGGGTCCGGTCGCTGATCAGCGGCGACCCGCGGGACACCGCAGGGCCGGCCCGGGCGCTCGGGCTCGCCATGGCGGCCGTGCACCTGCGCGGCGGGCACGACGTCGTGGTGCCGCAGCTCGTGGCGCGGCCGGACCAGGTGGCACGCTTCGCGGACGCCGCCGTCCGCGGGGACGCTCGTCTTGTCCATGTCCTGGTGGAGGCGCCCGACGACGTGGTCGCGGACCGGGTCGCCGCGGACGCCGCGCCCCACCGCCGGGGCCTCGACGCGACCGCGGTCGCCGTCTACGCGGCCGGCCTGGCCGAGGTGGCCCGGGAGCCCGGCGTGCACCGGCTGACCAACGACGAGGTCGCCGCCGCCGTCGACCGGCTGGAGGAGCTCGTGCGACGGCGGTGACCGGGGCGGTAAACGGTACGGTAGAGCCATGGTTCTTCCCACTGACCCGACGCGCCCGTTCGGCGCTGTCCTGACCGCAATGGTCACCCCGATGACGCCCGAGGGCGCCGTGGACCTCAAGGCAGCGGTCAAGCTGGCGAAGAAGCTGGTGGACGACGGCAACGACGGCCTCGTCCTCTCCGGCACCACAGGCGAGTCCCCGGTGACGCACACGCCCGAGAAGGAAGAGCTCGTCGCCGCGGTCGTCGAGGCCGTGGGCGACCGCGCGGCCGTCGTCGCCGGCGCGGGCTCGAACGACACGGTGCACGCGATCCGCATGGCCGAGCAGGCCGCCGAGGCCGGCGCGGACGGCGTGCTCGTCGTCTCGCCGTACTACTCGCGGCCCAGCCAGGAGGGCCTGTACCAGCACTTCGTGGCCGTCGCGGACGCGACGGACCTGCCCGTCATGCTGTACGACGTGCCCGGCCGTACCGTGGTGCGCATCGCGCCCGAGACCTACCGGCGCCTGGCCCAGCACCCGCGGATCATCGCGAACAAGGACGCCACCGGCGACGTCTACGCCGCCACCAAGCTCATCGCGGAGACCGGGCTGGCGTGGTACTCGGGCGACGACGGCCTGCTGCTGCCGTTCCTGAGCGTCGGCGGCGCGGGCATCGTCTCCGTGTCGGCGCACGTGGTCGGCGCGCACTTCGCGGAGACCGTCCGCCGGTTCGACGCCGGCGACATCGCCGGGGCCGTCGAGGTCTTCCGCACGGCGACCGGCGTCATCGACGCCCTCAACGGCGCGGGCGCCCAGGCCGTCATGGCCAAGGCCGCGGTCGAGGCGATCGGCATCACGGACAACCGGTTCCTGCGCCTGCCCAACGTCGCCGCGACGGACGACGAGGTGGCCGCCCTGCGTGTGGTACTGGCCGAGGCCGGTCTGCTGAGCGACGGCGCCGTCGCGCACCAGCCCGAGGTGAGCGAGCTCGCGGAGGCGAGCTCCGCCGTCGGGCACTAGATCTCTTCTGTTGGAACGAGGCCTTGGAGGCCACGTGAGTCATCCTCACCCCGAACTGTCCCTGCCCCCCGCGCTGCCCGAAGGCGGACTGCGGATCGTCGCCCTCGGCGGCCTGGGCGAGGTGGGACGCAACATGGCGGTCCTGGAGCATGCCGGAAAGCTGCTCGTCATCGACTGCGGCGTGCTGTTCCCCGAGGACAACCAGCCCGGCGTGGACCTGATCCTGCCGGACTTCGACTACATCAAGGACCGCCTCGACGACATCGAGGCGATCGTGCTGACGCACGGGCACGAGGACCACATCGGCGCCGTGCCGTACCTGCTGCGGCTGCGCGGGGACATCCCGCTGGTCGGCTCGCGCCTGACGCTCGCCTTCATCGAGGCGAAGCTCAAGGAGCACCGCATCAAGCCCTACACCCTCGAGGTGAAGGAAGGGCAGCGCGAGCAGCTCGGCATCTTCGACTGCGAGTTCGTCGCGGTCAACCACTCCATCCCGGACGCGCTCGCCGTTGCGGTCACCACCGCAGCGGGCACCGTGCTGCACACGGGTGACTTCAAGATGGACCAGCTGCCGCTCGACGGCCGCATCACCGACCTGCGCGCCTTCGCCCGCCTCGGCGAGAAGGGCGTCGACCTCTTCATGGTGGACTCCACCAACGCGGAGGTGCCGGGCTTCGTGACGCCCGAGGCCGAGATCGGGCCCGTGCTCGACGACGTCTTCGCGCACGCCGACAAGCGGATCATCGTCGCGTCGTTCTCGTCGCACGTGCACCGCGTGCAGCAGGTGCTCAACGCCGCGCACGCGCACGGCCGGCGCGTGGCCCTCGTCGGCCGCTCCATGGTGCGCAACATGGGCATCGCCGCCGACCTCGGCTACCTCGACGTCCCGCCGGGTGTGCTCATCGACATCAAGAAGGCCGACTCGGTGCCCGACGACCAGATCGTCTACATGTCGACCGGTTCCCAGGGCGAGCCGATGGCGGCTCTGTCCCGCATGGCCAACGGCGACCACAAGGTGCAGGTCGAGTTCGGCGACACCGTGATCCTCGCCTCCTCGCTCATCCCGGGCAACGAGAACGCCGTCTTCCGCATCATCAACGGCCTGACCCGCCTCGGCGCGCGCGTCGTGCACGGCGGCAACGCCAAGGTGCACGTCTCCGGGCACGCCTCGGCCGGCGAGCTCATGTACTGCTACAACATCCTGAAGCCCAAGAACGTCATGCCGGTGCACGGCGAGGTGCGCCACCTGGTGGCGAACGGGGCGCTCGCGGTCAAGACCGGCGTGCCGGCCGACCGCGTCGTGCTCGCCGAGGACGGCGTAGTCGTCGACCTCGTGGACGGCAAGGCCTCCGTCGTGGGCGCCGTGCCGTGCGGTTACGTGTACGTCGACGGCTCGTCGGTCGGCGAGATCACCGAGGCCGAGCTCAAGGACCGTGTGGTCCTGGGCCAGGAGGGCTTCGTGTCCGTCTTCGCCGTCATCGACACCGCAACAGGTAAGGTGCTGGCACCCCCGCAGGTTCTCGCGCGGGGTATGGCCGAGGATGCCTCGGTGTTCGACAAGGTGATGCCGGAGGTCACCGCGGCGCTGGAAAACGCGATCGCGGGCGGGGCCACGGACACGCACCAGCTGCAGCAGATCATGCGCCGCACCATCGGGCGCTACGTGGCGACGCGGCTGCGCCGCAAGCCGATGATCGTCCCGGTGGTCCTCGAGGCCTGATCCGGGCCGGCCGGCTGCAGGTGAGAACGGGGTTATGTGCGTGACCAGCCCGGTCACGTACATAACCCCGTTCTCGTCGAGCCTGCATGCCGTGGTCGGCGTGTCGCGTGCAATGTGTAGGGCTCGCCGGTTCGGGAGAAGATCACCCCACGGCGATGGGGGCATATCGGGCAACGATGGCTAGCGTTGGCGGCTGCCTGACGCCTTCTCGACAAGGCTCGGGTTTCCCGGACATCTATGGAGCCACCCCATGACGCACGACCCGTACGCCCCACCCTCCGGGCCGACGTCGCCCGCCGTGCCCCCGCCGGTGCAGTACACGTACGGCGCGCCACTGTACGACGTGCCGCCCTTGCGCAGCGCGGCCGGACTGGGAGTCGCCGCGATCGTCCTGGCGAGTGTCTGGACGGCGGTCGAGGTCTTGGAGCTGGCGTTCGCACCCCAGGCGGCGGAGGCGCTCCGGCGAGCGGGTGAGGCGGGCTTCGGCAGCTTCGACAGCGAGTTCACCGGGTATGACGCCGTCGGCCTCCTGTCCCTCCCGGTGCAGGCCGCCGCGTACATCGTGACGTGCCTCTGGCTGTACCGCAGCCGGTCCACTGCCGTGGCCGCCACCCCTGGTTGGATCCACGAGCGCAGCAAGGTCTGGGTGTGGCTGGGCTGGTGGGTGCCGTTCGTCTCGCTCTGGTTCCCCCACCAGGTGGTGCGCGATATCCGACGGGCGACGGCGTCCGGCCCTGTCTCGGGCATCGGCGGCTGGTGGGCGGCCTGGCTGGTCTTCATCCTCGGGTCCAACCTCGCGGGCCGCATGGCGTCCAGCACGACGGCGGATCAGACGCTGGCGGTTGCGGATGCGCTCGTGCTCGTCGAGGTGGTCTCGACCGTCGCGATGATCGTGGCACTGCCGCTCTGGATCCGTATCGTCCGGGACATCACGCGCTTCCAGGCGGAGCGGATCGCGGCGGCCGAACAGGAGCTCATCTCGTGACCGACTCTCGGTCGTGGGCACCTCCGGGGCCGCCACCGGCACCGCCGTCGCCGCGGCCGGTGTCGACCGATGCGCAGGTGAGCGGAGTCGCAGCACCCGGCCGCCGACCGCCGACGGGCCTCGCCGAGGCGGTGATCGTGCTGGGCTGGACCTGGGTCGCCTGGCTGGCGGTCCTCGGCGTCGCGGCCGATGCGTCCGAGGAGATCTGGCGGGATGCGGTCGACAAGGGTCTGACGTACCAGGAGTCGGCTCTCGCCCCGTTCGCCCTCTTCAATCTGCCGGTACGCCCGTTCCTCGTCGCGGCGTTCGTGGTCGTGGCGCTCTGGCTGCACCGGAGCCGCCGGTTCGCCGAGGTGCACAACCCGCGTTCATGGTTCTCGCTGCCCATCGCCTGGGCATGGCTGGGCTGGGTGGTTCCCTTGGTGTCCTTGTGGTTCCCGGCGTGGGTGGTGTCCGACGTCTGGCGGGCGACGCTGCGCAGACGCGTCGCCTGGTACGTGTTCCCGTGGTGGGGCTGCTGGCTCCTCATGCTGGTGCTCTCCTTTACTGCCGTGGATCGGCTGGGAGGACTCGCCGGGATCGGCGTGCTCGAGGACGACGTGCTCCTGATGAGCGAGCAGTACATCGCCAGCGCGGTCCTGGGGCTGTTCGCGTGCTGGGCGTGGACGGCGATCGTGATGCGTGTCCGCCGTGGCCAGCTGGCCCTTGCGTCAGGTTCGGCACCGAACGGTGACACGGCCGTCGGCTAGGCGGCGTCGGCCACCTCGTGCAGGCGCAGCCGGCGGTTGAGCCCGCCGGTCAGGCGCGGGACGAGCGTGCGCGGCAGCAGGCGTGCCGGCCAGGTCATCGCCCGGGTCACGGCGCGGCCCGGATAGGAGACCGCGCGCCGCCGGGCGTAGTCGTCCAGGGTGCGGGTCGCGACGGCGGCCGGGGCATCGGCCAGCCGTTCGTCGATGCTGGCCGTGGTGCCGTCGAAGAAACCGGTGGCGACGGCGCCGGGGTGCGCCGCCATGACGTGCACGCCGGTGCCACGCAGCTCCTCGGCCAGTGCCTCGGTGAAGGAGAGCACGAACGCCTTCGTCGCCGCGTAGCTGGCCTGGTAGGGCATGGGCTGGAAGGCCGCGGTCGACGAGACGTTGATGATGCCGCCCGACCCGCGCGCGACCATCTCGGCCCCGATCGTGTGGGTCAGCGTGAGCAGACCGCTGATGTTCAGCCCGACGGTGCTCAGCTGCGGCCCGAGCGGTCGGCCGAGGAACGGGCCCACGCTGCCCGCACCGGCGTTGTTGAGCAGCAGGTCGATGGTCAGGCCGCGGTCGCGCAGCTCGCGCAGAACTCGTTCGGGGCCGTCGGGTGCGGCGAGGTCGCCGGTGATCACCTCGGTATCGATGCCTGCGTGCCGTTCGCGGATCTGGGCGGCAACCGCCCGGAGGTCTGCCTCCGACCGGGCCAGCAGGATCACGCGGGCTCCCCGGAGTGCCAGCTCCAGCGCGTAAGCCCGCCCGAGCCCCTTCGACGCGCCGGTGACGAGGGCGGTGACGCCGCGGTAGTCGTCGCTCACAAGGTCCTCCATTGTTTCGAGACTCGAAGTATCGGGGCGCTGAACGTAGCACGATTCCTTCGAGCCTCGAAGTATCGGTAGGATGTGGGCATGACCAGGCCCGACCTCACCGCGGTGGTCGCCGCGACGCACGACCTCTGGATGCGGACGAACGACCTGCTGGGGGAGTCGCTGGCCGAGCACCAGATGACGCCGGCGACGTTTCAGGCGCTGTGGGTCATCGACCCGGACGAGCCGCCGCCCTCGATGAAGCTGATGGCCGAGCGCCTCTACTGCAACGCACCGAACCTCACCTTCATCAGCAACCAGCTCGTCGACCGGGGGCTGGTGGAGCGCGCGGTGGACCCGGACGACCGCCGCTCCCGGGTGCTGGTGCTGACCGGCAAGGGCCGTCAGGTCCGCGACGAGCTGGTCTCGACGGTGCTGGAGAAGACCCCGCTGGCCGCGCTGTCGGCGAGTGAGCTGGCGCAGCTTGCCACCCTGCTGGGCCGCGTCGCCCGGCCGGACTGATCCGGCCCAGGCCTGAAGCGGTCGGCCTCGGGTCACGCCCCGGGCCCGGATCGGTGCGCATCGCTCAGTTCCCGTTGCCGCCGTCGTCTACCGGGGAGGACGTCGGCACCTCGCCGGCGCGACACGTCCGGAGGGCGAGATGGCACAGGAGAGAAAGTTCGACACGGCGGCCGCGGTGACACGGTCGATGCTCGGCTGGGGTGTGGTCGCGGGGCCGTTCTACCTGCTCGTCGGGCTCGTCCTGGCGTTCACCCGGGATGGGTTCGACTTCGCGCGGCACCCGCTGAGCGTGCTCATGCTGGGCGACGGCGGCTGGATGCAGATCACGAACCTGGCGCTGAGCGGCGTGATGGTGCTGGTCGCCGGGATCGGGCTGGTCCGGGCGGGCGCCCGCGGCACCGGCATCGGGGTGGGTGTCTATGGCGCCGCCATGGTGGCGAGCGCGATCTTCCCGCCGGACCCGATGCCCGGGTTCCCGCCCGGGCAGGACGGCGCCACGACGATGAGCCTCTCCGGCGTGCTGCACTTCGCGTTCGGCGGCATCGGGTTCATCGCGTTCGGGGTCGCCGCCCTGCTGCTCGGCGGATGGCTCGCGCGGCACGGTGAGCGTGGGCACGCGGCCTGGTCGAGGGCTGCCGGGGTCGTGGTCCTCGCGGGCTTCGTCGGCGGGGCCGCGCTCGGCCCTGCCGGGATGGGCGGGCTGTGGCTCGCCGTGGTGGTCGGGTTCGCCTGGCTGCTGCTCGCGTCGCTCCGCCTGTACCGGGAGGTGCCGCACCCCGATCTGGCGCGCCGCTGAACCGGACTCAAGGCCCGGGACCGTGCTCACCGCCCGCACAGCCCCACGAAAGTCCACCTTGCATCCATAAAATCGCCAGTTGGGCGCTGGTTCACCCGCAACTGGTTGCTATCGGACATTGCGGTGTGAGTACGGTGGCCGGAACACATCGGAGGCCATTGATGTCCGACCCGCGCACCCCCCACCAGAACGGCGCTGCCCCCTGGGGCGAGCCCGTCCCCCAGCGAGGCATGCAGCCCCACCCGGAGCAGCTAGGCAGCCCCGCACATCCGCAGTCCCCCTACGCCGAACCCCAGTACCCGCAGCACTACGCCGGTGCGAGCACCGGACAGCACGCAGGACCGCACACGCCGGTCAGCGGGCAGCAGCGAGTGCCCGTCGACCGGGCCCACCCGCCCGCACGTCGTCGCACGTCCAGCAAGCCGCTGCCCGAACCGCCCGCGGGGCTGGCAGTCGGGACGATCGTGGCCGCGTCCTGCCTGATCTTCGTCGAGCTGGCCGGCCTGGCGATCCTGTTCGTCACGGGCGGCAGGGGCGAGGCGCTCGGCCTCAACATCGGCCTGGGCATCCGGATCGACCCCAACGGCGCCACCGTGGCGCTCCTGTTCGGCCTGGCCGCCTACGTCGCCGCCTGCGTCTGGCTCCAGGCCAGCCGTTCGTTCGCCGAGGCCTGGAACCCCGGAGCCCGGTTCGCGCACGGCAGGGCCTGGACCTGGCTCGGCTGGCTGGTCCCCGTCGCCAACCTCTGGGTCCCCTTCCGGGTGGTCCGGGACATCCGCGGCGCGGTCCTGCCCGACGGGCAGCGCCGAGCCGCGCTGGGCCTGTGGTGGACCTTCTGGCTGCTGTCCGGCCTGCGCGTGTTCACCTCGTCCGCACAGGACGTGGAGATCATCGTCCGGTCCGTCGCCGCCGTCGCGCTCACCGTGGCGTTCGTCTACTGGGTAAGGATCGTCCGGGAGACCACGGCGGCCCAGGAGAAGGCCGCCGGGTTCGCCTGATCGGGGGCGCTGACGGGACGTAACCTGCCGTCATGACCACACCCGCTTCGACGTCGCGACCTCCTCGCGCAGAGCTGCACGTGCACATCGAGGGCACGCTGGAACCGGAGCTGGCGTTCGAGCTCGCCGCACGCAACGGCGTGGCGCTGCCGTATCCGGACCCGGCGAGCCTGCGTGCCGCGTACGAGTTCGAGGACCTGCAGTCGTTCCTCGACCTGTACTCGGCGGGCATGTCGGTGCTCCGCACCGAGGCCGACTTCGCCGACCTGACCCGCGCCTACCTGGTGCGGGCGGCGCGCGCCGGGGTGCGCCACGCGGAGATCAGCTTCGACCCGCAGGCGCACCTGGTGCGCGGGGTGCCGCTGGAGGCCGTCGTCGACGGCATTGCCGGCGTCCTCGAGCGCAGCGAGGCCGAGTACGGCATCACTACCCTGCTCATCGCCGCGTTCCACCGCGACCGCGACAGCGCCGACGCGCTCGACGTCCTGGAGCGGCTGCTCGCGGCGGACGCGCCGATCGTCGGCGTGGGGCTGGACAACGCGGAGGTCGGCTACCCGCCAGGTCTGTTCCAGGCGGTCTACGCGCGCGCGGAGGAAGCCGGCCTGCGCCGCACCGCGCACGCGGGGGAGGAAGGGCCCGCCCAGAACATCCGGGACGCGCTCGACCTCCTGCACGCCGAGCGGATCGACCACGGCATCGCAGTCGTCGACGACCCGGAGCTCGTCGCCCGCGTCGTGGCGGAACAGGTCCCGTTCACCGTGTGCCCCGTCTCCAACGTGCGGCTCCGCGCCGTCCCCACCCTGGACGAGCACCCGCTGCCCGCGATGATCGAGGCGGGCATGCTCGTCAGCATCAACTCCGATGACCCGCCGTACTTCGGCGCCTACGTGGACGACGTCGACGACGCCGTCACCGCCGCCTTCGACCTCACCCGGGAGCAGCGGGCGGCGCTCGCGGCGGCATCGTTCCGGGGGTCGTTCCTGCCGCCGGACCGGGTCGCCGCCTATCTGGCAGAGGTCGAGTCCTGGCGGGCCGCCGGCTCCTGAGCGGCCAGGCCGGCCGGTCCGGCCAGCCAGGCCAGGTCGGCCGGACCAGCCGGACCGGCTGACCCGTGACCGGCGTCAGCCCGCGAGCAGTGCCGGCCCGACCGTTCCGGCGGCCCGGTCGAACGCCGCCTCGCGTGCGCTCTCGTCCCCGGGCAGCAGCCCGGCCAGCTCGAGCGACACCAGCCCGTGCACCAGCCCCCACAGCCCGACGGCAGCGCCCAGCACGCGCTCGGGCGGCGCGCCGTCGAGCGCCCTGGCGACGGCGTCGTGCAGCACCTGGAAGGTGGGGCGCTCGACGGCGGCCGCCGGACCGCCGTCGGCCGGTGCCACCGCGCGGTAGAACATGACGCGGTAGAAGTGCGGGTCCGCCAGGGCGAACTTCCGGTACGCGCCGCCGAGGGCGCGCAGGTCCGCCGCGGGGTCGTGGCCCTGGCCGACGGCGGCGAGGCGCTCGGCGAAGCGTCGGAAACCCTCGTCGCTGACCGCCGCGACCAGCGCCTCGCGTGAGCCGAAGAGCGCATAGACGGCCGACGCGCTGGTGCCCGCCTCCGCGGCAACCTTGCGCACGGTCACGGCGCTCTCGCCGTCGGAGGAGATCATCCGCGAGGCGACCTCGAGCAGGCGGGTGCGCAGGGCGTCGTCGTGCAGTCGTGGTCGAGCCATGGCGCGAGTCTAGAAGCCTTGACGTCCGTTTGCGAACGTTGTTTGATAACACTGTTATGAAACACCGGAACAGCTAGTCCCTGGAGGACGCCGTGCTCGAGCTCTCGGATCCGGCCCGCATCACAGCGGGCATCGTGCTGCTGACCGTCGTGGGGATCGAGTCGGGCGGGTTCTTCCTGCTCAAGGTCTTCGGCGGCCGGCTGGTCACCACCGACCTGCAGAAGAGCTTCTACCGGGCAGGCCACGCGCATGCGGGAGTGCTCGTGATCCTCGGCCTGCTCTGCCTGCTCCTGTCCGAGGCGACGAGCCTGACGGGGTTCGCGCACTGGCTGGCCGCCACCGGCGTGCTGTACGCGGCGATCCTGATGCCTGCCGGATTCTTCTTCTCCGCGATGGGCGAGGGGCGGACGAGGCCCAACCGCGCGGTGGTGCTGCTCCCGGTCGGCGCGGCGGTCCTTGCTGCCGGGGTCGTCACGCTGGCGGTGGGGCTGCTTCTGGGCTGAGCCGGAAGCGGAACCGCAGGCTCAGGCCATACCGACTGAGCCTGATCCCGGCAAAGCGGACAAGAACCCGGTCCTGGGACACACCGCGGGACTTCCTGGGCCCGGCCGCGCTCCCCGGTTACGGTGGCGACATCATGGCGACCCGCACGTCGGCCCGGCGAAGCTCCGGGAAGGGATCCGGGCAGGGCGCGAAGAGCGCCAAGCCCAAGGCTGCCGCGTCGAAGCGACCGGCGCAGCGCCGGGGGGCTGCCCGCCCGGCGGCCAAGGCCGCGTCCGGTCCGTCCCGCCCGCCGTGGCCGGTCCGTGCACTACGCGGGCTGTGGATGGGGATGGCGCACGCGGTGGGTGGCGCCACCCGCGCCGCCGGGCCGCGGACGGTGCAGGACCCGTCCGACGAGGGCACGCAGAAGCAGCAGGGAGGACAGGAACTGGAACCGGACCACCGGCGCGACGGCGTCGGCTTCGCCCTGCTCGCGGTCGCGGTGATCGTCGCCGCACGCGAGTGGTGGGGCATCGACGGACCGTTCGGCGACGGTGTGCACGCGGTGGTCGCCGGCACCTTCGGCATCGCGGGCGTAGCCCTGCCCGTGCTGCTCGTCTGGCTCGCCTTCCGCGTCATGCGCCACCCGGAGCGCGCCCAGCAGAACGGCCGGGTGGCGATCGGGCTCAGCTTCCTGGTGGTCGCCACGTGCTCGCTCGTGCACATCAGCGCGGGTCTGCCCTCGCCGACGGCGGGCTTCGCCCCCGTGCAGGACGCGGGCGGCATCATCGGGTTCCTCTTCGCGACGCCGGTGGTCACCGGCCTGACGCAGTGGTTCGCGATCCCGCTGTACGTCCTGGCCGGTTTCTTCGGCGTCCTCATCGTGACGGCGACGCCGGTGCACCGGATCCCAGCGCGCCTGCGCGGCATGTACGACCGGCTGACCGGTAACCACCGCGAGGGGGCCGCCACCGACGAGGACGGGCTCTCGCTCGCCGACGGCGTCTCGCGGCACGACGGCACCACCGGGGCCACGAAGCGCCGCAAGCGCCGCAGCAAGGAGGAGATCGCCGCCGAGAAGGAGCGCCTCGCCGGGTTCGTGGGCGACGAGGCCTTCGAGAAGGCCGCCGAGGTGGAGGCCGCCGAGCGTGCCGCGAAGGCCGGCAGGCTCATGACGCAGCGCATCCCGACCAGTGAGTCCGCGGGCAAGGTCACCGGCGCTCCGGCCATCGGGCCGGGGGTGCTCGGCCCCGACGGCGAGCGGGCGGCGTCAGGCGCCAAGGCCGCCACCAAGTCGGACGGGCCCAGGCCGCCGCAGGCGGGCGAGCCGATGCCGCGGGGCGTGCAGCCCATGCTGGAGGGCGACACGGTCTACCTGCTGCCCGACGAGGACCTCCTGGTCGCGGGAGCGCCGCACAAGGCACGGTCGGCGGCCAACGACCGGGTGGTCGAGTCGCTGACGGGCGTGTTCGAGCAGTTCGGCGTGGACGCCAAGGTCACCGGCTTCAGCCGCGGGCCGACGGTCACGCGGTACGAGGTCGAGGTGGGCGCCAAGACCAAGGTCGAGCGCATCACGTCGCTCTCCAACAACATCGCGTACGCGGTCGCGAGCGCGGACGTGCGCATCCTGTCGCCCATCCCGGGCAAGTCCGCCATCGGCATCGAGATCCCGAACACGGACCGCGAGACCGTGGTGCTGGGCGACGTGCTGCGCTCGGGCGCCGCGCGGCGCACCGAGCACCCCATGGTGATGGGTGTGGGCAAGGACGTCGAGGGCGGCTACGTCGTGGCGAACCTCGCGAAGATGCCGCACATCCTCGTGGCCGGCGCCACCGGCGCGGGCAAGTCGAGCTTCATCAACTCGATGATCACGTCGATCCTGATGCGCTCCACGCCCGAGCAGGTGCGGCTCATCCTGGTGGACCCCAAACGCGTCGAGCTCACCGTCTACGAGGGCATCCCGCACCTCATCACGCCGATCATCACCAGCCCCAAGAAGGCCGCGGAGGCCCTCGACTGGGTGGTGCGCGAGATGGACGCCCGGTACGACGACCTGGCGCTGTTCGGCTTCAAGCACATCGACGACTTCAACACCGCCGTCCGGGCGGGCAAGGTCAAGCCGCTGCCCGGCTCGGAGCGCAAGATCGCGCCGTACCCGTACCTGCTGGTCGTGGTCGACGAGCTGGCCGACCTGATGATGGTCGCCCCGCGCGACGTCGAGGCCTCGATCCAGCGCATCACGCAGCTGGCCCGCGCGGCGGGCATCCACCTCGTGCTGGCCACGCAGCGTCCGTCCGTCGACGTCGTCACCGGGCTCATCAAGGCGAACGTGCCGTCGCGGCTCGCGTTCGCGACGTCGTCGGTCACCGACTCGCGGGTCGTGCTCGACCAGCCGGGCGCCGAGAAGCTCATCGGTCAGGGTGACGCGCTGTTCCTGCCCATGGGCGCCGCCAAGCCGATGCGTGTCCAGGGCGCCTGGGTCACCGAGTCCGAGGTGCACCAGGTCGTCGAGCACGTGAAGAGCCAGCTCAAGCCTGTGTACCGCGAGGACGTCGCCGCGCCCGCCGCGGCGAAGAAGCAGGTGGACGACGACATCGGCGACGACCTCGACCTGCTGCTGCAGGCCACGGAGCTCGTCGTCACCACGCAGTTCGGCTCGACGTCGATGCTGCAGCGCAAGCTCCGCGTGGGCTTCGCCAAGGCGGGGCGGCTCATGGACCTCCTGGAGTCCCGCGAGATCGTGGGGCCCTCTGAAGGGTCCAAGGCGCGCGACGTGCTGGTTGCCGCGGACGACCTCCCCTCGGCGCTCGCCCTCATCCGTGGCGAGCCGCAGGCGCAGGTCTTCGACCAGTCGGCCTCGGGGGACGACGGCGCGGACGACAGGTCCGCCGCGTCGCCGGACCAGTACGCCGACGGCACCGACGGCCACATGCCTCCGGTCGCCACGGACTACCACGACGGCGCCGAGGCGCTGCGCTGACCGGATCAGGTCAGGGGGTGCGCGGGACCACGCGCGGCGGTTCGCCCGTGGAGGTGGACGGCCTGTCCTGCTCCTTCGCGCCGTCCCCGGCCGCCTCCTGCGCGATCAGGAGGCGCTCCTGGAGCTCGGCGGCCGTGAGCACGGCGCCGTCCGGCCGTGCGAGGGCGTCGCGCGTGCTCCGCAGGCGGTGGCCCGCCCCGCGGTCGACCGTGGTCGCCGCCCAGCGGACACCGGTGACCCGGGTGTTCCCCTCCGGAGCCTGCACGATGTCCGCCACCATCAGCAGGCCGACCGCCGAGGCCGGCACGCAGCAGTCCGCCCCCTGGTTGGACAGGAGGTTGCCCAGGCCGTAGGCCACCCACATCCCGTCGCCTCCCGGGCCGCCTCCCAGGCGTTCGACAGGCTGCGGGACGTGGGCGTGGTGACCGATCACGAGGTCGATCTGCCCTGAGCGAGCCAGGGCCTGCGTCGCCTCCCGCTGGTGCTCTGTGGGCTCGGTGACGTACTCGACGCCGTCGTGCAGGCTGGCGACCACGAGGTCCGCGCCAGCGGCCCGCGCCGCCTTGGCCTGCCGGACGATCCGTGCCGGGTCGATGATGTCCACCGACCAGGTCCCGCGGGGCGGCTGGAGGCCGTTCAGCCCGTACGTCGCGGAGAGGTGGGCGACGGTGACGGTCCGGCCGTCGCGGTGGAGCTCGTAGAACTGGGCTCCGCGTGACTCCTGCTCGTCGCGCGCCGTACCGACGTGGCCCATCCCGGCCTGGTCGAACGCGTCGAGGGTCGCCGCGAGGGCGTCGTACCCGCCGTCGGCCGCGTGGTTGGACGCCGTCGAACAACCGTCCCAGCCCTGCTCGCCCAGGTCGCGGACGATCTCGGCGGGCGCGCGGAACACCGGATAGCCCGAAGGCGCCACGCCTGGCGGCGCGACCGGCACCTCCAGGTGGCACAGGGCCAGATCGGCGCCGGCGACCCAGGGATCGATGCCCGACAGCAGCGGCGAGTAGTCGATGCCCTCCGCTCCGGTCGCGGACTCGTTGACCGCCTTGTGGGTCAGGACGTCGCCCGCCGCGAGCAGCGTGAGCTCGATGTCCTGCGGCGGTGGCGGTGGCGGCGGCGTGGCCGAGGGGGACGGAGTGGTGCTCGCGCTGCCGGAGGGACCCGCGACCGGGTCGGTAGCAGGGGTGCAGCCGACGGCGGTGGCGACGAGCGCGGTACAGAGCGCCACGTGGGCCAGGAACCGCGGGGCGCTGACGGTGTTCACCTGCGGATGTTATGGCAGGCGGTCCGTCGCGGCGAGCGTGACGCGCGCCGGGCGGTCGGGCCGCGGGTGAACCGCAGTTAGGCTTGAGCAATGGTCAACGACGCTCCGTCGCCCTGGAATATTGCGAACGTCGTCACGATGATTCGCATCGCCATGGTCCCGTTCTTCGCCTGGGCACTACTCGTCGAAGGCGGGGACGACACCACGTGGCGGCTCGTGGCCACGGCGATCTTCGTGGTCGCCGCCGTCTCCGACAAGGTGGACGGCTACCTCGCCCGGTCGCGCGGGCTGATCACCGACCTGGGCAAGCTCCTCGACCCGATCGCGGACAAGCTGCTCGTGGGTGCCGCCCTGGTCCTGCTCTGGATCCCCCTGGGCGAGGTGCCCTGGTGGATCCCGGTGATCATCCTGGTGCGCGAGCTCGGCATCACGTTCATGCGCATGGGCATGCTCAAGTACGAGGTGATGCCGGCGTCGCGCGGCGGCAAGCTCAAGACGGTGCTGCAGGCCGTGGCGATCTCGATGTTCCTGCTGCCGCGTGACGGCTTCGAGTGGTTCACGGTGATCGCCTGGGTGGTGCTGATGGCGGCGTTCGTCGTGACCGTCGTGACGGGCGTCGAGTACGTGTACCAGGGCTGGAAGATCCGCCGCGACGCGCGGGCCAGGACGCAGATCGTATGACCGCGCCCCGTTTGCTGGCGGAGGCAGCCGCACGGGGCTGGACCATCGGCGTGGCGGAGTCGCTGACCGGCGGCCTGGTCACGGCGGCGCTCGTCGCCGTACCCGGCGCGTCGAGGGTGCTGCGTGGCGGCATCGTCGCGTATGCGACCGACCTGAAGGCCGGACTGCTCGGTGTGGACGCCGACCTGCTCGCCGAGCGGGGTGCCGTGGACGAGGCCGTGGCCGCCCAGATGGCGGCCGGGATCCGCACCGTCACGGGCGCCGATGTGGGGCTGGCCACGACCGGGGTCGCTGGACCAGATCCACAGGATGGTCAAGAGCCGGGTGTGGTTTTCGTCGCGGTCAGCACTCCGGTAGCGTCGGAGGTGCAGCGGCTTGACCTCGACGGTGACCGGTCAAAGGTGATCGCTGACTCCGTGCGAGGCGTGCTCGATCTGGCGTTGCTGCTCGTCAGCGAGACCTCGGGTGAAAAATTCGACACACCCCACGAAGTTTCCTGAAGTTACAGACATGTGAAGTTTCTTGGTTTAATCTTGCACAGGGCTTGACGCAGGCGCACTTCGGGAACAAGGCTCATATCCACGGCGTTAGTCCCGGTGTGATCATGAACAGGCCGACCACCCGGAGCGGGCGCAGGAACTCTTCGAGCGCGGGGTACGGTAGAACGAACTCCACGCATGGAGCACGCACCACACGCAAGGCACGTCCGGTCCAGGCAGGACAGGGCGTGAGTTCAGGGACAGGCACTGAGAGGGGGCGCGAGATGGTCGTACTACGGCGAGAAATCGGAGACGTGCTGCGTGACACGCGGCAGCGTCAGGGGCGCACCCTGCGCGAGGTTTCGTCGGCGGCGCGAGTGTCGCTGGGTTACCTCAGTGAGGTGGAGCGAGGGCAGAAGGAGGCGTCGTCCGAGCTTCTTGGCTCCATCTGCGAGGCGCTCGACGTGCCGCTGTCCTTGGTCCTGCGTGAGGTGAGCGACCGCGTGGCGGTGGCCGAAGGATTCCAGATCCCCGACACGATCCCGGCGGACTTCGTCGCGGGCCTGCTGGCCAGGGGAGGCGACCGGACTGCAGCGCGGCGAGAGGTCGCGCAGTCGGACCTGGCACCTGTCGGCTGACCAGCCGCCATCAGCACGAGCTAGAGCTACAGCGAGACAGAACTGAGGCCGGGCGCGGATCAGCGCCCGGCCTCAGTTCTGTCTCGCGTCGGGGGCCTGGCAGGTGGGGCACCAGAACACAGGGCGTTCGTAGGGCTTCTCGTTCGCCGAGCCGACGCTGATCGGGGTGCCGCACCGGTGGCACGGCCTGCCCGCCCGGCCGTGCGCATGCATCTCGACGGCGCCAAGGCCCCGTGCCCGGCCCACCGCGACGCTGCGTTCCATGAGCCTGCGCGCGGTGCGGAGGAGGTCGTCGCGCTCTTCCTCGGTCAGCGCCCCGGCTGTCGTCCACGGGAACAGACGCCGCGCGAACAGCGACTCCGCCATCCAGATGGTGCCGATGCCCGCGACCGTGCGCTGGTCCAGCAGGGCGGCACACAGCGGCCGGTCCGGCTCGCGGACGAGTCGTGCCGAGGCGTCGGGCAGCCCGGTGGTGGGAAAGTCGGCGCCGAGCACGTCCGGGCCGAGCCCGTTGAGGATCCGCTGCTCGTCGTGGGTGCGCAGCAGGTCGAGCATCCCGAGGTGCCATCCGGTGGCGGTCCAAGCCTCCGTCGCGAGCACCGCCCGGATGGCGGCGTTGCGGGCTGAGGCGTCGCGGGAGCCGGTGCGGTGGACCCTCCAGTACCCGTCCATACGCAGGTGCGTGTGGAGCGTGCGCCCGTCGTCGAACCGGGTGAACAGGTGCTTGCCGTATGCGCTGGTCTCCAGCGCGGTGGCGCCGGTCAGGTCGGCCCCTCCGGCGCTCGGCCAGCGCAGCTCCGCGCGGACGAGCGGCAGTCCGCGGAGCGCGGCGGTGAGGCGCGCGGCCGTGAGGCGCAGTACATCGCCTTCTGGCACGTATGCTCCCCTCGTCGTGGGGCTTCAGCGTAGTGTGCGCCTGGGTCGAGGTACGTCGCGCAACCGACATATCACCCACCCGACACGGCCTGGTCCGGTTTACGCCCGGATGGCCGTCCGTGCCGTATCAGGGATCGCCCGCAGAAAGATCAGGGCGCGATCAGGGGTAAAACTGATGGTTTCCGCGGGTCCGCTCCAGGACCCTAGTCTCATGACCGCCGCTGCTGTTGACCTGGGGATACACCCAGACCTGTCGTCCGTGCCCGAGATAGACCCCCGCAGTATGCGGACCGTCGGCTGGTTCGGCGCGACGGCACTGCTGCCGATGGTGGCGGCGCACGTGGTGGGCGCTTCCGCGGTCGACCCGGTGCTCGATCCGATCAGCTGGTATGCGTTCGTGCCCGGCGGTGGCGAGCTGATCCTGGCCGGCGGCCTGGTCCTGGCCGTGCTCGGCCTGATCCTCATGGTGCGGATGTATCGCAGCGGGCTGGCGGTCGGCCCGGTTCCCGCCGTCGCGATGATCGTGTTCGCCGTGGCGATGGTTCTGGTCGGTGCATTCCCGACCGACCCGCCAGGCACTGCCGCGTCGTTCTCGGCCATCGTGCATCGCGTGAGCGCCGCGACGGCGTTCTGCGTGCTGCCAGTGATCGGGCTGAGCCTCGAGCGGTCGATCGGGGAGCCCCGCTCCGCCCTCCCGCGGGGTCTTCGGTCGGCGGCCATCGCCCTGGGCGTGGTGGTCGGGCTGTTCCTCGCGGTGCACATGTCGCTGGTCTTCTTCGCGAACTCTGGCATCTTTGCGTTCGGTCTCATCGAACGCGTGGGCTTCATCATCATGATCGGCTTCCTGTTCCTGCTCGCTGCCACCATCGACCGGGAAAGCCTGAGCGCGGAGGATGAGGCGGCCCGCTCGGCGACGGGTGCGTCGACCGGGCACCCGACGGACGAGCAGGCCTTCCTGCTCAGCGGATCGAGATCCGCAGACCTCGCGGCGTGACCGCGAAGCCGGCCTCGACGAGCGCACGCGCCACCGGATGGTGCCGGGCGGCCTCCAGCGCCGGTATGCCGTCGACACGCTGGACCACCAGCCGGCCCAGGCGACCATCGCGGACGGTACGGGCCAGCGCGTCGGCGGCGACCGCGAGCCGTGCAGGGCTCTGGCTGAACGACAGCACGGTGCGCCCGCCCCGCTCCACGAAGAGCGTGAGGTCGCCGTGGGTGAGCACCACCACTGCACCCGCCTTCCGGCCGGGCCGGTGCGCCGTGACGTGCTTGTTCCCCGGGCTGCCGTCCGACGCCGCAGCGCCGTCCAGCACAGGGCTGACGAGGAGCCCGACGCCGCCGTCAGACCCGGCGCCCTTGGCGCCGCCCAGCAGGCCGGCGGCCGTGCCGTCCTGAGCCGCTGGACCTGCTGGTCCCGCTGGCCCGTACGGCCCCGCAGGCCAGGCGAGCGCGGCCCCGTACGGGTTGGCCGGGTCCATCGCGGCGAGCACCACCGCGCCGCTCGTGCTGCTCGCGCCCGTGCCGGTCGCGACGGCCGACGTCCGCTCGGCGACCTCCAGCTCGGCCTCGATGATCCGGGTGCGGTCCTGCGCGTCTACTCGCAGACGATCGACGGCGCCCGGCAGCGCGAACTGGGAACCGCCCAGGTGCTCGACGAAGTACCCGCGGCGCACCGCTGCACGCTCCTCCAGCCCGGACAGCACGCGATACACGTCGCGGTAGCCCGCCCCGACGCCCTCGGCTGCCGCGCCGGACCGCGTGAGCACGCCGTGCCGTTCGAGCAGCACCTGGGTCAGTGCGTGTGCCCGCACGGTCGGGTCGGCCTCCCGCATCGGAAGGGCCGCCCAGCGCCCACCGCCCCCCGGGACCGACGTACTCGCCCGGAGGGCCGACGCAGGCCGCCCGGGTGACACCGCGAACCGTGAGCGCCGCACCGGCCGGGCGCGCGGGACCGTCCGCGGCGCTCGGTGGGCACCGGCGCCGCTGACCCGCTCCCGGAGGGCGCCCAGCCCGTCGTTCGTGACCTGTCCGGCCCAGACCAGGTCCCACAGCACGTCGAGCACCGCGTCCGGCTCGGCGCCGGTGAGCTCGGCGACGCGGGGCAGGAAGAAGCCGCCGGAACCGGTCAGCAGGTCCAGCACCGCACGGTGCAGCTCGGAGTCCAGCAGGCTCTCCTCCTCGACCGGTTCGAGCGCGGGGAGGGTGAGCGGGGCGCCGTCGGCCAGGTGGAGCGAGACCAGGCCGTCCCCGCCGCCCGAGCCAGGCAGGCGGGAGTGCCCGGCCCAGAGGACCTCGCCCGCGACGGTCAGCTCGTCGAGGAGGGCGGGGGAGTAGTCGGTCACGCGCGCGGGCAGCACCAGGGTCTCCAGGGCCGACGCCGGGACGGCGGCACCCGCGAGCTGCTCGATCGCCTGCACCAGGCCGTCCGCACCCCGCAGCAGGCCCGTGGAGACGTTCTGCCAGCGGGGCAGGAAGGCGCCGAGCGCCTCCTGCTCCACGGGTTCCACCTCGGCCCGCAGCACCGCGAGCGAACGCCTCCGCAGCAGGCGCAGCACCCCTGGGTCGCACCACTCGTCGCCGGTGCCGCCCAGCGAACCGGGGCGGAGGCTGCCGCGCGCGAGCACGCCGTCGCCCTCCAGCCGGGAAAGGCCGTGCACGACGATCGCGACACCCAGCCCGAACCGCTGAGCCACGGCACCGGCGCCGAAGGGCCCGTGCGTGCGGGCGTGGCGGCGCAGCAGATCACCGAGCGGGTCGGGCACCGGTTCGGTGAACGTCTCCGGGATCCCCACCGGGAGCGCCACGCCGAGCGCATCCCGCAGCCGACCCGCGTCCTCCGCGACCGCCCACTGCTCCGTGCCGGCGAACCTGATGCGGATCACGCGGCGGGTGGCCTCCAGCTCGTCGAGCCAGTGCTCCACCGCGTGCCGAGCCTCCTCGCGGGTGCGGGCCTCCAGCGCGTCGAGCGGATGCGGACCGGTGCGACGAAGGAGGTCCCACAGCCCCTCGGCGTCGCGGGCCTGGCGGTCGGGTGCGAGCCCGGCCAGCTCGGCCTCCGTGCGCTCGACGGCGCCAGGGTCCAGGAGGTCGGACAGGTCCGCGGAACCCTGCTCACCGAGCAGCTCTGCGAGCAGCTCCGGGTCGAGCGAGAGGGCGGCCGCGCGCCGCTCGGCCAAGGGCGCGTCGCCGTCGTACAGGAACTGGGCGGTGTAGCCGAACAGGAGCGACTGCGCGAAGGGTGAGGGAGTCGGCGTCGTGACCTCCACGACCCGGACGCCGCCGGCCGCGATCTCGCGCATGAGGTCGGCCAGGGCGGCGACGTCGAAGTCGTCCTGCAGGCACTCGCGGGCGGCTTCCAGCACTATCGGGAAGTCGGGGAACTGGCTGGCCACCTCCAGCAGCTGGGCGGACCGCTGGCGCTGCTGCCACAGGGGCTGCCGCTTGTCAGGCCGCCGCCGGGGGAGGAGCAGCGCGCGCGCAGCGGCCTCGCGGAACCGGGCCGCGAACATCACCGACGAGCCCAGCTCGTCGCGGACGGCGCCGAGGACCTCGTCCGGGTCCAGGAGCAGGTCCTCGAGCGTGACCCGGCCGGGCGTGTGCTCCGGCCGCGTGCCGGACTCGCCGTCCTCCGGACCGGCCGCGCCCATGTCCCACGTGTCGCCGTCCCAGCCGCCGCCGGAGTCGGGCAGCCGCAGCACTATCCCGTCGTCGGAGTGCATCGCGGCGACGTCGAGACCGAACCGTGCCCGGAGACGGGCAGAGATCACGAGGGCCCACGGTGCGTGGACCCGGGCGCCCAGCGGCGAGTGGATCACGACGCGCCAGTCGCCGAGCTCGTCGCGGAACCGCTCCACGACGACCGTCCGGTCGTCGGGTACCCGTCCGGTGCCCTGTCGCTGCTCGATGAGGTAGGCGGCGAGATTGTCCGCCGCCCAGGCGTCGAGCCCGCCGTCGCGCAGGTGCTTGCGCCCGGCCTCGGGGTCGGCGGCCAGGGCGGCGTCGGCCTCGCGGACGAACGCGCCGACGGCACGCCCGAGCTCGGCGGGGCGGCCCTGGGCATCTCCCTTCCAGAACGGCAGACGTCCGGGGAGGCCCGGCGCCGGGGTGACCAGCACCCGGTCGGTGGTGATCTCCTGGATGCGCCAGGTGCTCGACCCGAGCGTGAACGTGTCGCCGACCCTGGACTCGTAGACCATCTCCTCGTCCAGCTCGCCGACCCGCTTGCCGCCGCGCATGCGGGCGCCGCCGCCGGTCACCGTGTCGGTGAGGGCGTCGCCAGGGGCTCCGCCGTCCGGCGCGTCCGTGGCGAGGAAGACGCCGTAGGCACCCTTGTCCGGGATGGTGCCGCCGCTCGTGGCGGCGAGGCGCAGGGCTCCGGGCCGGCCGCGCAGCATGCCCGTTGCGCGGTCCCAGGTGATGCGGGCGCGCAGCTCCGCGAAGTCCTCGCTGGGGTAACGGCCCGCGAGCATGTCGAGCACGGCCCGCCAGGTGGCGTCGCCGAGGTGCGTGAACGGCGCGGACCGGCGGACGAGAGCGAGGAGGTCCTCCTCGGCCCAGTCGTCGACGGCCAGGGCGGCCACGACCTGCTGCGCCAGGACGTCGAGCGGGTTGGCGGGGACGTGCATGTGCTCGATCTCGCCCGCGCGCATGCGCTGCGCGATGACGGTGGCCGGCACGAGGTCGCCGCGGAACAGCGGGAAGACCACACCCTTGGACACCGCACCCACCTGGTGTCCGGCGCGCCCGATGCGCTGCAGCCCGCTCGCCACGGACGGCGGTGCTCCGACCTGGACCACCAGGTCCACCGCGCCCATGTCGATGCCGAGCTCCAGGGACGACGTGGCGACCACGGCGGGCAGCCGGCCCTCCTTGAGCTCGTTCTCGGTGCGTGTGCGCTCCGCGCGGCTCATCGACCCGTGGTGGGCGCGCGCCAGGATCATCTCGCCCTGCCCGGTAGCGCCTCCGGTCGTGTCCCGGCCGGGTACGGCCTCGGGCAGGCCGCGCCGTCCGGGCACGGGAACAGGGAGGCCGGCGCTGGTGCCCGACTGGCCCGGCACGAGCGCGGCCCAGGTGCTGGCCGGGTCGGCGACCTCCAGCCCCTGGCGTCCCGCCCACACCTCGTTCATCCGGGCGGTCAGGCGCTCGGCGCCCCGCCGGTTGTTGGTGAAGACGATGGTCGAGGTGTGGTCGGCCACCAGGTCGACCACACGCTCCTCGACGTGCGGCCAGACCGAGGCCCTGCGCAATGGCCGCGTGGCCTCGCCCGAGAGGTCGATCTCGTCGTCACCGGACGTCGCGGTGTCGGACGGACCGGTGGCGGGCGCGCTGTCGAGGTCCGCGAGGTCGGGAACGGGCACCACCACGTCGATGGCCCACTCCTTGTGCGACGGCGGCTGGACGACGGCGACCTCGCGGGCCGAGCCGTCGGCCCGTCCGCCGCCGAGGAACCGAGAGACCACGTCGACCGGGCGCACCGTCGCGGACAGCCCGATGCGCTGCGCGGGCCGCTCGAGGAGGGCGTCGAGACGCTCCAGGCTGAGGGCGAGGTGCGCGCCACGCTTGGTGCCCGCGACGGCATGGATCTCGTCGAGCACCACCGTCTCCACCCCGGCGAGCCCGGCGCGGGCCGCCGAGGTGAGGATGAGGAAGAGCGACTCCGGCGTCGTGACGAGGATGTCCGGGGGCCGGGTCGCGAACGAGCGCCGCTCGTTGGCCGGCGTGTCGCCGGTGCGCATGCCGACCGTGACGTCCGGTACCACCACGCCGTCCCTTGCCGCGGCCTGCCGGATGCCGGTGAGCGGGGAGCGCAGGTTGCGCTGCACGTCGGCGGCGAGGGCCTTGAGCGGCGACACGTACAGCACGCGGCAGCGACGGGCCCGGTCCTCGGGCGGGGGAGTGGACATGATCCGGTCGATCGACCAGAGGAACGCCGCGAGCGTCTTGCCCGACCCGGTCGGCGCGACCACGAGCGCGTGCTGGTCGCGCGCGACGGCGTCCCACGCGCCGGCCTGGGCGGCGGTGGGCTGCGCGAACGCACCGGTGAACCATGCGCGGGTCGCGGGTCCGAACCGGGAGAGCGGGTCGTCGGGCGTTGACATGCACCCCATTCTGGCCCTGACCACTGACACCGGCCCGGAGTTCACCGAGCGCGCAGGGGGAGACGTAGGGTTGACGGGTGCGCGAACGGGATTTCTGGCAGCTGATCGACGAGGTGTTCGGTCCGGGCTACGGGCGCGCCCTGGCGCGCGAGCAGGTGCTGCCCGCGCTCGACGGCCGGACACCGGCTGTCGCGCTCGAGGACGGCGACGAACCGCGTGACGTGTGGCACGCGCTGTGCGACGCGCTGGACGTGCCCGACGCCGACCGGTGGGGCAACGACAAGCACCGGCAGGCGCCGCCGCCCCGCCGCTGAGGCGGGATCGGTGAGTTCCCGGAGCCGCTCGGTCCAGGAGTCACCGCGCCGACGAGATGTCCTGCGACACACCGATGTGTCCTGCCTTGCCTCGAACACGCGTTCGGCTAGACTTCGACCACAGGCACGGATTTCGGAACGTCGTCCACAGGCGGCGGCCGGAGAAGGCGTCCGTGTCAGTGGCTCCGCGTACGGTCGGCAACGACGTACAGAGCCATCCATGCCGGCGCACAGAGCGCCCCGAAACCGAAGGTGTTGCACATGCCCGCACCAGCAGATCGCGACAAGGCCCTCGAAGCGGCCCTCGCCCAGATCGACCGCAGCTTTGGCAAGGGCTCGGTCATGCGCCTCGGCGACGAGATCCGCGCACCCATCGAGGTGATCCCGACCGGTTCGATCGCCCTCGACGTGGCCCTCGGTATAGGTGGCCTGCCCCGTGGTCGTGTCGTCGAGGTGTACGGTCCCGAGTCCTCGGGTAAGACGACCATCGCGCTGCATGCGGTGGCCAGTGCGCAGCGCCAGGGCGGCATCGCCGCCTTCATCGACGCCGAGCACGCGCTGGACCCGGACTACGCCAAGAAGCTCGGCGTCGACACCGACGCCCTTCTGGTCTCGCAGCCGGACACCGGCGAGCAGGCGCTCGAGATCACCGACATGCTGATCCGCTCCGGCGCGCTCGACATCATCGTCATCGACTCCGTGGCCGCGCTGACGCCCAAGGCCGAGATCGAGGGCGAGATGGGCGACAGCCACGTGGGTCTGCAGGCTCGCCTCATGTCGCAGGCCCTGCGCAAGATCACGGGTGCCCTGAGCCAGTCCGGCACGACCGCGATCTTCATCAACCAGCTGCGCGAGAAGATCGGTGTGTTCTTCGGCTCGCCCGAGACCACCACCGGTGGCAAGGCGCTGAAGTTCTACGCGTCGATCCGCCTCGACATCCGGCGTATCGAGACCCTCAAGGAGGGTACGGACGCGGTCGGTAACCGCACCCGGGTGAAGGTCGTCAAGAACAAGATGGCGCCGCCGTTCAAGCAGGCCGAGTTCGACATCCTGTACGGCCACGGCATCTCCCGAGAGGGCGGCCTGATCGACATGGGCGTGGAGCACGGCTTCGTGCGCAAGTCGGGCTCGTGGTTCACCTATGAGGGTGACCAGCTCGGCCAGGGCAAGGAGAACGCGCGCTCGTTCCTGCGGGACAACCCCGACCTCGCCAACGACATCGAGAAGCGCGTCAAGGAGAAGCTGGGCGTCGGCCCGAAGGTCGATGCACCGGCGGTCGAGAGCGCAGGCGCGACCGCGGCGGCTTCCGCCACCGATACCGCACCGGCTGCGGGTACCGTCGCCGCGGCGAGCTCGTCCTCCCGGACGACGACCACGGCGAAGGCCACCAAGTCGACCACCGCACGTTCGAAGGCCACCACCAAGCCGGCGGTGTCGAAGACCGCTGAGAAGGCGGAGGCGGCAGCCGAGAAGGCGCCGTTCTGACGTGCAGTACGGTGATCCAGCGGATGGTCCCGGCGTGGGGAAGCGTCGGGGCCGTCCGGCCGCTCGGGAAGGTGGCTGGACGAGCAGCCGCGGAGGGCGCAACAACGCCGACCGAGCACCCCGCAAGACCGTCGCGGAGCGCCTGGAGTCCGGCGAGATCAGCCGCGACGAGGCCGTCGAGAAGGCCCGTGAGGCAGTCCTGAAGACCCTGACCGCGGCACAGCGGTCCCGGCGCGAGCTGGAGCAGTCCCTGGCCCGCAAGGGCTACCCGGAGGACGTCGTCGTGCAGGTGCTCGACAGGTTCGACGAGGTGGGCCTGGTGGACGACGCGACCTACGCGGAGACCATCGTCCGCACCCGCCACGCCGAGCGGGGACTCGCACGGCGCGGCATCGCCGCGGAGCTGCGCAGGCGCGGCATCGACGAGGACACCGCCACCGAGGCCCTGGACCAGCTCGACTCCGACGACGAGCGGGCGGCCGGCGCCAAGCTGGCCACCAAGCTGATCACCCGCACGCGAAGCCTGGACCGCGAGGTCCGGGTCCGTCGCGCCGTCGGCTCGCTGGCACGCAAGGGCTACGCGCCCGGGCTGGCCTTCGAGCTGGTCCGGACGGCGCTCGCCGCAGAGGGCGAGGACACGGACGACCTCGGCTACGCCGAGGACTGACGTCCCTGCACCGCGCCGCCCCCACCGATGTCGTCGCGCGCCGGTCTGGCCGGGTGACCGAACGCCGAAGCCGCCCCCAGCGTGTGTGCTGAGGGCGGCTCCGGCGTCGGTGCGGTCGGACCGTCAGGTGCCGCCGGCGCCCGCGCCGGGGCCCGGGCCACCGCCGACGAACCCGCCGACCGCGGTCGGGTTGCCGATCCCGGTGCCCTCGATCGTGGCCCCCGCCGTCCGGCTGGACAGCAGCCTCGCCAGTCGGTGCGCCACCAGGGTGAGCAGCCAGTTGATCACGATGAACACGATCGCCACGACGACCAGCGTCTGCAGGGGGTTCTGCTCCCTGGACGAGAGGATCTGTGCGGACCGGAGCAGCTCGGAGTACAGGATGAACTGGCCGAGCGCCGAGTCCTTGAGGACCACCACGAGCTGCGACACCATCGCGGGGAGCATGGCGACGAGAGCCTGCGGAAGCTGGACCGAGCGGAGCGTCTGTCCGGGGGTGAGGCCGATCGCCAGGCCGGCCTCGCCCTGCCCCTTGGGAAGGTTTCCGACGCCGGCCCTGACCAGCTCCGCGATGACCGAGCCGTTGTACAGGACGAGGGCGACCACCACTGCCGTGAACGGCCGGTCGACGATCCACTGCGCCTGCGCCGAGAAGTACATGTAGAAGAAGATCATCATCAGCAGCACCGGCACCGCGCGGAAGAACTCCACGACCACGCCGGAGAGCCACCGGATCGGACGGTTGCGCGACAACCGTCCGATGCCGAAGACGATGCCGAACGCGACCGCGCCCACCGTGGCGAACAGCGCGGAGCGAAGCGTGTTCTGCAGGCCCGGCAGATAGTAGGACTGCCAGGCCTCGGCGGAGACGGCGTTCTGCCACAGCGAGGCCTCGAGCTGCCCCTTGGCGGCAAGGACCGAGATGACCCAGCCGATCCCGGCGACCACCGCGACGGCTGCCACGATGTTGCCGACCAGGGACACGGTCCGGGCGCGGGGCCCTTGTGCGTCGAACAGGACGGACGCGCTCATCGCTTCACCGCCAGTCGTTCGGAGAGCCAGGTAGTGCCCACACCGATCGGGATCACCAGGATCACGTAACCGATGGCGAACACCAGGAAGATCGCGACCATGAGGTCCGGCCTGAACTCGATCATGGTCCTCATCAGTGACGACGTCTCGGTGGCGACCGACGCGGCGGCGGCGACGGTCGAGTTCTTGAGCAGTGCGATGAGGGTGTTGCCGAGCGGTGCGATGGCTCCGCGGAAGGCCTGCGGAAGGATGACCATGCGTGCTGCGGGCAGGAACGAGAGCCCGATCGCGCGCGCGGCCTCCGCCTGGCCCACCGGCACCGTGTTCACGCCGGACCGGATGGCCTCGCAGACGAACGCCGCGTGATAGACGGACAGGCCGATCACCGCGAACCAGAAGAACGTGGTCGCGAAGTCGTCCGAGAGCGTGAGCCCCAGCTGCGAGAACACCACCAGGAACATGAACGTGAGGATGATCGTCAGCGGCGTGTTCCGGAAGATGGTCACGTACGCGGTGCCGACCCACTGGAGCGACGCGATCGGGGAGATGCGCATCAGTGCGAGCACGGTGCCGAGTGCCAGGGACAGCAGCGCGGCCCAGAACGTGAGCTGGATATTGACCCAGAACGCACCCAGGACGTCGTACTGAGCGAAGAGCTCGGCGAACCCGGAGAATAAGTCGTCCACGGTCACCTTTCAGGGAATTGGTCAGGGGTGTCGCGGCGCGGGGCGACGACACCGGACGTGCCCGACGCCGGACCGGCAGCCGCGTGGAGAGCGGGCGGCCCGGCGTCGAGCACGCTGGATCACGAAACGGTCAGCAGGTCACGCGCAGGCGTCCGGCTCCGGCGGGTTGAGGTCCGCGTTCGGGGTGTAGCCGGTGCCCTCGGTGTTCTTGGCGACGAGCTCTTCCCACGTGCCGTCGTCGATCATCTTGGTGATCGCGGTGTTGATCTCCTCGCAGCGCTCCGTGCTCTCGGCAGGCAGACCCACGCCGTACCGCTCCTCGGAGAAGGGCGCGCCGACGACCTTGAACTTGCCGGCGTTCTCCTCGGCCGCGGCCAAGCCGGCGAGGATGATGTCGTCGGTGGTCACCGCGTCGACGGCACCAGAGGCGAGCGCCGTCGCGCACTCGGCATAGCCGCCGCGCTCCACGAGCTGCACGCCCTCGGCGTAGTCGTTCTTGATGTTCTCGGCCGACGTCGATCCGGTGACCGAGCAGAGGTTCTTGCCCTCGAGGTCCGCCGGACCGGTGATGTCGGTGTTGTCCGTGGCGACCAGCAGGTCCTGCCCGGCGACGAAGTACGGTCCGGCGAAGTCGATGAGCTCCTTGCGGTCGTCGTTGATCGAGTAGGTCGCGAAGATCATGTCCACGTCGCCGTTCTGCAGCGCCGTCTCGCGGTTGGCCGAGATGGTCTCGACGAACTCGATCTGATCCTCCGAGTAGCCCAGCTCGTTCGCGACGTAACGTGCGACGTCGGTGTCGAAGCCCGTGAACTCCTCGCCCTCCTGGAGGCCCAGGCCCGGCTGGTCGTACTTGATGCCGATGCGGATGGTGTCGCCACCGCCACCGTTCGCGGTGTCCTCGCCGCCCGGCTCGCCGCCGACGTCGGCGCCGCTGCAGGCGGAGAGAGTAAGAGTGGTCGCTGCCGCCATTGCCAGCAGCCCCATGGTGTGCTTGCGCATGATTCCCCTTCGGTAAGTGCGGGATCCGGTACGGAACCCGTGGCTGGGATCAGTCGATGAAGTTCGGTGGGTAAGTCAGTGGGTGAGGATCTTGGAGAGGAAGTCGCGGGCACGCTCGCTCTTGGGCGCCGTGAAGAACTCCTCGGGGGGAGCCTCCTCGACGATCTGGCCGTCCGCCATGAAAACCACGCGGTGCGCCGCCTTGCGGGCGAAGCCCATCTCGTGCGTGACGACGATCATGGTCATGCCCTCCTGGGCGAGCGACACCATGACGTCGAGGACCTCGTTGACCATCTCGGGGTCGAGCGCGGAGGTCGGCTCGTCGAACAGCATGACCTTCGGCTTCATCGCCAGGGCCCGGGCGATGGCCACGCGCTGCTGCTGCCCGCCGGAGAGCTGCGCGGGCATCTTGCGGGCCTGGTTGCCCACGCCCACCCGCTCCAACAGGGTCATGGCCTCTGCCTCGGCGTCCTTCTTCGACAGGCCGCGCACCTTGCGCGGTCCGAGCGTCACGTTGTCCAGCACGGTCTTGTGCGCGAACAGGTTGAACGACTGGAAGACCATGCCGACCTCGGCCCGCAGCTGCGCGAGGGCCTTGCCCTCCTCGGGCAGGTTCGTGCCGTCGACGGAGATGGTGCCGTCGTCGATGGTCTCGAGGCGGTTGATCGCTCGGCACAGCGTCGACTTGCCGGACCCGGACGGGCCGATCACGACCAGCACCTCGCCCTTGCGGACGGTGAGGTCGATGTCTTGCAAGACGTGCAGCGCACCGAAGTGCTTGTTGACGTGCGTCAGCTCTACGAGTGGCGCCCCGAGGACGCGGTCCGACGTCGGAGCGTCCACGGTCTCGTCGGCCGCCGGTTGGCCGGTGGTCGGGGTGCTCTGGTCCATCCCTTGAACCTAACGATCCGATGTTTCAAGGACCAAGTCGACGGGTCATCGGGGCACAACGTTTCGGTAACAGATGCCCGCTATGAGGTTGAAAGACCCCTGTTCGGAGCGACTCGACAGGGGTCGTAAAATCGACGGGATGTCCACGACCGCCCTCACCCCAGCCCTGCCCGACGCCGCCCCGACCGACCGCTGGACCGATCCAGCCGTCCACGACGAGGCTCCGGAGCAGCGCACCTACATGGTGCGCACGCTGGGCTGCCAGATGAACGTGCACGACTCCGAGCACATGGCCGGGATGCTCGAGGAAGCGGGCTACACGCGGGCCTCCAGCGAGGACGAAGCGGCGAGCTCCGCCGACGTCGTGGTGATCAACACGTGTGCCGTGCGGGAGAACGCCGCCAACAAGCTGTACGGGAACCTCGGCCAGCTCGCCGGCATCAAGGCGACGCGTCCAGGCATGCAGATCGCCGTCGGCGGCTGCCTGGCCCAGAAGGACCGCGGTGACATCGTGGCGAAGGCGCCGTGGGTCGACGTCGTCTTCGGCACCCACAACCTCGACGCCCTGCCGGTGCTGCTGGAGCGCGCCCGGCACAACGAGGCCGCGCAGGTCGAGATCGCGGAGTCGCTGCAGGTCTTCCCGTCCACGCTGCCGACCAAGCGCGAGTCCGTGTACGCCGGCTGGGTGAGCATCTCGGTGGGCTGCAACAACACGTGCACGTTCTGCATAGTGCCGCACCTGCGCGGCAAGGAGCGCGACCGTCGACCGGGGGAGATCCTGGCCGAGGTCGAGGCGCTCGTCGCGGCGGGCGCCATCGAGGTGACCCTGCTCGGCCAGAACGTGAACAGCTACGGCGTCGAGTTCGGCGACCGCGGCGCGTTCGCCAAGCTCCTGCGCGCCTGCGGGCGGATCGAGGGCCTGGAGCGGGTCCGGTTCACGTCCCCGCACCCCGCCGCGTTCACGGACGACGTCATCGCCGCCATGGCCGAGACGCCCAACGTGATGCCCCAGCTGCACATGCCGCTGCAGTCCGGCTCGGACCGGATCCTGCGCGCGATGCGTCGCTCCTACCGTTCGGAGAAGTTCCTCGGCATCCTCGACCGTGTCCGCGCCGTGATGCCTGACGCCTCGATCACCACCGACATCATCGTGGGCTTCCCCGGCGAGACCGAGGAGGACTTCGCCGAGACGCTGCGCGTCGTCGAGGCCTCGCGGTTCAGCTCGGCGTTCAGCTTCCAGTACTCGCCGCGTCCCGGCACGCCGGCCGCGACCATGGACGGCCAGCTGCCCAAGGAGGTCGTGCAGGAGCGGTTCGAGCGCCTGCTCGCCCTGCAGGAGCGCGTCGGCGCCGAGGAGGCCGCGAAGCAGGTCGGTCGCACGCTCGAGGTGCTCGTCGCCGAGGACTCCGGCCGCAAGAGCGGCGAGCGGCACCGCCTGTCGGGCCGTGCCGAGGACAACCGCCTGGTGCACTTCGCCCTGCCCCAGCACGACGCGCTGGCCAGGCCGGGCGCCTACCTCGCCGACACCGACCTCACACAGGCACCGGCGAGCCTGGACGACCCGCGCCTTGCCGACGTCGTCCCCGAGGGGCTGCCGCGCCCCGGCGACATGGTGACCGTGACCGTCACGAAGGCCGCCCCGCACCACCTGCTGGCGGACTCGCCGCTCACCGACGGTCTCCCGGTGCGGCGTACCCGCTCGGGCGACGCCTGGGCCGCGCGGGAGAAGGCACGGCTCGGCGGGGGAGAGGACGAGCACTCGCACGGCAGGCCCGCGGCGTCCGGCCCGGTCTCGCTGGGCCTGCCGGTCCTGCGTCGCTGACGCAGGACCTGGCCGGGCGCTAGCCCTCGTCCGACGGCGGCTTCTCGTCCGACGGCGGGGCCAGCGAGGCCACCGTCGAGAAGAACTGGCTGGCCGTGACCAGGCCGCACGACACGGTCTGGGCGAGCTGGTCCTCGGTCGCGCCGTGCTCGAAGTCCACCGACACCTCGGCGTACAGGGCGAGCCCCGAGGACTCCTCGCGCGTGTAGACCTTCGGCCAGATGCGCTCGCGGTTCCAGTCGTTGGCCGCCTGCAGCACGGCAAGGCGCGCCCCGGCGGGCAGCGTGCCCGCCCAGCGGCCCCGCACCTGCAGGATCTCGTCGTGCTCACCGAGCAGCAGGAACCAGAACCGGTTGCCGTCCCAGGTGCCCGTGACGTCGCCGTCGTCGTCGATGCGGAACCGGTAACCGCGCCGCGAGAGGTCGTCACCGACACGCTGCGTGCTCAACGGCCGGGGCTTCTCGACCTGGGTGTTGGTGATCGTCCGGACCTGCGCACCGGAGGACCGCCGCGCGGCCGGCGGGCGCGGGTTCAGCAGCCGTGCGAGCCAGCGGCCGGCGCCGCGGCCGCCCCCGCCGATGGGCGGGCTCATGGTGCGGACCTCAGCGGATCGGGGAACGTCTCGTCGAGATGCTCGAAGAACATGGAGCCGGTGGTCAGGCCGCACTGCAGGAGCTGGTCCAGCTGGTCCTCGGTGACGCCGTGCTCCAGGTCGACGGTGACCTCGGTGTAGACGAGCACCGCACCGTTGTCCCGGACCCGGACGTACGTCTTGGGCCAGATGCGCTCGGCGTTCCACTCGTTGCAGAGCTCGAGGATCTCCTCGAGCCGTTCGATGGTCAGGTCCCGGTGCCACTGCCCGCGCACCTGGAGCACCTCGGAGCTCTCGCCGACCATCAGGAAGTAGAACAGCCAGCCGTGCCAGAGCCCGCCGACGTCACCCTCCGAGTCCACGAAGTAGCTGAACCCGTTCTCACCCAGCCACTCGACGACACGGTCGCGCGTCAGGGGCTCAGGGATCGAGGAGGGATCGTCGAGACCGCCCGTCAGCTCCCGGAGCAGCACCCCTTCGACCTGGGCGCGGAGCTCGTCGTCGTCGAGTTCCCTGGGCTCGGGCTGTTGCGGGCTGGTGGCCGCACGGTCGCCTTCGCCCGCCGTGTTACGGCGTCGTGACCCGAAGAACCTCACCCGCCCACAGTACCCGCCGAACCCCTTCTCTCGCTGCGTCGGACACGTGGGAAATGGGGTGGAATCGTCCAGAGGCCTTGTGCGCCGCCGGAACGGCGCGGACCGTGTAGTTTCGTGGATCGTGCGTGCCGTGATCCTGCCTGCGACCCCGTTGCTCGTCCCGGGGCTCGCCCCCGGCCTGAGGGCGGACCCCCTCAGGGCGGTACGCGGCGCGGTCCGGGCCGCCCTCGCGGAGCTCGTCGCAGGCGGTCGGCTGCCACTGGTCCTTGCCCACGGACCCGCGCTCCGCCACGGACGGATGCGCCCGTCGCTCGCGGGAGCCGGGATCGGCGACCGCTGGTTGCCCGACCTTTCGACAGCCGCGTCCTGGGCGGACGGCGCCCCCGCGGGCACCGGCGCGTCCGTCGCACTGCTGGCGCTCGCGGACGTGCTGGGCGACCGGGCCGCCGACGTCGAGACGCTGGAGGTGCCGGCCGATGGCATGTCGCTCGACGACGGCGTTGCCGACCTGCTGCGCGGCGCGACCGGCCTGGTCGTCGCGGGCGGGGGAGTGCCCGGCGGGCTGGACGACGGTCCCGAGGCGCTCACCGACGGGATCCGGGCGGCGCTGCGTGCTGCCGGAGCCGACGCCTGGCACGCCGAGGTCCAGGTGTTCGAGCAGTCGCACGGCCACCTGCCGACGTCCTATCGCGTGACCACCCTGGTGTGAGGGGCCGGCGTGAGGGGCCGGCGCGGGGACTGGCGTGCGGGCCGGTGTCGGCGTCGGCCCGTAAGGTAACCGCGTGATAGTCGTAGCGATCGTGGGTCCCACCGCCACCGGAAAGTCGGACCTCGCGCTCGACCTGGCCCAGGCACTGGGCCCCGCCGAGATCGTCAACGCCGACGCGTTCCAGCTCTACCGCGGCATGGACGTCGGGACCGCCAAGGTGCCGCCGGCCGAACGGCGCGGGATCGCGCACCACCAGCTCGACGTGCTGGACCCCGCAGAGGACGCCTCCGTCGCGCGCTACCAGGAGTCGGGACGCGCCGACCTGGACGCGATCGCCGGGCGAGGTGCGCGGGCCGTCGTCGTCGGCGGATCCGGGCTGTACGTACGGGCCCTGCTCGACGCGATGGACTTCCCGGGCACCGACCCCGAGGTCCGGACGCGGCTCGAGGCGCGCGCCGAGGCCGAGGGCCGCCGCGCCCTGCACGCCGAGCTCGCAGGCCTCGACCCGCGGGCGGCGGAGAGCATCGACCCGCACAACACCCGCCGGATAGTGCGCGCGCTGGAGGTCATCGAGATCACCGGCCGCCCGTACACGGCCAACCTGCCCCGGCAGGAGTACGTACGGCCCGCCGTGCAGATCGGGCTCGACTGCTCCCGCGAGGTGCTCGACGCCCGTGTCGCGTCGCGCGTGGACCGCATGTGGGACACGGGCCTCGTGGACGAGGTGCGCGCCCTGGCGAGCCCCGAGCAGGGCGGCACCGGCTCAGGCCTGGGTGTGACCGCCGCGCGCGCCGTCGGGTACGCCGAGGTGCTCGCCTGGTGGCGCGGCGAGCTCACGGAGGCGGAGGCCAGGGAGGCGATCACCGCGAACACCCGCCGGCTCGCCCGCAAGCAGATGGGCTGGTTCGGCCGCGATCCGCGCGTCCACTGGCTCGACGTCGCCTCGCCGCACCTGCTCGACGAGGCGCTCGCGATCGTCGCCGCTGCCGACGCCGGGACCCTGCCGGTTGCCGGATCCGAACCCGTGCGCCGTAGCCTGGGCTCATGACGCAGCCCGCGACCAGCCCTGTGCCCTCCGCCCCGACGCCCGGCACCCTTGCCTTCACCAAGGGGCACGGCACGCAGAACGACTTCGTGCTGATCGCGGACCCCGAGGGCACGCTCGACCTCGGGCCCGCCGACGTGCGCAGGCTCGCCGACCGTCGCTCCGGCATCGGCGGCGACGGCGTGATCCGGCTCGCCCCGACCGCCGCGCTCGCCCGCGCCGGTGAGGAGGCCGCCCAGGAGGTACTGGCGCAGGACCCCACCGCCGAGTGGTTCATGGACTACCGCAACGCGGACGGCTCCGTCGCCGAGATGTGCGGCAACGGCGTGCGCGTCTTCGCGGCGTTCGCCGAGCAGGAGGGGCTCGCCGACCTGTCCACCGGGCCGCTCAGCCTCGGCACCCGCGCCGGCGTCAAGCGCGTCACCAAGGAGCCCGGCGGCTGGTACGCCGTTGACATGGGCCCCTGGTTCCTGCCCGGCGGCGAGTCCGCCGCGGCCGAGGGGTACGACGCGGCGGTCGCCGTCCACGGCTGGACCGCACCGCGCCCCGCCCTGAGCGTCGACCTCGGCAACCCGCACACCGTCGTCGCCCTCGCGAGCCTCGACGAGCTCGACTCGCTCGAGCTCTTCCACGCCCCCGAGGTCGCGCCCCCGCCCCCGCACGGCACCAACGTCGAGCTCGTGGTGCCGCTCGGCGAGGAGGAGGGGCCGGACGGCGTCGTCGGACGCCTCCGCATGCGCGTGCACGAGCGCGGGGTCGGCGAGACGCCGTCGTGCGGCACCGGCGCGTGCGCCGCGGCGCTCGCGGTGCGGACCTGGCAGGCCGGGTCGTCCGGCGACGGCGCCCCCGACACGTGGATCGTCGAGGTGCCGGGCGGCGAGGTGCGGGTGCGTGTCCTGCCGAGCGGCAACGTCGAGCTCGCGGGCCCCGCTGAGCTGGTCTACTCGGGCCACGTCGCCCGGTAACCCGTTGGTCGACAGGCGGCCGCCAGGTCAGCCCGCGACCCGCAGGACGCGGAACCCCTTGGACGACGCCTCCCGCTCGACCTGCAGGCCGAGCGTGTCGGTGATCCACCGCGCGAGCGAGTCCGACCCCAGGTTCTTCTGCACCACCAGCCACGCCTCGGCGCCGTCCGCGAGCCGCGGCAGCCACCGCGTCAGCAGGTCGTGCAACGCCTGCTTGCCCACCCGGATCGGCGGGTTGGACCAGCACGTGTCGAACGCGAGGTCCGCCGGCACGTCGTCGGGCAGCGCCGCACGGACGTTGGTCAGGCCGAGCCGCTCGGCGTTGCGTCGCACCAGGTCGAGGGCCCGCTCGTTGACGTCGACCGCCCACACGGTGGCGTGCGGCGCCTCCAGCGCGAGGGAGATGGTGATGGGACCCCAGCCGCACCCCAGGTCGAGCAGGTTGCCCGACGGCGGGGCCGCCGGAACCTCGCCCAGCAGCACCGCCGTGCCCTTGTCGACCCCGCCGGGCGAGAAGACCCCCGGTGCCACCTCGACCTCCAGCTCACGACCGGCGAGGTGGATGGTCCGGGTGCGGCGCTCGTCGTCCGAGGCGGGCTGCGCGGTGAAGTAGTGGTCGGTGGGCACCGCGTAATCCTAGGCGCTTGCCGCCCGGCGTGACCGGTGCCAGCCTTCCGGCATGGAGATCGTGCCGGCCACCCCGGACCGGTGGGACGACGTGCAGACCGTGTTCGGTCTGCGGGGCGGCGCCCACCACTGCCAGTGCCAGCGCATCCGGCTCGGCGACCGGGCCTGGTGGTACCTCTCGGTCGAGGAGCGCGGCCACCACCTGCGCGAGCAGCTCGACGCGGGCCCGGACGCGCCGACGACCGGCGCCCTGGTCGCGTACGACGACGGCGAGCCCGCCGGCTGGGTGGCGGTCGCGCCCCGCACCGAGTTCGTCCGGTACCGCGGCAGCCAGGTCCCGTGGGCGGGCCGGCACGAGGACAAGGACGACGACGGCGTGTGGACGGTCACGTGCTTCGCCGTCCGCGTCGGCTACCGCAAGCAGGGCCTGATGTACGAGCTGGCCGCTGCCGCCGTCGAGCACGCGCGGGACCGGGGCGCCCGGGCTATCGAGGGCTACCCGATCGTGTCGAACCCCGGCCAGGAGATCGCATGGGGCGAGGTCAACGTCGGTACACCGGGACCGTTCGCGGCGGCGGGCCTGGCGGAGGTCAGCCGGCCGACGAAGCGGCGCCGGGTGATGCGGCTGGACTTCTGACGCCGGGCCCCTGGTCATCCCGTCGGGAAAGACATAGCCGCGGGACTTTCGGCCGTGGGATCCTTGTTGTACAGACGGAAGAACAATCGAGAGATAGGTAGTACATGACCCACACCCCGACAGAGCCCGAGCTCCCCGCAGAGGAGACGCCCGAACTCCGCGAGGTCCAGCCTGATGCCCAGGCGATCGCGAACGATGTCGTGGCACGGGTTCTCGCTCGGGCGGGGACCGCACGTGCCGACGGCGCCACGGTGCACACCGTGGCCGACGGCGACCAGCTGGAGCTCGAGGAGCGGACCGCGCTGCGCCGCGTGGCCGGTCTGTCGACCGAGCTCGAGGACGTCACCGAGGTCGAGTACCGGCAGCTGCGCCTGGAGAAGGTCGTGCTCGTCGGCCTCTTCACGGGTGGCGAGCACGCGGCCCGCGACGCAGAGATCTCGCTCCGCGAGCTCGCCGCGCTGGCCGAGACGGCCGGCTCCCAGGTGCTGGACGGCATGCTCCAGCGCCGGCAGAAGCCCGACCCGGGCACGTATCTCGGCTCCGGCAAGGCCCTGGAGCTGGCCCAGGTGGTCCTGGCGACCGGTGCCGACACCGTGATCGTCGACAGCGAGCTCGCCCCGTCCCAGCGTCGTTCGCTGGAGGACGTTGTGAAGGTCAAGGTCATCGACCGCACCGCCCTGATCCTGGACATCTTCGCGCAGCACGCGAAGTCCCGTGAGGGCAAGGCCCAGGTCGAGCTCGCCCAGCTCGAGTACCTGCTGCCGCGCCTGCGCGGCTGGGGTGACTCGATGTCCCGCCAGGCCGGTGGCCAGGTGGGCGGCGCGGGTGCCGGCATGGGCTCACGTGGTCCCGGTGAGACCAAGATCGAGCTGGACCGGCGGCGCATCCGTGACCGGATGGCCAAGCTGCGGCGTGAGATCGTCGCGATGAAGCCCGCCCGGGAGACCAAGCGGCTGAGCCGCAAGCGCAACGCGATCCCCGCGGTCGCCATCGCCGGCTACACGAACGCGGGCAAGTCCTCGCTGCTGAACGCGCTGACCGGTGCGGGGGTGCTCGTCGAGAACGCGCTGTTCGCGACCCTGGACCCGACCGTGCGGCGTACCAAGACCGAGGACGGCCGCATCTACACGTTCACGGACACCGTCGGGTTCGTGCGGCGGCTGCCGACCCAGCTCGTCGAGGCGTTCCGGTCCACGCTGGAGGAGGTCGGCGACGCCGACATCCTGCTGCACGTGGTCGACGCGTCCCACCCGGACCCCGAGGGGCAGATCACCGCGGTGCGTGAGGTGCTCTCCGAGATCCCGGCCTTCGACAAGGTGCACGAGATCGTGGTGCTGAACAAGGCCGACATCGCCGACCCGACGGTCGTCGGCCGGATCCAGCGGCGCGAGCGGCACACCGCCGTCGTCTCGGCGCACTCCGGCGAGGGCATCGCCGAGCTGCGCGCCCGGATCGCCGCCGAGCTGCCGCGCCCGGGCGTCGCCATCGACCTCGTGGTCCCGTACGAGCGGGGCGACCTGGTGCACCGCGTGCACGAGCACGGTGACATCGACCTGACCGAGCACGTCGCCGCGGGGACCCACCTGCGTGGACGGGTGGACGAGCAGCTCGCCATCGAGCTGCGGCAGGTCGCCGTCACCTCCTGATCCACCGCCGGCGTCCGACGCCGTGTACGCAAGCCGCTTGCAGGGGTATGCAATCCCTGCAAGCGGTTTGCGTTATCCGCGACTAGGATCGACGTCATGTCGAGACGGTTAGCGGATGTGGCGAAGAAGGTCGGCGTGAGCGAGGCGACGGTCAGCCGTGTGCTCAACGGAAAGCCGGGCGTGTCCCAGAGCACCCGGGACGCGGTGCTGACGGCGCTGGACGTGCTGGGCTACGAGCGGCCGACCAAGCTGCGGGGCAGCCGCGGCAAGCTCGTCGGGCTGGTGCTGCCGGAGCTGGTGAACCCGATCTTTCCCGCGTTCGCGGAGGTGATCGGCGGCGCGCTAGCCCAGCAGGGGTACACGCCGGTGCTCTGCACCCGCACGGCCGGCGGCGTCACCGAGGCCGAGTACATCGACCTCCTGCTGCAGCAGCAGGTCTCCGGCGTGATCTTCGCGGGCGGCTTCTACGCCGAGCGCGAGGCCGACCACTCCCACTACCGGCGGCTGGAGGACCTCGGGCTGCCCGTGGTGCTCATGAACGCGTCGATCGAGGACCTCGGCTTCCCGCGGGTCGCGACCGACGACCTCGTGGCGATCGAGCAGGCGATGGGGCACGTCGCATCGCTCGGGCACCAGCGGATCGGCCTGCTGCTGGGCCCGGCCGACCACGTCCCGTCGGAACGCAAGCTCGCCGCCGCACGCCGGTTCGCGAAGCGGAACGACCTCGACCTGGACGACAGCCTGGTGGTGCACTCGCAGTACTCGCTCGAGAGCGGCCAGGCCGCGGCGAACCGGCTGATCGAACGGGGCGCCACCGCGATCGTCTGCGCCAGCGACCCGCTCGCCCTCGGCGCGATCCGTGCGGTGCGCCGCGTCGGGCTGTCGTGCCCGGCGGACGTCTCGGTGGTCGGGTTCGACGACTCGGCGCTGATGAACTCGACCGACCCGGCCCTCACCACCGTCCGCCAGCCGATCGAGCCGATGGGGCGCGCCGCCGTCGACCTGCTCGCCGCGCTCATCGACGGCGGCGACGTGCCGCGCGACGAGCTGCTGTTCGAGCCGGAGCTCGTGGTCCGCGCGTCCACCGCTGCGATGAAGGTTGTCACGAATCGATAAGGTTACTGTCGAGTTCTTGCGTAGTCGTTGTCACGTGACTTACGGTTCACTGCATGACGACGACGTCCGAGCCTGCAGCAGACCCGCAATCCGCCGGGCCCGAGTGGTGGCGCAGCGCGGTGATCTACCAGATCTACCCCCGCAGCTTCGCGGACGGGAACGGCGACGGGACCGGTGACCTCGCCGGCGTCCGCTCGCGGCTGGGCTACCTGCGGGACCTGGGCGTTGACGCCATCTGGTACACGCCCTGGTACGCCTCGCCCCTGGCGGACGGCGGCTATGACGTACGGGACTATCGCCGGATCGACCCGGCGTTCGGCACCCTGGACGACGCCGAGGCGCTGATCGCCGAGGCCCGTGAGCTCGGTATCCGGACCATCGTCGACGTGGTCCCCAACCACATCTCCGCGGAGCACGAGTGGTTCCGCGCGGCGCTCGCCGCGGGCCCCGGCTCGCCGGAGCGCGAGCGGTTCTGGTTCCACGACGGCGGGGGCAGCGACGGGGCGCAGATCCCGACCGGGTGGGTCTCGAGCTTCCAGGGTCAGACCTGGACCCGCACGACCAACCCGGACGGCACGCCCGGCCAGTGGTACCTGCACCTGTTCACCCCCGAGCAGCCGGACCTGAACTGGAACCACCCGGACGTCCGGCAGGAGCACGAGGACGTCCTGCGGTTCTGGTTCGACCGGGGCGCGGCCGGCATCCGGATCGACTCGGCGGCGCTCATCGTCAAGGACCCCGGGCTGCCGGAGGTCCCTGAGACGCCGGGGCCGGGGGAGCACCCCCACCTGGACCGCGACGAGATCCACGACATCTACCGCGGCTGGCGGCGCGTCGCCGACTCGTACGCCGAGCCGCGCGTGCTCGTGGGCGAGGTATGGCTCGCCGACCACGAGCGGTTCGCCCAGTACCTGCGCCCCGACGAGATGCACACCGCGTTCAACTTCGACTTCATGGCCCGCCCCTGGGACGCGAAGGAGCTGCGTGAGTCGATCCGGATGACGCTGGAGGCACACGCGCCAGTGGGCGCACCGGCCACCTGGGTGCTGTCGAACCACGACGTCACGCGGCCCGTCACCCGGTACGGGCGGGAGGACTCGTCCTTCGACTTCGCCGCCAAGCGGTTCGGCACGCCGTCCGACCTGGAGCTCGGCACGCGACGGGCGCGCGCCGCCGCGCTGCTGGTCGCGGCGCTGCCCGGCGCCCTGTACGTCTACCAGGGCGACGAGCTCGGCCTGCCCGAGGCAGAGGTTCCGAGAGAGCTCATCCAGGACCCCATGCACTTCCGGTCCGACGGCGTCGACCCCGGCAGGGACGGCTGCCGTGTCCCGCTCCCGTGGAGCCGGACCGGCACGAGCCTCGGCTTCGGGCCGGACGGCGGCCGGGCGCCCTGGCTGCCCCAGCCCACCGGCTGGCGCGACCGCTCCGTGGAGGCGCAGGACGGCGACCCCGACTCGATGCTGAGCCTCTACCGCCGTGCGCTGCACCTGCGGCGCGACCTCCCGGCGCTGCACGCCGAGGAGCTCACGTGGCTCGGCCTCGACGGCGACAGCCAGGGCGACGACGTCGTCGCCTTCACCCGCGGCGCCCGCTTCGCGTGCGTCGTCAATCTCGGGACGGCTCCCGTCCCGCTGCCCACCGGGGCCACGGTGCTCCTGGCGAGCGGCCCCGTCGACGGCGAGATCGGGCCGGACACAGCCGTCTGGCTCGACCTGCCGTCCTGATCCCTTCTTCCCTACTCGTCTTCCCCCAGAGATGCCGCCCCAGCGGCACACGACCAAGGAGTGACAATGAAGTCAGCACAGAAGCGCGCGGCGATCGCCCTGGTGGGCGTTCTGTCCGTCGCGGGAACCCTCACGGCCTGCGGCGCGTCCGAGGAGCCGGCCGCGGAGCCCACGGGCCCGGTGACCATCGAGGTCTCCATCGACGCCGGTCTCGAGCAGGAGGCGATCGACGCGTTCGACGAGCGCATCGCGCAGTTCGAGGAGGCCAACCCGGACATCCAGGTGGAGACGAAGGAATTCACCTGGTCCGGCACCACCTTCGCCGCCGAGCTCGCTGGCGGCACGCTGCCCGACGTCTTCCCCATCCCGTTCACCGACGGCCGCGCCCTGATCGAGCGCGGGCAGATCGCCGACGTCAGCGACCTGGTGGCCGAGCTGCCGTACGCGGACCAGTTCAACCCCACCATCGCGGCGGCGGGACAGGATGCCGAAGGCGGCATGTGGGCCATCCCGATCGCCGCCTACAACCAGGGCCTGCACTACAACCGCGCGCTCTTCGAGGAGGCCGGGCTCGACCCGGACGACCCGCCGGCGACGTGGGACGAGGTGCGCGAGGCCGCCAAGGCCATCGCCGACAAGACCGGCCAGGCCGGCTACGCCCACATGACCCAGAGCAACACGGGCGGCTGGATCCTCACCACCGAGACGTACGCGCTCGGCGGCCGCATCGTCGAGGGTGAGGGCGAGGAGACGACCGCCACCGTCGACAACGACGCCACGGTCCAGGCCCTCGAGATGCTGCAGGAGATGCGCTGGGAGGACGACTCGATGGGCTCCAGCTTCCTGTACGACTGGGGCACCATCAACCAGGACTTCGCCGCCGGGAAGATCGGCATGTACATCTCGGGCGGGGCGAACTACCCCAACCTGTTCACCCAGAACCAGATGAACCCGGACGAGTACGGCGTCACGGTGCTGCCCCTGGAGGGCGACGACGCCGGCACGCTCGGCGGCGGCACGCTCGCCGCGGTGAGCTCCGCGGCGTCCGAGGCCGAGCAGGCGGCCGCCGTGAAGTGGATCGACTTCTACTACATCTCCAAGCTGACCGACCAGGAGGCCGCCGTGGCCGACGCCGAGGTCCTCGCCGAGACCGACCAGCCCGTCGGCGCCCCGGCCCTGCCGATCTTCGACCGGGAGACGTACGAGGAGCAGCAGAGCTGGATCAAGGACCTCGTCAACGTCCCGCTGGAGAACTTCGCACCGATGACGGAGCAGATGTTCGACCAGCCGGTCGTTCCAGAGCCCGCCGTCGCGACCCAGGACGTGTACGCGGCGCTCGACCCGGTGGTCCAGGCGGTGCTGACCGACGAGAACGCGGACATCGACGCTCTGCTCGCCGACGCGCAGACCCAGGTCCAGACCCTGCTCGACCGCAGCTGACCTCCCGTTGGTCGGGCCGGCTCGTCGACGCGGGCCGGCCCGGCCACCGAAGCGAAGGATCCACGATGACGACCATCTCCAGCCCGCTGCGAGCCGCGGCTCCGGCCCCACCACCGCCGTCACGTCCCAGCCCCCGCCGCACCCGGCGGCGCACGCCCAAGGACTGGCTGCGCGAAGGCGGTCTGAGCACCCTGATCATCGCCTTGCCGATGATCCTCGTGTTCGGCGTCTTCTCCTGGTTCCCGATCGGCCGCGCGCTCGTCATGAGCGTCCAGGAGACGAACCTCGTCACCGCTCCCGTGTTCGTGGGGCTCGACAACTTCGTGTTCGTGCTGCAGGACCCGCTGCTGGGCAAGGCCGTCCAGAACACGCTGTGGTTCGCCCTGCTCGCGCTCGTCTTCGGCTACCCGCTGCCGCTGGCCGCCGCGGTGCTGATGAGCGAGGTGCGGCGGATGCGGGGCCTCTTCTCCGCGCTGGCGTATCTGCCCGTCGTCGTGCCGCCCGTCGTGGCGGTGCTGCTGTGGAAGTTCTTCTACGACGCCTCGGACACCGGCGTGTTCAACACCATCGCGGGCTGGGTAGGGCTCGGCCCGTACCCCTGGCTCCAGGACGCCGGCAGCGCCATGCCGTCCCTGGTCCTCGAAGCGACCTGGGCCGCGGCGGGCGGGACGGTCATCATCTACCTCGCCGCGCTCGTCGGGGTGCGGACCGAGCTCTACGAGGCCGCGGAGGTCGACGGCGCGGGCGTCTGGCGCAAGATCTGGCACGTGACCCTGCCGCAGCTGCGCGGCGTCCTCTTCATCACGCTGATCCTGCAGATCATCGGCACCTCACAGGTGTTCCTCGAGCCGTTCCTCTTCACCGGGGGCGGGCCCAACAACGCGACCCTCACCATCCTGATGCTGATCTACGACTACGCGTTCGGGAGCAGCCTCGGCGGCAACTACGGGGCCGCGACCGCCCTGAGCCTGATGCTCGCGGGCGTCCTGGCCGTCCTCTCCGCGGTGTACTTCCGCGTGACCCGACCCTGGAGCAGCTGACATGGCAGCCACCATCGAACGCGGCATCGTCTCGTCGCACGACCGGCGCCGGCCGAGCGTCCGGACCTCCCTCGGCGTGCTGCAGGGCGGCCTGCTGGTCACCCTGGTCGTCGTCGGGCTCGGGCCGATCCTCTGGCTCGCGAAGGCCGCCGTCACCCCGACGCAGGAGACGCTGCGCGAGCCGCTCGGGCTGTTCCCCACCGGGATCGACTGGGCCAACCTCACCACGGCGTGGAACCGGGCCGAGATCGACCACTACTTCGTCAACACGCTCATCGTGGCGCTGGGAGCCTGGTTCTTCCAGATCCTGGTCGCCACCACCGGCGGCTACGTGCTGTCGGTGCTGCGACCTCGGTACGGCAACGTCATCTTCGGGCTCGTGCTCGCGACGCTCTTCGTGCCGTCCGTCGTGCTCCTCGTACCGCTGTACCTGACCATCCTCGACGTGCCGATAGTCCACATCAGCCTGCTCAACACGTTCTGGGCGGTCTGGCTGCCCATGGGCGCCAGCGCGTTCAACGTGCTGCTCGTCAAGCGGTTCTTCGACGGTCTCCCGCGCGAGATCTTCGAGGCCGCCCGCGTCGACGGCGCCGGACCCTTCCGGCTGCTGTGGAGCATCGTGCTGCCGATGTCGAAGCCCATCCTCGGCGTCGTCTCGGTGTTCGCCGTCATCGCCGCCTGGAAGGACTACCTCTGGCCGCTCCTGGTCCTCCCGGACCCGGCCCACCAGCCGCTCTCCGTCCGGCTGCCCGCCATCGCCCCGTACCTCGAGCTCGACGTGTTCCTCGCGGCGCTCGCGATCTCCACGGTGCTGCCGATCGCCCTCTTCCTCGCCTTCCAGCGCCTGTTCCTCAGCGGCGCCGGACTGGGCGGCGCGGTCAAGGGATAACCCCTCGGCCGCCCGCCGGCACCTGTGGACGAGATGGGGTGCATGTCGGTGGTCCGGCCTAGGATCGAACGTGTGACCAGCCTTCCCGACGCCCCTCCCGCAACTACCGACATCCCCGATGTCGAGGAGCTTCTCGACCTCGCTGTCGGTGAGCTCGGCGGTGGGCGCAGGGACGGCCAGCACCGCATGGCCGTGGCCGTCGGCGAGGCCATCGAGAAGGGTGAGCACCTGCTCGTCCAGGCGGGTACCGGCACCGGAAAGTCGCTCGGCTACCTGGTTCCTGCGGTCCGACACGCGGTCGCCGCCGACAGCAAGGTCATCATCTCGACGGCGACGCTGGCCCTCCAGCGCCAGGTCATCACGCGCGACCTGCCGCTCGTGGCCAAGGCCGTGACGCCGCAGCTCCCGCGCGAGCCGCGCATCGCCCTGCTCAAGGGCTGGCACAACTACCTCTGCGTGCACAAGGTCGGGGGCGGGTACCCCGCCGACGAGCCCACCCTGTTCGACCTGCCCGGCGGCGAGGACCACCCGCGCACCGAGGAGCCGGCGGCGTCCGGCGGCGCTCGCGGACGGCGCAGGGACGACGGCGCCACGCTCGCCGACCACGTCCGCCGCCTGCACGAGTGGGCGAACGAGACGGAGTCGGGCGACCGCGACGACCTCGTGCCGGGCGTGCCGGACCGGGCGTGGCGCCAGGTCTCGGTCACCGCCATGGAGTGTCTGGGCGGCAAGTGCCCGATGCTCGCCGAATGCTTTCCCGACAAGGCACGGGCCGCCTCCCGGGAGGCCGACGTGGTGGTGACCAACCACGCGATGCTCGGCATCGCGGCCACGGGCAGCCCGGGCATCCTGCCGGAGCACGACGTCGTGGTGGTGGACGAGGCGCACGAGCTCACGGACCGGGTCACGTCCTCGGCGACCGTCGACCTGTCCATGGCCTCGGTGGAGAACGCCGCACGCCTGGCACGGCGGCATGCGGGCACCAACACCGACACCCTGGACGCCGCTGCCCAGGCGCTCGGGACGCTGCTGGTGACCGCGCCCGCCGAACGGTTCCCGAGCGGCCTGCCCGACGAGCTGCGCATGGCGGTCGGCGCGGTGCGCGACGCCGCCCGTGAGGTGCTGAGCACGCTGAAGCCGGAGGCGGGCGGTGGCAAGGGACAGGCCCCCGGCCAGCCCGAACCCGGCCTGAAGATGGCCCAGGGCGCCATGCTTCAGCTGTTCGAGACCGCCGAGCGTATGGCCTCCCAGGACACGACCGCCGACGTGCTGTGGTGCTCGCGCCCGGACAACAACTGGGGCGGGTTCGCCGACAACGTGACGCGGCTGCACGCGGCGCCGCTGCACGTGGCCGGCCTGATCCGGATGCACCTGCTGGGCGAGGCGACGGGCGTCTTCACGTCGGCCACGCTGGCGCTGGGCGGCACGTTCGACGCTGTGGCCGGCACGCTCGGCCTCAAGGGCGAGGACGCCCCGCCGTGGCACGGCCTCGACGCAGGCAGCCCGTTCGACTACCCGCGCCAGGGCATCCTGTACATCGCCCGGCACCTCCCGGCACCCGGCCGGGAGCCGACGACGGAGGCGCAGCTCGACGAGATCGCCGAGCTGATCACCGCCGCCGGAGGCCGCACGCTCGGGCTCTTCTCCTCGCGCCGTGCCGCGAACGCCGCGGCGGAGGCCATGCGGGAGCGGCTGGACTTCCCGATCCTGGCGCAGGGCGACGACCAGCTGCCCACCCTCGTGCGCGAGTTCGCCGAGGATCCGGAGGCATGCCTGTTCGGCACGCTGTCCCTGTGGCAGGGCGTGGACGTACCGGGCCCGTCGTGCCAGCTCGTGCTGATCGACCGCATCCCGTTCCCACGCCCCGACGACCCGGTCAAGGCGGCACGCGCCAAGGCCGTGGAGCAGGCGGGCGGCAACGGGTTCATGGCGGTGTCCGCGCAGCACGCGGCGCTGCTGCTCGCGCAGGGTGCCGGGCGCCTCGTGCGGAGCATGGACGACAGGGGAGTGGTGGCAGTCCTGGACCCGCGACTCGCGACCGCGCGCTACGCGTCGTTCCTGACCCGTTCGATGCCCGGGTTCTGGCCGACCACCGACTCTGCGCTGGTCCGTGCCGCGCTGGCGAGGCTCGACACCTAGCCTGGGGGGCATGGCAGCCCTCTCGGACACCCCGGCCGCACGGTCCTCCGGCGCTCGCACCACCAAGCTCGCCGTGGTGGGTGCGGGCGCGGTGGGCTCGACGCTGGCCTTCGCCGCACTCGCGCGGGGCGCGGCGCGGACCATCGCCCTGCATGACGTGAACCGGGCGAAGGTCGAGGCGGAGGTGCTCGACCTCCAGCACGGCCTCATGTTCACGCCCCAGGCGCAGGTGATCGGCTCCGACGACGTCGCAGTGTGCGCGGACGCCGACGTCGTCGTCGTGACCGCGGGGGCGAAGCAGAAGCCCGGGCAGACCCGGATCGACCTCGCCGAGGGGACCATCGGGCTGATGCGCGACATCCTGCCCGGCCTCGTCGAGGTCGCGCCGGACGCCACGTACGTCTTGGTGACCAACCCGGTCGACGTCGTGACCTACGCGGCGCTCAAGATTTCCGGCCTGCCGCGGGAGCGGATGTTCGGCAGCGGCACGGTCCTTGACTCCTCCCGGCTGCGTGTGGTGCTCGCGGAACGCTGTGGCGTGGCGGTGGGGAACGTGCACGCGTACATCGCCGGAGAGCACGGCGACTCGGAGATCGCGCTGTGGAGCTCGGCGTCGATCGGCGGCGTGCCGCTGCTCGACTGGGAGCCGCTGGGCGGCAACCCGCCGCTCGACGCGGCGGTGCGTACGGAGGTGCACCACGAGGTGGTCGACTCGGCGTACCGGATCATCTCCGGCAAGGGGGCGACCAACTACGCCGTCGGCCTGGCTGCTACCCGCATCATCGAGGCGGTGCTCAACGACGAGGGCCGGATCATGCCGGTGTCGTCGCTGCTGGAGGACTACCACGGCATCAGCGACGTGTGCTTGTCCGTGCCGTCGCTCGTGGACCGGCGGGGTGTCACGGACAACGTGCTGGTGCCGATGTCCTACGACGAGCTGGCCGGCCTTCGTGCCTCAGCGGAGAGCGTGCGGGCCGTGCAGAGGCGATTCGGCTTCTGACGACACCGCGAAGTAGAGCGCCTGTCCGCCCTACGCACGCCAAGCGTTGCGCAGGGCGGACAGGCGCTCTACTTCGCGGTCTCGTCAGAGGCTGCGCAGTACGGCGACCACGCGGCCCAGGATCTGGGCCTCGTCACCCGGGATGGGCTCGTAGGCCGGGTTCTGCGGCAGCAGGAAGACGTGACCGTCGGTCTGCTTGAACGTCTTGACCGTCGCCTCGCCGTCGATCATGGCGGCGACGATCTCGCCCTGCTCCGCGACGTTCTGCTGCCGCACGACCACCCAGTCCCCGTCGCAGATCGCTGCGTCGACCATCGAGTCGCCGGCGACCTTGAGGAGGAACAGCTCGCCGTCGCCCACCAGCTGGCGGGGGAGGGGGAACACGTCCTCGACGACCTGCTCGGCAAGGATGGGGCCACCGGCAGCGATACGGCCCACGAGCGGCACGTATGACGGCGGGGGAGTGCTGGCGTCGTCGGGCACCGAGCCGCCCCAGTGGACCTGGCCGCTACGGCGCGGCTCGGGCCAGTGGATCTCGCCGCGCGTCGGCTTGTCGACCTGCTCGGCCATCGGCTCCACGAGCTCCATGGCGCGCGGCCGGTTGGGGTCGCGACGCAGGAAGCCCTTCTTCTCGAGCATCTGGAGCTGGTGCTTGACGCTCGACGGACTGGCCAGCCCGACGGCCTCGCCGATCTCACGCATCGACGGCGGGTAGCCCCGCGTCTCGAACGACTGCCGGATCGTGTCCAGCACGAGGCGCTGCCGTTCGGTGAGGCGGTCTGTCGGCGAGATCGTGTGCACGTCAGCGACCGCCTTGTCGGCTGGCGTGTCCAGCGTGGCGACGCCGGAGGCTGCCGTGTCGACGGCTCTCGTGTCGCTGGTCCCGTCCCGTCCCGTCATGCCCGTGCCCCTCCCGTTCCGACAAATGTTCTCCTGTGCGGTACCCACTCTAGGTCACAAACGCGCTCGGCTCAAACGAATGTTCGAGCGTGTCTCGACATGGACGGTGTCCCGTGCTACACAATGGTACGGGCGTTCGACGAACGCTTGTATGAACGACAGAAGCTCAGTCACTCTTCGAGGAGGGGCCATGGGGGACGTGATCCCGCTGCGGCAGTACACCCCGACGTATGAACAGGCGTATGTGCCGTCGTATGGCCGGGCGTATGCACCGGCGGCCGGACCAGCTGCGGTCCGTGCGTACACCCCGGCGGAGGGGCGCACGCTCGCCGACCGGCTGGGCCTGGCCGGCCTGCGGCTCACGCGGCGCGGCCGGGTGGTCCTCGTGCTCCTGGCCATGCTCCTGCTCGCACCGATGGTCACGTGGGGGGCGACGGCGGTCGCCAGCTCCCCGGGGGAGCCCACAGAGGTCCGGGTGCATGCGGTGCAGCCGGGAGAGACGCTCTGGGGCTTCGCCCAGGAGGTCGCGAGGCCTGGCGAGGACGTCCGGCACGCGGTCGGCAGGCTGCAGGAGCTGAACGAGATGTCGACCGGCACCCTGCGCGTCGGGGAGCTGTTGCTCCTACCCAAGGAGTGACCGAAGGCCTCGATTCGCGGACGAATGTTGCGGCTATGTTGCAAGGGGGTGGTTTGCCCGCTTACGGTCGGGGCGCGACCGGAGGCCTCCGGTCGATGGTCGACCACGCAGGAGTGAGCATGCACTGCCCGTTCTGTCGCCACGCCGACTCGCGTGTGGTGGACTCGCGGACTGCCGACGACGGCCTGTCGATCCGGCGCCGACGGCAGTGCCCGAACTGCAACCGACGGTTCACCACCGTGGAGACCGCGAGCCTGTCCGTGGTCAAGCGCTCCGGCGCCACAGAGCCGTTCAGCCGCGACAAGGTCGCCGCGGGTGTACGCAAGGCGTGCCAGGGGCGCCCGGTGAGCGACGACGACCTGGCGATCCTCGCTCAGCGCGTCGAGGAGACCCTGCGGAGCAACGGCAGCGCGGAGATCGACGCGTACGAGGTGGGCCTTGCCATCCTCGGTCCGCTCCGTGAGCTCGACGAGGTGGCCTACCTCCGGTTCGCGAGCGTCTACCAGGCGTTCGACTCGCTCGAGGACTTCGAGAGCGCGATCACCTCGCTCCGTGCGGAGCGCGCCGAGCGGGCGGCCGCTCAGGCGTAGGGAGTCCGCGCGGCCCGTCGCGCGGTCGTCGGCCGCGTCGGCCTGGGTGGAATCCAAAAATGTTGGCACCTGGGTGTGCCGTGGTGCAGGCTGGGGCCGACGACGGACCCGATCGAGGGACCCCCGGAACAAGAGGAGGTGATCGGTGTGACGGACGAGAAGCCCAATGCCGAGGTGGCCGAGACCAAGGGCGCTGAAGAGCCCAAGGTCGCGACAGCGCCGAGCACGGACGCGAAGGCGAAGTTCAAGGAAGCTCTGGACCGCAAGAACGCGGCTCGGAGCCGGACCTCCGCGGGCGATGTGAACACTGGTGCGGTGCACGGCTCGGAGACGACCGGCCCTGTGCAGAAGATGTTCCGCCGCAAGAGCGGCTGAGACGGCTCGACCGAGGCCGTCGACCGGGTATCTGACCTGGTCGGCGGCTTTTGTTGTCTCGCGAGGACGCCTAGAGAAAGAAAGGGCGACCCGTGATGACACGGTTCATGACACAGTTTGAGCGCCAAGGGACGACCGTCAGTACCAACGGATACGTGCCGTTGTTGACCCCGGCGGCACACCTCAGGTACATGACCGACCCGCGCAGCAAGCCCGAGGACCGCACGCCGATGTGGACCCTCGACGAACTGTGTGCGTTTCTCCGCACGACGCCCGCAACGGTCTACACGTGGCGGAAGCACGGTCAGGGACCCCAGGCCTACAAGATTGGCCGACACCTGCTTTTCGCCGACGCGGATGTGCGAGCCTGGCTCAAGACGCGTGTAGCGGACCCCGAGCGCGGTGGAAATGGGTCGGAGCCCGAGCACCGATCCACCGGATCGGGGTGGTGAGCCATGGGCAGGACTGAACTCAAGCCCGGCGAGCACGGCAGCATCTCGATCAAGCAGACCGGACCCAAGACGTGGCGCGCGAGAACCAGGCTCAAGCTCCTTACCGAAGAGATTGTGCCGGTCTCTCGAAACGCATCCCGGGAGGACGAGGCACGGCTCAAGGTGCAAGCTGCCGTTGCCGAACTGCTCACGGCCGGACGTGGCTCGGACGAGCTCAAGCCGGACTCGAAGGTAGGGCTCGCGTGTCGTCAGTGGATCACCGAGATGCGGGTTCGCTCCACCTGGCCACGGCCCCCGATGCGGACACAGACGATCGACAAGTACGAGTATCAGCTCGACCGATATGCGGTGCCGGTTCTGGGTAACAGGCGCCTCAACGAACTGACACCAGCCCTGTGTCAGCGCCTCATTGACTCCGTGGTCGCTCGCGGGATGCCAGGTGAGAACGACATGACAACCACCGCTGTTCGGATTCGAAGCGTCCTCAACATGGTGCTGGACCGCGCAGTCATCCATGACGCGATCCGTGACAACCCGATGCGCAAGACGATCACGCCGGACCTGAAGCAGCCCGTACCGCGCGCGATCACAGCGACAGACGTGTACCGCCTGCGCAAGGCCGTCCGCAAATGGGTCGAGGGTGGCAAAGACCGCCCTGGGCCGGATCCAAGCAGGAACCTGGCAGTCGTGATCGATGTCCTGCTGGGCACCGGCGCCCGCATCGGTGAGGCGCTCGCACTGCGGTGGGACGAGGTCGATCTCGATTCTGCGGACGGAGTACCGACGGTCACAATCGCAGCCACGATGGTTTCGGTCCGGGGACAGGGTTGCGTCCGACAAGGCATCCCTAAGACCGATGCTGGCGAACGCGTGATCACCCTTCCACCATTTGTCGTCGAATCCCTTCGAACGATCCAGCCAGCAACGGTCACGGCTGCGATGCCAGTGTTCCCCTCTCGCCGCTACCGCGATGACGGCACCGTCCTGCGGTGCCAGGCCCCGTCGAATCTTCGACGGCAGCTCCGTGCGGCACTCGCGGCAGCCGACATGACGGGAGAGGTGCATCCCCACCTTCTGCGATCGACCGTCGCCACGTTCGTCGCTCGTAAGCGTGGTGTGGCTGAAGCTGCCGCTCTGCTTGGCCACAAGATCCAGGCTGGTGTCACCGGCAGGAGCTACATCGAACGGCTCCGGCATGCACCTGACGTGTCGGCCGTACTGCAGGCGATGGTCGATATCGGAGAACAGGAAGGGCGCTTGCGAGAGCAGGGTCAAGGCACCGAGAGCGACGGCGCTAGTGGCAATGACCGTTCGGACGCTCGTGCCGAGGTGCAGGCCGCATGACCAGTTATCCGCGGTGACACTTCTCGGCGGCTCGCGGCTAACCGGTTGCGCGCAGCCGCGAGCCGCCGAGGATTGTGCGCCTCATCAGGCCGACGCCACCATGGCCCACGGCTGATTTGGTGTGCTGATGACAAGGGTGACCAAGTGGGTGGCCGGCTCGGCAGGCTGCTGACTAGCATCGCGATAGATCACAGGGCGTTGTACTAAAGGTCCGGCGTATAGGCCGGAGCCATGGATTTCGATGTCTGTTGCGGCCCGGTCTCTGGTGCGTGGTAACTGGGTGCACGGGGTCGCAGCCCGTTGATCATGACGGTGGCGATCTGGTCGAAGGCGACCTGCAGCGAATTACCCAGCGGTTCCGACCGGGGGGCGACTGTGAAGGTCGCTGAGTTGAGCTCGGGCCTGAGCTGGCCGAGCACGTGTTCGGGGTTGTCGAGCCAGTAGTCGTTGAGGTGGCCACGACCGGACGGGGTGATCACGTCGCGGGCCGGTGGGATGCCGGGGCCTGCCTGACCGGGCTGGCGGTGGTAGAGGAACAGGACGTCGGTCGGGCCTTCGGCGTTGCTGCCCGGTCGCATGGCTCCGCTCGGGAGCCGGACCGCGCCGATCAGGTCGGCCTTCGCGTCGGCGGCCTGGCGCAGGGTCGGGTCGGGGTGGTCGAGGAAGACGGGGGAGGCGAGCGCGACCGTGATCCCGCCGAGGGTGCTTTGGTTCAGTGCGCTGATCAACAGTTCTTGGTGGTAGGTGCCCAGGCGGGCGCGCCGGTCGGGATCGAAGAGCGCCACGTCGTGGAAGGGCAGGTTGGCCAGTACGAGGTCGTAGCGTCCGGGGTCGTTCTGCGCGCCGAGTTCGTGTACGGGCAGGTCGTTGTGTGGCCACTGGCTGGTGGGTGGGATCGGGGTGTGGAAGACGAGGTGACGTTGTGGGTCGCGTGGGTAGTGGGGGTGCGGGCCGAGGCCGGCGAGCATGTCGGCGTCGACACCTGCGGCGAGCAGATGACCGGAGATCTGCCCGGTGTGGTGTGTGACGGACTTCAGGGCTGGCCACAGGTGGATCGCGATTTGCCAGTGCCGGTCGACGCCCGAGATCTGCTGGTGTGCGTCCAGGGCGCGGCGGTCCATCACCGCGGTCGCCCGCGCTACGACGTCCATGCCGGGGTGCGGCTGCCCCATGATCAGGTCTGCCGCGAGATGCGCGCCGCCCTCGACGCTCTCGTCCTTCGCATTCATGGCGTCTCCCTTCGTCTGTCTCTGTCGTGGCATTGGTTCCGTCGGCGGCTGCTGGGTCGCAGCCGAAGACTTGGGGCGTGCGGGCTACAGCTGATGTGGGCCCGCTTTTGGATCGAAAGGTGCAGCGTCCATGTGGCGCGTAGATGGCGACGGCTGCGTTCGGCGCGGGATTGACGCCTTCGCGTTGCCAGGCCCTGCTGTGGAGCGCCGAGCGGACCAGGCCGTCTCGGCTTCGGCGAGACGTTCGTTGGTTGCCTGCGTCATGGCCGGGCGCATGGGGCGAGGATCGATTCCGAGTCGGATGGCTTGGGAGACGAGGGTGGTGAGTTCCGCGTCCTTGTCTGCGTGGCGCAGGAGGCCGTGGACGAGGGGTGGGTGCCATGCGGCAAGGAAGGTGGCTGCTGCTGCGGTGCTCGCGAGCTGGGGTCGCTGTTCGGGTGGTGCCGCGCGAAAGGTGCGCACCAGGGCACCGGTCCGGGCGTCCATCAGCTCGTCACCGCCGCTGATGGCATGGGCAAGCATGCTGTCGCGGACGAGGGCAGTGGTGGCGATTAGGTAGGACAGGACCGCCATCTGCTGGAGGTCGTCGACCCGGCTCGCGGCCAAGGTGTCCAGGGCGCGCTGCGCGATCTCGGTTTGCAGCAGGGGTGAACTGCCCAGGAGCTTGGTGGCCAGGTCGGGGTCGAGAGGCCTGAACAGCGGGGTCGGCAACGGCGCCACGGACTCCAGGAGCGCGGTGCGCGAGGCGGCAGGTGCGGGGAGTCCGTCTAGCGCGGCCCGGGGCACGACGCCGGCGACGGCGATCGCGCGTCCCCATTCACCAGTCGTGTTGCTCCGGACCCGCCCGTGGCCGTCGTGGACGTGGATCTGGAGGGAAGCCAGGCCGAAAGCGCCCTGGAGGGCGTCGGCCATTAGACGTGAGCGTGCCGGTCCGTCTGGACCGTAGGCGGTCACGACCAGTCGCGCCACAGGGTGTTCGCGGAGGGCTCTGGCGAGGTGTGCGGTGGTCTGTTCGGCGGTCTCGTGGTCTCTGCCAAGGCCGTCATTCCAGTCGATCGCGGCATGCACGACGGTCTTCATGTCGGAGTCATACGCTCCGACAACGACGTGCTGGTCGCCGAGCTGGTGGCCCACCGTGTAGGGCAACTGGGCGAGGTATTCGGCGAGCTTGCTCTTCTTCATGATGACGGCGTCCTTCCTGGTCGGATACGCGGCTGGTGCGGTGCACGGTCAGAGCCGTACGCCCGCATGGCGGAGTGGAGGGTCGTGTCGGAGCAGGCCTGGACGCGCTGGCTCACAGCCCGGGTGGCTCCGGGCCGGGACTGTTCGAGGGCGCGGGACCATCAGGCGTGGTCGAGCGGGCGTTGCGGCGCTGGGCGCGCAGCTGTGCGACCACAGTGCGCGCCTTGTCCAGGTCCTGGGCTCGGATCGTGGAAGGGCGCCGTGGGGCCTGGTCACCGGATTGGCGCGTTGCGGAGTTGATGGACGCGTCCAGATCAGCCGCGTTGGCCCGCAGCGTCAGTCCACGGGTGAGGGCGGAGTCGGCGATGGCGTTCAGTCCGGTTCGTAGTTCCTTAGCCAGGTCTACGCGCCCGGGGGCGACAGTTGTGTCCGCCGGTCCCCAAGGGTTGTCACGACTGGTCAGGGTGCCCAGGACGTGGTCGGGGTTGGCGTCGTAGTACTCGTTGACGTGTACCTCGCGGCCGTCGAGCGTGACCGGTATCGACTCCGTGAAGCGGGCCGGGCCGGGTGACCCACGGTGGTGGAGCAGGATCAGGTCGACGGTGCCGTCGTTGCCCGGGGCTCGGCGCAGTGCTCCGGCAGGCAGACGGAGCGCGCCGAGCAGCTCGACCGCGCGGTTCATCTCACGCCGCACGTGCGAGTCGGTGTCGTCCAGAAGCCGGCTGGAAGCTAGGAGGACGCTCAGCCCGCCCGGGCTGGTGAGTCCGATCGAGCCGAGCGCGTTGATCGCGTGCTGCTGCCACTGTCGAGCGGAGCCCACGGCCGAACGGGTCACGAGGTCGTTGGCCGGCATGTTGGTGATCACCAGGTCGAACGGGTCCGGTTGCGTGCCGGGGTGCTGATGCAGCTGCAGCCCCGTGTGTGGCCAGGACGGTCCCGGCACGAGGCCGATGAGTTCGGCCGTGGCACCTGGTGAGATCAGGCGTTCGGTCCGGGGGAGTCCGGCGTAGATCTCTGCGTCCTCGCCCATGACGAGCATCCGTCCGCTGACACCGAACCTGCGCAGGGAGGTCCAGAGTTCCTTGGCGATCAGTGCGTGCGGGGCTGTCGCGTCACTGGTCTCACGGTCGGTGAGGGCGGCAAGATCGGCCAGTTCGGCGAGGCCGGGCTCGAACTCGGGGTTCCAGGTCGGGTCCATGGTCAGCTCACCACCTCAGCCCGGTCGTCGACCGCTGCTGCGCTTGGCTGCTCGTGGCATGGCCTGCTGGTTCTCTCAGCGGACACGTTCTGGGTCATCGTCCTGCTCCTCCCGCGTTGGTGTGTTGGGAAGGTGTGCGGGGGACGACATCGCTCTCGGGACCGGACGGAAGCTGCTCAGGAGGCAGGGCAGAGGTAGATCAGAACGGGGGTTCGACGCCGGAGTCTGTGGGCGGCTCGTAGCGAGGTGGCAGGAACCCGAAGGTCACCGCCTGCCCGCGCGGGCGGGGCGGGATGATGCCGCGTAATTGCAGTTGCGCGCGGATGTGTGCGGTCTCTCGTGCCGCGGCGCGGTAGCCGTCGATCGTTGGGCCGAAGCGTTCAAAGCGGGTTCCGTCCTCGTCGGACACGATCTCTTCCCGGTACCCGCGGCCCATGTCCTGCAGGACCTCGCCGGCGAAGTCGTGGGCATCGACGACGCGTTGGATGTTGCCGCCCGCCTCGATCAGTCGGTACAGGCAGAACGAGGGCTGCGGGTCGGGGTTCGTAGGTCCAGATCTGGGAGTCGTAGACCCGCTGGCTGTAGAACACGTATTCCTGCCAGACACGTCGCGCGGTGCGCAGCCGGGACGTGTCCGCTCCGGGACTCATGCCGGGGATACCGAGGGTGAGCGCGTGCCAGCGTTCGGCGCGCAACGCTTGGTCGAAGTTCATCGCGGGCATGACGTTTCTCGCCTCCGGTCAGGGTGTGCGACTCCAGCGGCGCGGGCGGCGGATCCTGCTGGCCATGAGGGCAGGGACGGTTCAGGCCCCACCCGTGGGTTTCCGGCTTGGCGCTACAGGGCGGGCACGTCGGGACCCGCAGCCGGACCGTGCGGCCTGTCCTGCTTGGGGGCGGGGTGCGCTGGCCTCGCGGGGCGTTGCTTCGCGTAGAGCCCGTCGTCGATGGCGATGTCGACGTGCGTGGCGAGGGCCTTGGACAGGGTCCGGCCGAAGTCGCCGCCCATCGGGGCGACGGTTGTCATGTTGGGGTCGATCGGGTCGGGCACGATGTTGCCCACCGCCGCCCAGGGTGCGTTGGCGTAGCAGTCGTTGATGAGCATGTCCGGGGCGTCGTGGATGTGTACGGGGCTGCGGTCGATGAAGTTCAGGCCGGCGGGCGGATGACCGGGTTCGCGACGGCGCAGCATCAGTATGTCCACGGGACTGTCCAGCAACGGTGCCTGGCGCAGTGCGGATGCGGGCAGGCGCACGGCTCCGATCAGGTCCGCGTGCTTGGCGATCGAACGGCGCGGCTGGGTGTCCGTCCCTTCGAGGAGCTGGCGGTGGGCGATCGTGACCAGGAGTCCGCCGGGCCTCAGCCACGTCAGGGCGTCGCGGATGACCTCGTGGTGGAACATGACAACGTCGGTCTTGGTGGATCGGGTCAGAGCCCGTGCGTCGACAAGAGGAAGGTTGGCCAGGACGAGGTCCGCCGCTCCGACCTCTTGGTCATGTGCCGGCCGCAGTCGCAGACCCTGGTGTGGCCACCGGCTGGTGGGAGGCATACGAGCGGCCAGGAGCTCACCTTCCTCGTAGTCGTCGCTGTCGGCGAGCCTGGGGCCGTCGGGCGACGCGCCGGCGAGAAGATCGACGTCTTCTCCGACAGCGAGAAGCTGCCCGGTCGCGTACTCGAGCCCACGCAACTGCGGCCACAGCTGCGCAGCGATGTTCTGGTGTGCCACGGCGGCCGAGGTCTCGTGGTGGTTCTTCTTGGCGAACACCTCCAAGAGCATCTCCGGATCGGCCTGGACGAACTCGATATTGATTCCGTCGAACTCCATAACGAGTGCCTCTCGTTTCGTCGTTGCAGGTTGGTTGTGCGCTGTGCTGTTGGTGGTCACAGGTGCGGGCCGGGGGGTTCCTCCCGCCGGTGGGCGGCGCCGTGCCTAGGCGCAGGACTGCCGTGTACCGTCGCCCGGCTCGTCGTCGTGCTGACGGGGGCGTGCTGGCGGGCGATCTGACCGAACACGGTGTTGAGGCGACCCGGCCAGGTGCGGTCGGGGTCGTGGACGGCCAGCTGCTTCATGCCCCAGTAGTCGGTCCCCACGGCGCGGGTGCCCAGGACGCGGTCGGGGCGGGTGGTGAAGTAGGTGCTTTCGTGCAGCCCGTCCGTGGGTGACCACTGCACGCCGGGGAACTGCAGACCCGGGTCAGGGTGCGGGGTCTCGCGGCGACGCAGGACCAGGACGTCGAGCGGTGCGTCGCAAGCGGGTGCGGCACGCAGCGCGTGGGAGGGCAGCCGGGCCGCGCCGAGGAAGTCGGCCATCTGGGCCAGGCGTGCCCAGCGTGATGGGTCGGGGTAGTCCAGGACCATGTGGTTGGCCAGCAACACGGCGAGCCCGCCCGGTGCCAGGCCGTCCAGGGCCTCGATGGCCTGGACGTGGAAGCTGTGCAATCGCATCGCCCTGGCCTCGCGGCTGCGCAGGTGGATGTCGCTGTACGGCATCGATGCCACCGCGACGTCGAACGGCCGCCCAGTAGCCAGCCTCAAGGGGTACCGGGTGACCGGGAACGCGTCACGGTAGGCATCCGGCCTGGCCCCCGGAACGGGGCCCTGCCACCGATCGTGGATCGGGAACCCGTCGGCGTCGCGAGCCTGGGGCCGGTTCGGGTCGCCGGTCAGGAGGACCTGCGGGTCCACGCCGAAGGCCAGTGCCCGGCCGCCGACGGGGGCGCCCAGGCCCCGCAGCAGGTCCCAGACCATGGGCGCGAGCTGAGCGTGCGCATTGGTGGCGTCCGCGTGAGCTTGGACGGTGACGGCCGCGTTATCTGCCCGTTCCCGAGCACGCTGTGTGGGAGATGCGGCGGTCATGACCGGTCTTCCTCATCCGTGACGTCGGACGTCACCGAGCCGGGTGTGGGATCTTCCGCACCCGTCGTGGGCAGGCCCCAGGCGCGGCGCAGGCGGGCGACCCGCTCAGCGCGCGCCTGCTCGATCTCGACTTGTGCCTCGGCCTCGATGCGGCGTCGCCGGTCGATGTCGTCGGCGACGAAGATGGCGAAGTCCGAGGCCCGGTCGGTGACCGTGGCGGGGGTCGGGCTGGTGGCGGCTTCCTCCCCGGGCCAGGTGGTGAGCCGGGTAGGGCGGTCTTCGGTCAGCGTGGTGCCGCACCGCTGGACCCAGTCCCGTAGTCGGCGCCGGCAGTCGCCCAGGTCCCGCAGCCACATCAGCGGTGCCCCGGGGTGGGCGTCCTCGGCGTGCCCGGCCAGCCACGAGGTGCGCAGAGCGGACAGCTCCCAGACCAGCTCGGGGTGCCGGTGCCACATGGGAGGCAGCTCCTGCGGCGTCAGCCCGAAGGTATCGCGCAGCCAGTACACGAACGCGTCCAGCTGCCACCACTCCTGTTCGGCCCGGTCCGCGTCCAGGGTGTTCCAGTTGATCGGCACCACAGGCTCCGGCTCCGCCGGAAGCAGCAGGTCCGCGTCTGAGGACGCCGCGACCCCGCTGGGGCCTGGGGCGGCAAGGCTCGCAGGAAACAGCTGTGCGTCGTCGCTCACCTCGTCCAGTGCGTCGCCCAGGCCATCGACGTCAGGCAGGGGGTCTCCTGGGCGCCAGCCCAGCATCCGCAGGAGCGAGAGCTGAGACGGATCGGCCGGGAGGCCGTCTCGCGTGGCCAGCGGCTCGTCGTAAGGTTCCTGGCCAGGCAGATCGGGTTCTGTAGGGCCGGTGACGGATGCTTGGCCCGGGCCGCTCACGACGCACGCCCCGAATCGAGCCGCACGACGGGTGCGGTGGCTGGGCGGAGTCGGCGCCGGGTGCGAGTGACCTTGTACCGGGTGCGGGCCGCGTCGTGCCCGAGCCGGCGCGCGACGAACTCCTCGCACTGCACCGACTGTCCGTCGCGGGTCACGTCGTAGGTGTTGACGTGTCCCGAGGCGATGAACGCGTCACCGGGCCGGAACCGCGTCCGGGTGCGTTGGGTCAACTCGTGGAACACGACCAGGTCACAGGTGACCGGCTCCTGGGGCGTGAAGGTCTCGCCCTCGTGCCGCCACTGCTGGGCGCGCACCCGCGCACGCAGCACCGGTATGCCGGATTGTGTGGTGCCGGGCCGTAGCCCGGTGAGGAACACGCCTTCCAGGCTCTGCCGAATGGGGATCGTCATGATGGCTCCCTGCTCGGGTCGCGGGCGCCGGGGTAGCGCCCGTATCCCTTGCCAGGTGCGCGCTCAGCACCGCCCCACAGCCATGAGAGTGGCCGGGCTGATCCGATAGATCAGCCAGTGGGTGTATGTCAGGGACGTCGTGCTGGGGCCGGCCGACCGGAACGAGGATGAAGGTCTAGTTCCACCCGATGGCGTGCCCGGGACTCCGCTCGCACGGTCCGACCTGCACAGACGGGCCGGCGCGGCGGCGGGGTTCAGGGGTAGGAGGGCTTCACCGGAACGTTTCCGAAGGCGGCCGCGGGCAGATCGTTGATGAGGCACGTGAGGTCGTACACCACGGCGTCACCCCGCCCGCCGGCGGGCCGCAGCTCGCGTGGCGAGCGCGGTCGGTGCGGTGGTGCCGTGCCGGACAACCTCGAAGCGTGTGCCAGCGCCGTCGGCACGTGACTGACGGACCACAGACAGGTGCGCCTCGCGCAGGCAGTAGTCACCGTGGTCCGGGCCGCTCCACCTCGCATGCTCGACGTTGAGCACCAGCGCCGCGCCCTCCCAGGGCATCGGCGACAGGATCGTTGCGGCGCGCTGGCGTGCCCGGGCCAGGAGCTTGCGACGCTCGCTCGCTGTCGTGACGGCGTGCGGGCCTGCGACGGCGATCTCGACGCCGTCCAAGAGTGCGGCGAGGATCGCGGCAGCGCGACCGCCGACGTCGGGCACGACGACGACACGGTCCAGGTCGACGCCGGCCTCGGCCAGCGCCAGCGGGCTGAGCTCGGGCCAGCCGACCAGAGCCACCCACCTGTCGCGCTGCGTGGCGCCCAGGAGCCAGCACATCAGGCTCGCCGAGTCCCGAACGGTGACCGCTGCCCCGGTAGGTAAATCGCCGTCGGGCAGCAGCTCGGTCAGCGGGGCAGGCTCCGGCGGAGCGAGCGCGACGACCGGGTCGTGATGCTCGACCCCGACACGACGCTCCACCGACTCGAGCGCAGCACGGGCCCGATCCCATGCCGTCGGAGCCGCCGCCGTGTCGAACATGTGTTCTAGTGTATGCGCGAACACTGCGGAGCAGCCGGTCCGCTCGGATCAGGTCGAGGGCCGGGGTTCTATGGCGGTCAGCGCCGCGGAGGTTGGTAGGTGTCTGCTCGGTCGGGCACCCCGATGCTGAGCATCTGCCAGCCCTCGGGAACCTGAGCGTCCAACTCGTCGCGGCCCGCCTCGTAGGTCGAGGCTTCGACCTCGATCTCGCGGGCCTGGGACGGCTCGTCGCCGCGGACGGCGGCGCGGGTGTCGATCGTGGCCACGACCCTCATGTTGGTGCCCTTTCTGGTGCTCTCGCTCAGCTACATGATGCGACCGACCACTGACACCCGCGTGCCCGGCGAGAAAAAGTCAGTGGTGATCTAGGTGACACGGCCGCTGGTCCCGATGAGAGCGCCGTCGCTGGGAGTGGCGGTCGGGCCCGGCGCCCTGGTCCTAGTCGGCGTCGAGCAGCAGGCCGTCATAGGTGCAGGTTGTCGCTCCCACCGGGACGCTCGACGCGGTCGATGGGCCCGGGTGCGGATGGTGTCGGAGGTGGTTGGTCGGGTGCTGGCGTGTGCAGGAAGCCAGGTGCGGTCAGTCCGAGCTGGGTCGCGGCGCCCCCGATCCGCGTGAACGCCTCCTGCATCCGCTCACCCAGACGGGTCCGGTCTGCGACCGGGACCAGCGGCGCCGAACTGCCGGACCCGGGCAGAACCCGGCTCAGAACATGTTCGGGGTGAGCGGAGAAGTATTCGTTGATCGTCACCAGACGCTCGCCAAGCTCGATCGCCGAGATGTCGGTGAACGCGTGGCCCGCGCTGCGTGACCCGGAGGGGCGGCGGCGCAGCAGGACGACGTCGAACGGCACGCCCGGCCCACCGGGCGAGGGACGTGGCGGTACGCGTAGGGCACCGACCAGGTCAGCCTGCCGGGCGAGGTTTTTGCGCCCGGTGGGGTCGGGGCTGTCCAGGACTTGGGGATGCACGAGGGAGACGCTGATCCCGCCCCGGGCCGACAGGACGACACCTTCGGTGAGGACCTTGGTCCCGTAGTCGGCCAGGGCCCGCGCTCGCTGCGGGGTGGAGGGAGTCTGTTTGAACGGGACGTCCTGGAGCACGACGTCGAGCTGGCCGCGGTGTACGGGGAGCCGGGGCAGGTCAGCGCCCTGGTGATGCAGCCGGATCCGGTCGTGTCCGGACGCGTCGGGGATCATGGCGACGAACGCGAGGTACCCCGGGGGTGCGCCGGCGCGCCGCAGGTGGGGAGCCCGGCCAGACAAGGCGTCGCTGTTGGCTCCGCGCCCGCCGAGGTACCCGCTGTCGTAGCCCAGGGCACGCAGTACCGGCCACAGGTGTCGGCCTACCTGCCAGGCGTCGGCGAGGGCGGCCGGGTCGCCGGCGCCCATGGCGCGGCGCAGCTCGGCCGGTGTCAGGGTGCGGGTAGTTGTCGTCGGGTTCATCGGGCTGCTCCTGTCGCTAGACGCTCGTATTCGCACGGCCGTGACCAGCACGGTTCTGGGGGCTGGGTCATAGGGGCGGTACGGGCTCCGCCTGTGATGGGCGGTTGGTCTCGGCACTGGCCCGCGGTCTCGTGCCCGGCGTCGGGCGGGGCGTGGGCAGGACGTCGAGGCCCGGGGCTGTCCCCGGATCCGCGGCCGGCCTGTGGGTGCGGGCGATCTGGTCGAGCACGCGTGGCAGTCGGTGCTGCCAGGTGCGCTTGGTGTCGACGACGGTGAGCCGTTCTTGGTCCCACTGGTCGGTCTGGGTCATCGGCAGGCCCAGGACACGCTCACGATGCGAGCGGTAGTAGGTGGTGACGGGGATCCCGGCGCCCGGCATCCACTGCGACCGAGGCACCACGAGTGCGCTACCTGGTCCGTCGGGTCCGGGGGAGCGGCGGCGGAAGATCAGCAGGTCGGCCGGTGCGTCGCACTGGTCCTCGGTTCGCAGCGCGTGGGTCGGCAGGCGGGCGGCGCCGAGGAAGTCCGCGACCTGTCCGGTCTGTTCCCAAGGGGAATGCGCGGAGCCACCCAGTCCGGCACCGTCCAAGATGGAGTGATTGGCCAGTGCGAACACGAGCCCGCCCGGCGCAGACCTCTCCAGTGCGATCGCGAGGTCTTCGTGGAACCGGCGCTGCTGGTAGGACCAGGCCACCAGGCTACGGACGTGCACGTCCAGCCCGACCTGGGAGATCACCTGGGCGGTGAACGGGCCACGGACCCCGGCATCGGCCGGTTGCGGGTTGACGGTGTAGGCGGGGTAAGGCCACCTTGGCGGGATCTGAGCCTGCCACGGGACTGATCCTTCCCACATGCTCGCCGTCGGGTGCATGACCGGGGTGGTGCCGATCAGCTGGGCCGAGCCGGACCCGGTCACCAGGACATCCGAGCCGGGCGGCACGCCCAGGGCCAGGGCGGTGTGCCAGATCTGCCGGGCGAGGAAGTGGTGCCCGCTGGTCGCGTCCGCCCGGACGTGCGCGGTCATCGCGAGCCGGTCGGCCTCGATCAGACGCTCCTCGTACCGGTCCATGACACCCTCCCTGAGCTCTTGCGCCGTAGCCCCGCTTCAACCGGGCCCGCGCGCCGCGTGCGATGACTGGTCCAGGCCCTGGCCGGGTGTGCGGCCCGCACTTCGGTCGTTGTTCAGGTGTGCGACCCGCACCACTCGACGTACTCATGCGGAACGGTCGGCACCCTGCTGTCGGTCAGGAAGCAGTCGGTGGGGTCGGACGGGTGCGGCGAGCTGCCGTCTGCAGCAACGTCTCGACTTGGGTGCGGTCCGTCGTGAGCTGGTCGGCGTCGGGCCTAGCGGTCCAGGTGCGCAGGTCGGTGATGATCGGTGGCGCCGCGCGCAGCAGGACCAGGCTGATCCCGAACGGCAACATGCGGATCGCCTGCGCCGGCATGATCGCGACCCTGCGGACGGCGCGTTGCAGGGTGCGGGCACCGCGTTCGCCGCGGATGTGGGTGTCGGTGAACTCGTCGCGTTCTCCGATCAGGCTCGAGAAGTCCGCTAGGTCCTTGGAGGACGAGGAGCCGCCGAGGATGACCTTGACGATCGAGGCGTCCCAGATCGCGTTGGCTGCGTTCTCACCCCACTTGTCCCGCGCCTGGGACAGCGACTGCAGGACCGGCATCGTGGTCAGCCCGGTGCCGCCGCCTTCGGCCATCAGCGTGGGTAGTGACGGCAGGGGTGCGAGGTTGCCGATCTCGTCCAGCGCCAGCAACAAGGGCGGGTCCAGGCGTGCACCAGGCGAGGCGGCGGCGAGGTGTCGGGCGGTCTCGACTAGGTCCTCAATGAACGCCGCAACCAACGGGCCGCTGGTGACCGATCCGGCCCCGGTGGCGAGCAGGTACAGGGTCCCGTTGTTGCGCAGGAAGGCCTCGGGGTCGAACGACTCGTCCGGGCCGGGAGACACGGAGTCCAGGACGCGGGGGTCGGCCAGGCAGGCCAGCGCCTGCTTGACGCCCATCCAGGCGCTGTCCCGGGTACGGGGGTCCGCTTGGATGATCGCCTCCAGCGACTGCCCCCACCCCGTAGCCGCGCCCGGGTGAGAGGCGAGGATCGCCGCGGCGTCCTCGGCAGCAGAAGGCGAGTTGGACCACGCGAACAGATCCCGCGCCGACCTTCCGTCCAGGGCTGCGGCGTGCAGCATGGCCTGCAGGGCGGAGCGGGTCATGCCCTCCCAGAACCCGCCGTTCTCCGTACTGCCGCCACCGAGCCCAGTGGCCGACGCGAGGCCGGTGGCGCGAATCATCGCGGTCAGGGGGTCTTCGCAGCCGCGCACGATTGACCATCGAAGTCCGGCTGGCAGTCCTTTGGCCAGGTGCTGCGGGTCGAACACCGCCACCGGTCCGACCCGTTCGCGTGCCTTGAGGGTGACGGTCAGGGCGTCGGGCCGTGTCGAGGTCGTGACGACGGCCCCGGGGGCGTCGAGGATGGCGTTGACCACCATGTGCAGTCCTTTGCCCGACCGCGGTGGGCCGAGCACCAGGATCGAGTCTTCGACTGATGCCCACACGCCTTGCCCGTGCGCGGCCCCGAGTTGGTACCCGACCTCCGGTGCAGTGGGTTTGCGCAGTGACGGGCGTAGGGTCCGTGACCGTTTGAGCAGGACCCGCTCGGAGGCGGTGTGGGTGACGTCGCGACGTGTCGCCGTGCCCGGGGTGTGGTGCGGGCTGCGGATCTGCCGGTGGTTCGTCGCCAGGACTGCCTGGGTGGCTTGCCAGACCACGACACCCAGGAGGCCGAGGAGTAGGGCGACCGCGGTCCAGTACGCGGCCGGATGCAGGCCGTCTGCTCTGAGCACGCAGGCGGGGTCGGCGGGTCTGAGCAGGACGCCCAGCCCTGTCAGCGCATTTCCGGTCGGTGCGTCGGCGCCGGTGGCCCACGCCGCGAGACTGCCGGCCGCGCGCAGCACTGTGGCCAGGCCGAGCAGCACGCCTAGCCCGATCAGGCCGAGGTCGGTGAGCTCGTCACCCATCGCGCGCCCGGGCGCGGACGATGGCGTCTTCACAACGCCGCCAGACCGTCGTCCGGCGTTGCCTGCGGCGCAGGCATGGGCCCGGTGGGCTGGGGGAGATGACCTGAACGGGACCGGCCCATGTCGTAGTTGCGTGCTCGTGGAGATGGGCGCGAGGGCGTCTCGACGGCATTGGTGGACAGCTGGGGGAGCTGCGCCTGGTCCAGTGGGAGTGTGGTCCCGGAGATCTCGCCGTGGACCAGGACCGTTCTGTTGGCGAGCGCGGTGGGCTGCCGGTAGTGCACGTGTCCTTGTTCGTCGGCGTGGGTGCGGCCGACGACGACGGTGATCGCGACCGGCTCACCTGGTGCGTACCGGCTCACCTCTGCCTCGGCAGAGGCCGCACGACCATCCAGTTCTGCGGGCTGGTAGGTGTTCGGGTCGACGATGTCGTTGTAGGGCTGGCCGCCGTCGACGATCTCGACCAGGACGGGCGTGCCCAGATCGTTGGTGATCTGCTGCTGGGCCCACGGGACATCGCTGCGCCCCAGCGGCACACCCGGTCTTGTCGACGTGGTGTCCCCGGTCGGGGGCTGCCAGGGCTGGCCGTCGACTGTGACGGCCAGGCGACCGTCGGGGTCGATGTCGAAGCGTGCTCGGGGGAGCGTCACCGGCACCTGCTGGCGATTCACAGCGCCGGTCCTGCCGTGAAGGGCGCGCTCGGCGCAGGCCGGGCCGGCGCCGAGCGCGCGGGGCGTAGTGGCGTGCGCCGTGGCCCCGTCGTGGCGTCGCGATCGGCGATCTTCGGCTCGAGCGAGCGGGTGTCCTTGTGCATCCGGTCCTCCCACAGGTCGTGTGGGAGGCAGGTGCGCCAGCGACGTCGCGTCCGACCGCCAGCGCCGGTACCGGCCAAGAGCTGTCCGCGCGGCGGACGTCACGGGCAGCCTTCGCGTTCAGCTAGGAGCGGCGGGACTGGCGCCTCGGCGCCCCAAGCAGGTCCTGGGCCGCCCGGAACTGGCCGCGTCCCGGGTCGTGCCGTGCGCGGTCGGCAGGCAGGATGAAGTGATGGAACACAACGCTCTGGCGCCGTCTCGACGCACCGCAGACCACGAGCGGGCTGCGCGCCTCACCCGCCGCGAGGAAACAAGTGAGGCGAGCTCGGGCAGGAGGCTCTCGTGACTTCGCAGCTGCTGGCTCTGCTGATGGCGGGCGCGATCCTGCTGGCGTTCTTCGGCGGGTACCTGATCGGGCGTTGGCACGCCGACCACAGCCGGATCCCCGGGAGCACCACCCGGCAGACACCCGAACCTGGCTCAGAGAACTCACCCTGGTGACCTGAGGCGCAGGCGCGCCGAACTGCGGCGAGCGCGCCCTGTCCGGTCGGTTCTCCCCGGCGAGCCGGCCGCGGGTAAAGGTCAGAGGGCGACGCCCGATGATTCGTCGGGTCCCGGTCGAGGGGCGAACGGCCACGGCTCCTTGGCCCGTGTCGTGGTGGCGGGTCGTTCGCGGTGGAGCGCCGGGGCGTGGGCCTCGTTGTAGACCCGGAGGGATTCGGTCAATGCTCGCTTGAGCAGAGTGACAGCCCGGTCAGCGCTGGCCAGCGGCAGGTGCAGCAGGTCGGCGACGCCGCTGGCGGTCAACGGCTGCAGGTCATGGTCCCGTACCGAGTAGGTGGTGCCCCGGACCGCGAACTTCACGGTGAACCGTGCGCTCGTGACCGGCTGGTAGGCGTGGATCACGGCCGAATACATGGGGCGATTCCAGCCTTCACCGTGGAACCGGAACTGGTCGAACTCGACGTGGGCGGGATCCAGCCCCGGCAAGAGCTCGATCGCGTCTAGCGCCCGCACCACGGGCAGGTCCCACGCCTGGGGAGATTTCACGTCGTCGGTCATCGCAGACTCCACATCGACAGTTCAGCGAGGGCTACGGGGATGCTCTGGCGTCAGAGCGGGATCAGGGCCGGTGGGGTCGGCGGAACGTCCCTCCCCGGTCGTGACACCGAGGAGTCATACCCGGGGGTGCGGCCGGCCGTTGGCGCTGGTCGGGGTGCGGCGATCAGGTTCATCGCGTCGGTGGGGTGGGTGATGATGCGCGCCACGCGGCGTTGCAGCAGGTCGTTGGTGCCGGTGCTCGTGCCGCTGGTGATCGGTCCGGGGACCGTCCCGACGGGCACGCCCAGGCGCACGGCGTGCTGGGCGATCCTGATCGCGGGGCAGCGGTAGGCGCCCTCGGTGACCACGACGGCGTCGGCCAGGGACGCCAGGAGCCGGTCGCGGGCCTGGGCGCGGGCCCGGCTCGTGGGCCGACCGGGTGGGCAAGCGCTGACCAGGACTCCACCGTTGGACACGGTTGTCCGGAACAGGGCGGCATCGTCGCCGGGGTAGGGGCGGCGGCCCAGCCCGGCGGGCAGCACCGTGATCGCAGGCCCGCCCGCTACCGCTGCGCCGAGGAGGGCTGTGGCGTCGACGCCTGGCCAGCTGGACCCGAGGATCGTCACTCCGCGGTCGGCCAGGTCGATCGCCAAGGTTCGGGCGACGTCCCGGCCGTAATCGGTGGGGAAGCGTGCACCGAGCACCGCGACCCGCGGTGCGCTGCTGGTCAGGTGCGAGGCGTCACCGCGGGTCCACAGCACCAGCGGGTGGGTCGCCGGGGACCCGGCCAGGGCTGGCCAGCCGGGATCACCGGGGAACAGGGTGCCCAGCCCGCGCTCCTGGGTCTGCATCAAGACCCGGCTGACCTCGGTGAGGTCCAGGCGAGCGGTGACGTCTTGGCGCCAGCGGGCCAGGCGTGGGGTCTCTTCCTGTAGTGCGCCGTCGGCGATCTGCCGTACGAGGTGGACGGCGCCGTGCGCGGCGGCGAGCTGGGGTGCGAGCTCGTCACCGGGCTCGCAGCCCAAGGCCAGGACGATCCGCGCGGTGCGCTCGTCGGCGGCCATGTCCGCGATCTCGGACAGGGCTCCCCTCGTTACCGGCGTCAGGTCCTGTCCCGTGCGGTGCGGATCCTGCTCGTCCATGCTGTGCCCCCTGGGTGTGCGTGCCACTGGTGCCAACCAGGTGCACCCACACCGTCAGGACCTCAGCAATGACGCCCAGAGGAGCCAGTCAGGGACGATGGCGCCGCGTGCAGCAGGACGTGCGGCATACATGCCGGCGAGCCGCGGGCCGCCAGCATCGGGCCGGGGCGCCCGTAGCTGCCTCGATCCTGGCCAGCGCCACGGACACGTCCACCGGCCGACCGTCAGGGCCGTGCAGCACCTGGACCCGCACCAGGCCACCGCGGGGACGGAGGTCCCACCACTCGTAGCCGTGGTCGGACAGGACAGTATCGAGGTACCCGAAGGGCCCGCCTTGCCCGACGAGCTGGCCAGTGCGAGCGGCGCGCAGAGCCTCGACACAGGCCATGCAACTGCCTCGCAGACGATCGCGAGATCGTGGCGACGTAGCGAATTCTGCAACCGGACGAATGCGAAGACAGGTCCGACACTTCTTCTTGGGCAGGGGCGTCATGGCGGAGAACATAAGCGCACCAGTATCGACATGTCAACGCCAAGAGGGCGTGCGTAGCGATAACATTTCCGGACTCCGTAAGTTCCGAACGTTCGGAGCATCGCCGCAGGTCAGGATATATTTTATGTCCTAGAAAGGGCTGTGTGTTTACAGATTGTCAGCAGACTGGCTACATAGCGGTGGGTTAGTCGCGTGACACGTGTCAGTGATGGTGGCAAGCATGGTGGTGGAACAGATAGTGCGAGTAGTGGGTGTGTAGTACGGAAATGGAATCGGCGCGATCCTGTGAAGCCTGAAATCGCCTTGTCATACCGGCGGCGCGCACGAGGCGGCACCCTCCGCGCAGCCTGCTGCCGTCCCGTGCCGGCAAGCGGCTTGTGTAGTGCCGAGCTACAGGACAAGGTGTCCCGCGTGCAGGCTGATGTGATCCGTCTAGCGAGATCCGGATGCCTTCATGCCAGTTTCGAAGAGTTGGGCTTCGTTGGGGTGGAGCTGAGCCTGGACCAGGAAGGACCTGTTGCGGATGCGCCACAGGCCTTGGCCCAGGCCGAGGGTGGGCAGAAGCGTGGCCTCCGTACGGGTCAGGTTCAGGGCTTGGGCTGTGGTGCCGAGCTGGTCGGTCTCCTGCCGGTAGATGACCCGGGTCTCGGCGTTGGCCAGCAGAGCGGCGGCCAGGGAGCGTTGTGCGCTGCCGGTGTCGCCGACGTTGTCCAGGTCGGACAGCCGGTGGATCACCAACATGTTCGCGATGCCGTAGTGCCGGGCCAGGCGCCAGTGCGCGTCCATGCGGCGCAGCAGCGCGGGCTGGCTCATGAGTCTCCACGCTTCGTCGTAGACGACCCACCGCTGGCCGCCGTCAGGGTCGGCCAGGCCCCCTTCCATCCAGGCCGAGGCGCAGGTCATCAGGACGCTCAGGGCTGAGTTGTTCTCTGCGACTCGGGACAGGTCGAGGGACAGCATGGGCAGCGATGGGTCGAACTGGATGGTGGAGGGTCCGTCGAACAGGCCGGCGAGGTCGCCGCGCACGAGCCGGCGTAGTGCGTGGGCGACGTGCCGGCCGTCCTCGGTCAGGCGTCCGTCCGTGTCATCGGTACGGTCCGGGGCCATGAGGTGGTCGACGACCCGGGGGAGGACGGGGACCTCGCTGGTGCGGACGGTGGCGTCCAGGGCGATGTCGATCGCGGTGTGCTCGACCGGGTGCAGCGGCCGGCTGAGCATCGTCTCGGTCAACGCACCGACCAGCGTCCGCCGCCTGGCGGCGACCTGCTCCGCCCAGGCCGCGTCGTCGGTCCCGGCAGGGCGGTGGCCTTCGTCGAGCGGGTTCAGCCGCGCGGCCATCCCCGGCCCGAGGGCGATGGCCCGGCCGCCGACGGCGTGGGCGACTGCGGTGTGCTCGCCCTTGGGGTCGCACGGGATGTAGACGCGGCGCCCGAACGCGAGGGAGCGCAGGTACAACGCTTTGGCCAGAGCAGACTTGCCGGCGCCAACGATCCCAGCCACGACCATGTTCGGCGCGGTGACCAGACCACGCCGGTACAGCACCCACGGGTCGTACACGAACGAGGACCCGGAGTGCAGATCGCGGCCGACGAACACCCCGTCCGCGCCGAGCCCGCCTTCGGCGAGGAACGGGTAGGCGCCGGCCCAGGTCGCGGACGTGTCCTGATGCTGCGGGACCCGGAACCGGACGGGGGTACGCAGCGTCGCTGGGCCGTGGTCTCCGGAGCGGGGCAGGAACTGCAGGTCGCGGGTCTCAGCCCGTTCCGTATGCAGACGTAGCTTGTCGGCCTGCATCCGGTCCTGACGAGCCCGGGCCAGCACAGCGGCAGCGGCCCGTTGGCGGCCCCGGCGCACCGACCTCGGTTCATGACCGGTGGTCAAGGTCGCGGTGTGGACCCGCTCGGGTTCCCCCGGCGGGGCAATGCCGGGGTTGGAAGTCTGTCTAGGGCCCTGGGCGGGAGTCGGGGTAGTCATCGCGACCGCCTTGCGGCACGGCCCGCCGACCGGGCACGGGGGCGAATATCGGAGTCGGCCTCGTGGCGGGCGTGCCGCGCCTGGGCGCGGGGTCGGCTCCCACCCGCAGCGGCAGCGGTGGTGTTGGTGGCCGGGTACCAGGCGATGGCGCCGGAGTGGCCCATGGCCAGGTCGAGACTGACGTAGGCCCGGCCGAACAGTTCGACGGCCTTGCGCAGGTGCTCGATCGCGGTCAGGGCGTGGACCTGCCCGGTGGAGGCTTTGCCCTGGTCGTCGTGGGCCAGGGCCACGTTGTCCCGGTGGGCGGCCTGGACCTGGGTGGTGACCTGTTCCAGGCGGCGGACCACGGCGGCCAGGTCGGTGATCACCCAGTACGTGTCCGCGGGGTCGTCGAGCTTCTGCGTCGAGTGGGCCAGCCGGCGCAGTGCCTCGGCAGCGTCCTCGGCGTCGTGCTGCGGGTTGGTGGTATCCATGACGGACTCCCTGAGCCTCGGTGAACGGAACACCGAGCAGGTGCGCGGGCGTCACCGTCAGCGGCTGGCGCCGTCACAAGGACTGGCCGTGGTCGGGATCGTGTCCGGTCGGGCGAGGCGGGAGCGGTCTGGTCGACCCCGACGCGTGCGGCGGCTGCCTGGGAGCCACGGGTCGGCTGACTGGCGTGGAGCCGGTGAGGCCGGTGTATCGCCCCGGCCAACCGCCCGGAGCCTCCGTGGGGAACTCGCGCAGCAGGTGCACAGTCCCCAGACCCGGTTGATACGTCAGGATGTAAGGACCGTCGGTGGCTTCGTGCGTGCCCGTGTAGTGCGGTACCTGCGCGTGGTAGTACTTGTTGAACAGGGCTGCCTCGAGGGTCTCGGACCCGAAGTCCCACTGCGCCAGGTGATCGATCGCGGCCTGGGTGCCCTGCTCCTGCAGGAGGTCGACGACGGCGTGCCCTTCCTCGTCCTGGACGAAGACCACCGTGTAGAACCGCCCGGGAGGCCACGCCGGCCCCTCGTTGGCGGCCGTCGGATCAGGAGGGACCATCGGTGGCGCTTCGACCGTGGTGGGCTCGACCGCGCCGGGTTTGTCCGGGTGCTCGAGGTCGAGGGCGAGCATGGTCAGCTCGTCGGAGTTGAGGTACGCGGCCTCGGTGACCCAGGCGGGGAACAGGTCCAGATTCTCCGGGGCACTGAGCGGGTGGCTCATCTGGTACCGGTACGCGTCGGCTGCCGCGGACAGGAACGTCACCAGCGTCCCCATCCCGGTGAGGGTGTCGACGTCGGCGCCGACACCGGAGTGGATGTCCCGTCCGTCATGCGGCACCAAGCCAGGGGCCGTGGCGTCGGCGATGCGGTAGGCGTACCGCTGCCGGTAGCCGCCGTGCTCGTCCGGGCTGGTGCCGTCGTGCCACAGCGCCAGGCTGAGGGAACCAGCCTGGCGCGTGACCAGCTTCCGGGTGCTGGGGGAGGGGGCGTCGTTGTTCATGCCAGATAGGTGTGCTCGACAGGCACGGAGATCGCCGGCCGTGTGGTGCTGTCACGGGCTGGGCATGCCACCGGCCGCGCGGTCCCGGGATGGTCCGCACGGCCGGTCCTGTCGTCCCGTGGGACTTTGCGCTGTCGTACTGCCTGCGTCGCAGCATGCGGGCAGCGGGCAGGTTCGTGGTGGTGGTTACAGCGAGGGTTGGTGCGTGGGCTCCTCGCGCCGGGAGTGATCCGGGCGCGGACCGGGGCTGGGCGGCTTGCGGTCGGTCTCAGCGGTGCCGGTCAGGCGAGTGGTCTCGTTCTTTGCTCCCGCCAAGGGCTGGCAGGCGAGGTAGATCAGGTTGGTGGCATCGGTGAACTTGTCGGCCGCCCGGACAGCGGGCGAACTGCGAGGAAAGGCACCCAGGTCGCCGGCCGGTGCTGGCAGTGTGGGGTGGTCGAAGCCGAGGCGGGCCAGGTGTGTGGTGACAGTGGCCATCTCCCGCAGCGCGCTCAGGAGCTCGTCGGTGATCTGGGGCGCCTGGGCGTCCAGGCTGGTCAGGTTTCTGGTCTCACTGGCCAGGCGGCGCATCGTCTTCGCGACAGCCACAGCGGTCTCGACGGGGTCCGCATCGACGGCCCAGGGCGAGGGCTTGGTGGTCATGGTGGCTCCTTCTCGGGCGCAAGCCGGTTCGTGGCGGATGTGGTGTTCGGGAACGGGGTCAGGGTTCGGGGTCGTCGAAGTCGAACGTCTTGTCGGTCGGCCCGACCAGTACCTCCTCGTGCAGCTCCATGCCCTCCATCAGCTCGTCGAGGTAGTCGGAGGTCATTTGCTGCAGCCACTGGGGCAGAAAGTCCATCGAGCCGTCGGGCTCGGAGTTAAGGATGGTGTGGCCGATCGCCCACAGGTGTCCGAGCAGGTAGCACATGGCCGCGTCGGTATCGACGGCGCCCTGGTTGTGCAGGTCGGCCGCCTGATATCGCTGTCCGGCCTGTTCTTGGTTGATTACGAGGTAGCTGTACCGGTGCAGGACGTCGCCGTTCTCGCCCGGCTCGTCGCTGAGGTGTCGTAGCGAGCGGGCCGACCTGAGTGATGACCCGTCCCGTGTTGAGTTGAGGTGTGCGTGTGTTCATGGACCACAGGTGCGCGAGCACCACCGCGCACGGCTCGCACCGCACTCAGCCGGGCAGGATCGAACGCGCGAGAGCCTGCGCCTGCTGTCCCCACAGTCGTCGGGTCTCGACCCCGGCTTGGATGGCGGCCTGCTCGACGGCGGCGACGTCGTGCTCGAGCCGTTCGACGTCGGTGGCGGTGATAGTGATCAGCCCCGTGGCGGTCAGGAGGCTGTGCCCGGCGGCGAGGTCGGCCTCCTGCTGCAGGACATCGGACAGTTCGGCCTGGTCGGTGGCGTCGGTGGTCTGTCCTATCCGGGCGCGCTGGGTCGCGTCGGACAGGTGCCCGGTGCGGCGACGGCGCAGTTCCCGCATGGCGACGTCGGTCCGCACGGGCCGGTACGTCAGGGAGATGGTCCGCTGGACGCCGGAGGACAGCAGCAGTGGTGCGAGGAACCCGGGGTAGGACTGAGCCTGGGGCCACTGCGAGATCCACAGCACACAGTGATGGGCGCCGTCGGCGCGCAGGTTGCCCCAGGTCTCGGTCACAGCGATGGGTCCCGCGGCGGCCAGCTCCCGCCCGAGGGTGGGGTGGCGTTCCAGGGCGGGTCCGATGGCGGGGTCGTAGGCGGTGCGTAGATGGATGGCGAGCTGCCCGGCATCGTAAGGGGTACCGGGGGTCAGATCTGCGGCGCGCACTGCGATGGTCAGGGTCTCGACCTCCTGCCGCAGCACAGCAGCGGCTCCTCGCAGCCCGCCACCAGCGGCCCGGATGGTTCGGGCGGCGGCGTTCATGTCCAGAGACAGAGCAATGGTGGTCGCGTGCTGCTCCCCGGTGGGGCCGGCTCGATCGATCAGGTCGGCGTACGTCCTGCTGGCGAAGGACCCGTCGTCGATTCCGTGGGTCCGCCACCAGTCGGCCAGGGAGGCGCCCGAGCCAGGCAGCGTGCGCTCGACCACCTGGAGCGCGGCGATGTGTCCGGACCGGGAGACCGTGGCGAGGACCCGGCCCCACGCGGTGACCCGGCGCTGCTGCTCGCCCGGGTCGAGCAGCACGAACGCCGGGTGGGTGACGGGCAGGATCGCGGTGAGGGTCGGGGCGTGGGGGTCGTGCACGAGCACGGCACCGGTGACCGGGTCGGTGTACTGCCGCAACGAGGCAGCGTCCCCGGGCAGGGCCAGGGTCCCGGCCGGCCGAGGCCGCGCCGACCCGCCGGTGATCCGGGCGCGGTAGTGCAGTTGGCCGGTGATGGTGCGCCAGGCCCAGGAGCCCGCGATCGGGACCCAGGTGACCGTCTGCCGCCCGCCCACAGGCACGAGTGCGGCTGCTACGGCCACGGCGAGCAGCACGATCGCGTAGAGGGCTCCGGTGCCGGTGTAGAGCGCGACTACCAGAGGCAGTCCACCGATGCCGATGGTGGCCAGCTGGGTCGCGGTCAGGCCCAGCAGCAGGGCCCGCTTGGACAGGCGGGAGAACTTCACCGCACGCAACTGCCCGGTGGAGGCGTGGTCGACCATGGTCTACTCCCCGTCCTGGAACAGGATCCCGGGCCGCTCCCGAGGCGATGCCGACGGCGGCTGCGCATCGGCGCTAGCCGTGGGTGTCCCCCGTGCGCCGGACGGGGTACCGGATGGCGTGGGCTGGTCGGCGGTGGGCGTGGTCGCGCCGTCGCCGGTCTGGGCAGCCTGGCCGCCCAGGGCTCGGCCTGCGGCCGGGCCGGCGTCGAAGGCGGCCTTCGCCAGAGCTGCACCGGCGACCACAGGAGCCGCAGGCCCGGCCGCCGCAGCACCCGCACTGGTACTCGCACCGGCACCTGCGCCGGCACTGGAACCAGCGCCGGTTCCGGCCGCAGAGCCAACGCTGGTTGCTCCCGTGCTGCCGCCCACACTGGTGCCGCTCGAGGCGGTGGTGGTGCTGGAAGCACTCCCGCCCCCACCGGCGGCGGCGCCGTCATCACCGCCGTCGGTCGTCCCGTCGGAGCCCAGGACCTTGGCGGGGGTAGGTCTGGGCCATCCACCGGGCAGGTAGGGGACGGGACGGTTGAGTGCTTCCTTGGCGTCGGTCTCGGTGGTCATTGTCTGGTAAAGGTCGAAGCCCAGGAAGTTGAGGAACTTGTAGGTCAGGTACGGCGCAAAGGCGCCGATCACGAGGAGCACTATTCCGGTGAGGGGTTCTGCGACTGAGGCGATGTCGGCTTCGATGGGGGCGGACATCTGCTCGGTCGCGATCAGGAAGATCACGACCAGCACAAGCTTGGACACGATGAGCGCGACGGTGAAGGTGGCCCACTTGGTCACCCACCCGCGGGTCGCGTCCCACGACGCTCCGGCCAGCGCGAGCGGGGCAAGCGCGATCGCGACAAGGATGAGGGCGGAGCGCACCAGCAGACTGATCCAGACAGTGAACGCCCCGGTGAACGCCAGCCCGGCCAGGAACAGTGTCAGCAGCGGGCCGACACCGACGACCATGGTGGAGATGGAGATGCCGGTGACCATGAGGATCAGCCGTTCACCGACCTGCTCCATGGTGGTCCCGGCAGCGCGGACCAGCCCGTGGCAGAGCTGGTCGGTGATCTCCAACAGCGCCGCCGTCAGCGTGACCCCTAGGAAGCTGCCTAGGATCGACTTACCCAGTCCTAGGACGCCGCGCCCGAGGGCGCCGGGGTCGCGGCGGACCATCCCGGTGATGACCTGCAGCAGGAAGAACAACAGCATGACCAGGATCGCGATGCCGAACACGAGGGCGTAGACCCGCCGAAAGGGCGTGCTGGTCACGTCGGTCATGGTCGTGGTGACCATGAGGGCCCACACGCCTTCCAGGACCCAGGCGGCCAGGTCACCGACCATGTCCGCCAGCGCCTGGATCGGTGAGGCCACCGTGTTGGCGGAGCCGGCGCAGACCTGCGCGACGACGGGGAGGGAGCAGATGTCCATCAGATCTGCTGCCCGAGGTCCCAGCCGAAGTTGACCAGTGCGACCGCGGCTCCACAGACGACGCCGGCCGCTGCGGCGACCAGGATCCCGGTCTTGCCCCGCCCGGCCAGGTGCGGGTTGGAGCTGTTGGCGCCGAAGGCCCACACGATCGCGGCGATGATCAGGGCGACCACGGCCAGGATCAGGCCGATGCTCATGATCGCCCCGACGATTTCCCGCAGCTGGGGGATTCCCGGCAAGCCGTCCGTGTTCGGCCGGATGTCGATGTTCCCGGGTACCCGGGTCTCGATCCTGGCTGCGGTCAGTGCGGCGTGCTCGACGGCGTGGGTGACTGCCGCGGAGGCGGCGTGGGCGGCGGTCTGGAAGTGCAGCATGGCGGTTCTCCCTCAGCGCGGTGATGTCTGCGCTGGACAGGTGCACCGCCCACACCGTGCTGGGGTCGCCAGGTCGTCCTGCTGCCAGGCGTCCCCGGCAGCTGGCCGTTGCTAGAGGGTGTGGCCGAGGTCGATGAGCCAGTTCGTCCAGGCCAGCGCGCCGCCGGTGAGTACGGCGCCGGCGACGGAGATGAGCACGCCGGTGCGGGCCTTGCTGGTCGCCTGCCAGTTCCCGGACGCTGATGCCGTGGCCCAGACGAACGCACAGACGGCGAGCATCGCCACCGCGATCACCAGTGCGATGGTCAGCACCGCGCCGATGATCGGGTAGAGGCGGCTACCGGTCACCGCACCAAAGTCCGGGCCGACCCCCGCGACCAGGCCGGCGGCAAGTGCCAGCGAAACTGGTGAGCCCGTCATGACGTCGCCCCCGTCGAGCACGACCCCGTGGCGGGCAGGACGGCCGAGCCGTCCAGGGCTGCGGGCGAGTGCGCCGCCAGCCATGGTTCGGGGTTGATCGCGGCGGAGGAGGGTCCGCCGGGCCGGATTTCCAGGTGGAGGTGCGGGCCGGTCGAGCGTCCTGTCGATCCGACCTGAGCGATCTGGGTGCCCGCCGTGACGCTGTCGCCGTCGGCCACGGTGGTGGAGCCGTCGCTCAGGTGCAGGTAGGCCGAGCCCACACGCTGGGTCCCGGCGGCGCTGGCGATGGTGTGGTCGAGGACGATCATGTTGCCGCCGGTCGGGCTGGTCTCGACGGAAGCGACCACGCCGTCGGCCAGCGCGAGGACCGGTGTGCCAGCCGGTGCGGCGTAGTCCACCCCGGCGTGCAGCTTGTAGTGCCCGGTATCGCCGAGGTCACGCATGCCGAAGCCTGAGGTGCGGGTCCAGGTGTCGGCCGGCAGCGGGAACACCACCCGTGATGACACAGCCGGACCGCTTGCCTGGACGGGTACTCCCTGCCTGGCGGATCCGGTGAGCTTGTCGAGGATGGCGCGCGCGACCGGCTCGTACTGCGCGTACCGGTCAGGAAACGCCGAGACCTCCACCGCCTGCGCGGCGGCTCCTTTCGGCAGCTGCTGCCAGTCGGGGATGTCCAGCAGACCACGCGGCGATCCGCGGTTCGGCCCGGTGGGCCCGCCGTAGAAAGCCGCAGCCTGATAGCCCGGGTCCATGAGCTGGGCGACGGTCCCCCACCCGGCGGCCGGCCGCATCTGGAACAGCCCGAGGCTGTCGTGGTCCTGACCGGTCCCGTCGTGCGGATAGTTGGTCGAGTCGGGGTAGGCGCCGGGGTTGGCCAGCATCCGCAGGTGCGACTCGGTCAAGGCCGCCATGAGCGCGATCAGGATCCCGTCCCGACCGACCCCTGCCGTCCTGGAGCCGGTGGTGATGATCGTCGCGGCGTGGCCCAGCTGGACCCGGTCCAGCCGCACGACGTCACCGCCGGTCGTGGACGCGGTCAGGTCTGCGGGCAGCGAACCGACGGTGCCCACAGTCGTGCCCCCGGCCCCGCACCCGGTGCTGGGCTCGGGGGCGAGGAGGGCGTAGGCGGTCAGCGCGGTGGGCGGCCCGAACAGGAACAGCACCACGGCGACGACGGCGAGAACGCGCATCATGGGTGTCCCTCAGAGCAGGGCGGCGTCGGAGGTGGACAGGCGCAGTAGGTGGCACTGCTCGTAGGCCGGGCCGCAGACCATGAAGATCGTGAACTGCACCTGCGACCTCGCCGCGACGGGTTCGCCGTCCCAGGTCCCGGCCCGGTGACGCACCCCCGTCACGGTGCGCGCCGTCGTCCCCTCGACGACCGCGCCGTCGGGTGCCTGGGCGAGGGCCTCACGCCACGCGGCCGGTTCGACGACGTCGGTGACCTCGAGCCACTGTCGTGTCTGGTACTGCGCCAGATGCGTCCAGGCCTTCGGGCTGGGCAGGTAGGTCCGCAGGTCGACCAGCAGACCGGGCGTTTCCTCACCGGTCGGGTCCGCGACCGTGAGGAGCTGCTCGGTCAGTTCGGGCAGGTTGGAGCTCGTGGTGTCCCAGGCAAACAGGGCCTCGGCCACCGATCGCGCGAACGCGTCCGGGTCGGTCGCCTGGGCGATCGGGCCGCCCCCGTTCGTTGTGGGGTTGGGGGCGGTGCCAGCTGGAGTCTCGATCTTGTCCGGCGGGGCGGACGGAGCCGCCGGCGACGCGGTGGCGTGTTCGTCGTCGGTAGTGCTCGGTGCCAGGAGCCGCAGCCCGACGGCAACGAGCACCAAGGTGAGCACGACGATCAGGACGCTCAGGACGCGGTGCGTCAGGATCCAGGTCTTCAGTGCGTTGCGCATGGTCATGCCTCCCTCTGGTCGCGGCGGGCTGCCTGTGCCTGGTCTCGTGCGGCGCGGGCTGCGGCGGCGAACCTGGTGGTCTGGTCCAGGACGTTCTCGAAGACGGCCCAGTCCTTCTCGTCGGTGCCGGCGCCGACGTCGGTGGGGTCGTAGTGCTCCCACCACCCGTCCAGTCCCTCCCACAGCAGGGCCCACGCCCGCAGCGAGTGCCGCCCCTTGCCGCGGGTGTCCCGGGCGGGCTCGGGCTGGCTCAGACGCTGGACGGCGGCGGCGACTACCTCGTTGACCTCGTCCTGGCTGACAGGCTCGACCGCCTGGGCGGTCGGGTCGGTCGCGGCGAGCTCGGCCTTGACCCGGTCGTACAACGGAAACACGGACGCACCGGCCCGGACCTGCTCCAGGGCGTCGGCCGCCAGGGCTCGGACCCGGTCGGGCCGGGCGGGGTCCTCGGCGATGTCCGACATGGCCGCGATCCGGTCCAGGCGGGAGTAGGACGCCTTCCCGGTGACCATCTGCGCGGCCTGCCGGCGGGAAGTTCGCAGGTCATACGGTTCTGCCAAATTGGCAGAACCATAATTTTCCGTTTTGTCCCCAACCTCTGCGTGGTCGGTCGCATCAACACCGGATGGTGTGGTTCCCGGGCCGTCGGCGGGCATGCCGGTACCGCCGAACTGGGTGACCTGCTTGCGGCGCGCTCCGTCTTCGGCGATCAGCTGCTTGATCTCCCGGTACAGCTGCGCCGCCTCGACGTCGTCGAGAGGCTTGCGCAGCTGTTCCTCGTCGCGTTCGGCCAGCACTTCCTGCAACCGGGTGGAGATCCCGCGCCGCACCCACGGCCGGGTCGTGGTCCACCCCAGGCGCTGGATCGCGACCAGGCGCCGGAACCCGCACACCAGCACCATGTCCGGAGTCACGGTGATCGGCTGCAGCAGCCCGACCCGCTGGATCGAAGCTGCCAGCGCGTCGATGTCCCCCAGGTCGTGCCGGTGCCGGTCACCGACTGTGATCGAGTCGACGGCGACGTCCAGGCGCAGCAGACCTTCTGCAGTGTCCTGCTTCTGGGCTTTGAATTCAGGCATCGCACACCACCCGCAGATCGGGCCGCGGCGAACCAGCGGCGGCGTGGACGCGACCCGGCGATGCCTCGGGGCTCGCCGCCTGGAGCGCGCGCACGAGGCGGGTGTCGCTCAGCAGCTCTGTGGTGCGCTGACCGCGCATTAGTCGGACCAGCAGTCCGTCGCGGACCACCAGGGCGGGGTGGTGAGGGTGTCCGAGGACGACGGCGCACAGAGCGGTCCACCGACGCAGCTCCAGATCGAACCTGCCCAGCGCGGTCTTGTCCCGGCGCAGGTACTCGAACGCCCGAGCCGTGTCTCCAGTGATGGTCAGGCGCTCGGTGATGTAGTCCAGGCATGCCCGGGCGTCGGCGGGATCCCAGCCGAAACCGGCCAGAACCTTGGCGGCCAGATCCAACGCTGTGCGGGCCTCGACCGCCGCGACCTGCGACGGCCGCGACGAGACGATGTCGTCGTCCGCATCGAGGTGGTCCAGCAGCACCGGGTCGACCGAAACTGCTTCACCGGTGATCGACTCGATCGACCGAGCGCCGTCGAGCTCGTAGTCACTGAACCGGGTGGCGTCGTGCTGGTCGGACGTCAGCAGCCGGCGTGCACGCGACTGGTCACACAGCAGACCGTTGGCCCGGTCCTCGGCCATCAACGACAGCTGCACCGCCCGGGTCACAACGCCCCAAGGGTCGTCGGCCTCCACGGTCGCGGGGGCTCGCAGGACTTCGAACGCAGCGAACGCGGCGTCGTGCGGCGTCTGCCGGTACTTCTTCGCCATGCCCTCGTACCTGGCCATGCAGAACTCGATCAGCTCGGTGGCCTCCGGGTCGGTGGACCAGGCGCGCTGGCCGTCCATGTGCAGACGGAGCAGCAGGATCCGCAGGCCCTCACCGGTCGTGAATAACGGCCGCTCGCCCTGGGCCGTGCCGGCTTCGGGTGTGGTGGGTAGCGTGGTGGTGGTCATCGAATGCCCATCCCTTCGGTGCCTTGCTGTGGTTCGGTTCGTTCCTGTCGCCGGCCGCTCGGGGTGAGGAGCCGCTTGGCGGCGCCGGCGGCGTTCTTCGCCGCTGCGGTCGGCCGGCGCAGGGTTCGGCGCACGATCGCGGCGTGCAGGTCGACGCCGCGCACAAGGACCCGCCTGGCGAGTAGCGAGGGCAGGTCCCCGGCACGAACCCACGCGACTTCCCGGTCCCTGGCGGAGCGGGCCGGGGCCTTCGCCCGGGTGGTATTGCGGCGTGCTTGGTCGTCGAAGGCGTGCGGATCGGTGCCAGGAGACCGGGTCGGGTTCTTCGGCTGATCCGGCTGGGTGCGGGTGCCTCGGCCGTGCTGCGAGTGCGGGGATTGCGGGTTCACAGGCTCATCACCTCCGGGGGCCGGCGGCTGGAGCCGTCGGGATCGGGACGGAACATCGACTTCGCACCCGTCGGTGTCACGGGGCGGGGGCCAGCGGCGTGGCCCGACCTCTGTCCTGACCGCGTCGCGACGTCGGGTGCCAGCGCCGGCTGTCCGTGTCGCGTGGGGTCGGGGGCAACGAGGCGCCGCAGCAGGTCCGCGTCGACCGGCCCCGTGCGGTCGCTACCGGGACCGACCAGCTGGGAGTGCGCGACGACGCCGTCGGCGCGGAGAACCACTGACGGTGGCAGGAGGACGTGGCCGCCATCGCCATGGAATCTGAGACCTGACCGCGGTGCGTCCCAGGACGGCTGGGTGGTCTGCGGTGAGCGAGGGAAGATCAGGCTCAGACCACCGGTCGGGGTGCTGATCGCCAGTCCCGGCCGGGGCAACAGGCCTGCCCGCATGACGCTCTGGAGCGCGCTGATACCCGACAGGGTGCGGTCGGTGCGGACCTCCAGGACGTCGAGCCGGGAGGCGGACCCCGTCGGGACTGCGAGGTTGGTGGTCGGGTACCGCGACCACCACCACGCCACCCGGTCCAGGTCCGTAGACGCGCTATGGAGGCCTCGCACCGTCAGTGGGCGGGTGCTGCCCTGGATGCAGGGGAAGACCGGCACGCCCGCGGCAGCGAGCACCCGGGCAGCCTCACCAGTGCTGCTGGTTGCGGCAGCGCGCCGGGCAGCCGTCAACGGCGCCGGGTCGAGCTCGTGCGTGGTGTCCATGGCTCGACCTTGACGATCCAGCGCACGCTTTCCGCACACCTACCACCGTGCACACCACGGGTGCGCGCGGTGTTCGTGCTGGTCAGGAGCGCACACCAATTCGTTTCAAACAGGGGTTGCGAGCCTTACAAGGGGCCGCGCAAGCCGGTCCAGATCAGGAAGCGTGGCCGGGTGTGCGGCAGGTGCGCGCGCAATCTGTCGCAGGTGTGCAAGGTCCGCCGCCCCTTCTCTCTGGACCTACTCGGTGCGCCCTGGCTTGCCCGTCGCACGGCCGCCCGTGCGCGCTATCGCATGGGTCGCCGAGCCCGACGTTCCACCCGTGACCCGGCGGCGTTATGGCGCGGAGAGACAGGGCTCTGCCGTCTCGCTCGCCTCTCGGACCGGGACCTGCGTCGAGCAGACCCGCTCCTCAGGCTCGCCGATCTTTCTTGCCGGACGGTCGCGGTGTCATGTCACGCCGGGCCGTGATCTCGCGGGTGCGTTCGGGCGGGTCGGGCGGCGGCCACTCGTCATCGCTGCGGTCGTAGATCTCCTCGGCCAGTCGCTTGCGGGCCAGCTCGGCGTGCCCGGTGACGTACTGGATGGTGATGTCGTCCAGCCGTGAGGTCTCGTCGTCGGGGTTGGCCTGCTTGCCGACCTGTGCCGCCCACCTGGCCAGCTCGATGTTCTCCTCGGCCATCGCACGGGTGTGGACCAGGTGGGCGACGTCACCGATCGCCGCGGTCATGGTGTGGTCGATCCGGTCGCCCTTGAACAGCCAGGTCCACCCCTTGGCGCGGGTCTGGTCGAACGGGCGACCACGCACGAGCTTCAGCGCGGTGACCAGATCATCGATCCCGTCGGCACCCCCGGCCCGCGCCCGGGCCTGCAGACGCTGGAACAGGTGGATATCGACCAAGAGCCCCTCGACCTGGTAGGCGGGCGTACCCGATGCAGCGAACGCGGTCGTCTTGTTCGCGCCGGGGACGTAAGGCCGCCCGGTGGCGGGGTCGGTGCCGAGCCACGCACGCACTCCGGTGACCAGCGACCGGCCACGGCCTTCCGCGATCGCGAAGTCCTCGGCCAGCTCCGCCGGAGTCACACCACGAGGACGGAGCGCGAGGTAGGCCAGGGTCTCCACATGCAGGGCTTTGAGCCGTGCAGTGTGCTCGGTGATCCTGCCGTATGCGGTCGCGGTCACCGGCCCGAGCAGCATCAGCCGGGGACGCCTGTACTGGTCGGGGTCGAACCACGCGGTCACGTCCTGGTCCAGGGTGGGGTCCGCGGCGTGGGCCGTCTCGCTCGCCGGGCGCTGTGGTGGCACCACCGGTGCGAGGACCTCGACGTCCTGTGCCGTGGTGGCAGCTGCCTCGACGTAGCGGGCGGTCGGCGCGGGCAGGAGTGACCAGGGGCCGGCCGGTGCTTGCGGGTCGACCGGGCGCGGCTGCGCTGCCGGCGTCTCCGCGCCCGCCGCAGCAGGAGCGTGCCCCGCGTGGACAGGCTCGAGCGGTGCCGTCCGGGCCGGTGCGAGACCGACCGGCTCCAGGGTCGTGGACCGGGCTGGTTCTTCCGCGGCCCGGGTGACCTCGACGATGGCGACCGACGCGGCCAGCTCGTGCTCGGCCAGCCCGACTGCGGCCAGGTCCCAGCCGAGGGCGGGCACGCGCAGCCGGCCCTCCACGATGTCGAGGACGAGCCCGGCAGAGGCCGGCGCGGCGAGCACAGTCGACGGTCCAGCAGCCGCGCCGAGCAGCACCACCGCGGCGCCGGTCCGGCCACCTGCCGCGTTGTCGGCCTGGTCGCCGGACCAGTCCCGGTCCGGGTGCAGGTTCGCGGTCAGGGTGTGCAGGGCGGACCGTGTGGTCGTCCCGATGCCTGGTGAGGCGATGAGGGCGTGCGACTCGTCCCGCTCGCGCCCAGCGCTTTCCCGCCGGGTCTTGACGGCGGTGTCGACCTCGCTGACGCAGGCGAGCGTGTCGTGGTCGTCGGTGTGGTCGTGGTGGTGCCGGAAGTCGGACAGGCCGGTCACGTCCCAGCCGGTGGCCAGGGTGTGCAGGGTGGTGTTCTCGGTCCAGGGGTGCAGCAGCAGCTCGGCCGTGATGTACCGCCCGAAGGCGTCGACCGATTCGTGGTCGCCGGTGACGGTCACGGTGCGGGCCTGTTCGAGGTCGAGCAGCCACACGTGCCCGGCCTCATCCATGCCGACGGTCACCAACAGCGGGTACGGCGCCAACACATCGTTCGTCACGGACTCGGTCGGAGCTTCCGACAAGGCAGTGGTCCACCGGGTGCCGGACCCGACCCACGGCAACGGCAGGTCCGCCGGCTGGGCTAGGTGGACGACGGCGTCGGTCCCGGTGAGCTCGACGCCGACCAGAGCGGGCATCCGCCCGGTCGGGTTGTCCCGGTGTGGTTCGGCCAGGCCACGCAGGAGACGGTCCAGGGCGTCGATGTCTCCGACCCAGGCCTGCCCGGTGGTCGTGATCGTGCGTTCGACCGGCACCGTGCTGTCATGCGCGCGGGCAATGCGGTGGCCCGGATACCGGTAGCGCCACTGGGTCGCGCGACGGCGGCGCAGGGCGACCAGCAGTCCCGCCGCGAGCATCGCGCCCCCACCGGCAAGCCCCGGCACGAGCCACGCCGGACCCACGAAATCGCTCCGGTCCTCCTCTGCCGGTTCCTCCGGTGCAGGCGGCGCGCTGGTGGTCTGCCGCTCGCCGGTACCCCTGGGCGCCGAAGTGGGGTCGGATCCTGGCGTCGTCGGCCCTGCCCAGGGGTTGGTGTGCGGGGCCGGTTCGGCCGTCTCCGGGGACGTGGCGTTGTCGCGCACACCCTGGTGTGCGCGCTCATCCGGAGCTGAGGTGGGTGGGTCCACGCTGGTCTCGTCGGTAGACGTGTCGGTCCTCGGTCGCTCCTGCGGCGGGCTCTGCTCGGGTGGCGTGCGGGGCAAGGCATCCGAGCCCTCGGCTGCTGTCTCCTCACCGGCAGACCCCTCTGGGGCTGTGTCGCGCGCGGATGTGGATGCGGTGGGCTTCGACGGGGCGGGTGTGATGGCGGGGATGGTCAGGCGCCAGCCCGGCTTGATGCGGTCGGGGTCGGTGAGCCGGTCTCCGTCGGGCTGCACGGTCTGCCGGGAGGCGTGTGCGATGTCGGGGTAGCGGTCGGCGTCGCCGAGCTCGTCCAGGGCGATCTGCGTCAACGTGTCTCCGCCTTGGACGACGTAGGTCGCGTCGCGCGGTGCATCGTGGTTCGCCGCCGTCTCGGTCGCAGCCACCTCCGGTCCAGCGTTGTCTTCGGTGTCGTTGGCCGGTGGGGCGGGCAGGCGCAAAACGGTTCCGGGGACGAGGAAGTCGGGCCGGCCGGCCAGGACGCTCTGGTTGAGGTCCTTGAGCTCGGTGAACCGCATGGGGTCGCCGAGCTGGTCGCGGGCGATGCTCCACAGGCTGTCGCCTTCGACCACCGTGTACGCCACGGTTCGTGGCCGTGCGGGTCCGGACATCGAGCGGCGTTCACCCTGGTTGGGTCCGGTGTGCGCGGTGGTGCGCGCTGGTGTGCGGGCTGATCCGTCGCCGGTGGCTGGGGTGGTGTGCGCACTCGTGTGTGAGGTGGCTGCATCGGCCGGGGTTTGGGCTAGCGCGGGTGGTACGGATACGGCGAACAGCAGTGACGCGGTGGTCAGCAGGCGTCGAGCCAGACCGCGCTGAAACCCGAGCCGCCCTGGGATCGCGATGCGGCCGCTCAGCGCGACGAGCTCGAGGACGATCGTGAAGGTCAAGTAGGCCCAGGCCGCCCAGGTCACGCAGCCCAGCACGATCACGACCAGGGTGGTGCTCCCGACACTGGTCAGAACCAGCCCGAGGTCGTCCCACCCGAACCCTGTGGGCAAGAGCCGGTGGCGCGCCAACTCCAGCACGACGGGGACGCCGACCACTAGCAGCAACAGTCCGATCGTCGCGGCCAGGCCGCGCAGTCGGTCACCGGTCGTGGGCCGCACACCAGGGTGTGCGGTTCGCCTGTTGAGCGGGGTGGTCATGGTTGGCCTCCGGTCTCGGTTCCGGCGAGGGTGCGCACCAGGCGTGCGGTCGCCGTCCCGGTTACCTGTCGGGGCCCGGCGATCGAGCTGACGATCGGTGACTGGTAGGTGTCCGTGACGGCCACGGTGAGCGTGGCGTCGGCTACGGTGACGACCCCGGAGACTCCTGCGGTGGACAGGTAGGTCTGCGCGGCGGCACGGGCGGCGTAGGGGTCGACCGTCAAGGTCTGGGACCCGGGTGTCGTACCTGCGGCGAGGGCGATCTGTTGTCCGCCGGTGCGTGCTGCCTGGGCGGCCAGGTCGTTGGCGCGCTGCTGGGCGTGCAGGGTTCCGCCGAGTTCGACGACGAAGGCCGCGCACAGCAGTAGCGTGATCACGCACACGACCAGGAACGGAAGCATCGAACCCGCCTCAGGGTCTTGCCCGGCCGGCAGTGCGTCGGCAACGGGGGGACGCGTCACTGGGACCTCCAGGTATCGACGGGCGACGACATCGACGCCGAGATGGTCACTGGCTGTCCGATGGGTATGCCGAGCCGGATCGGATCGAGGTGGCAGGTGACCGTGGCGGACACCGTCGAGGGCTGCCCTGCAGGGGCCAGCAGGCCAGCGGTGTCCACGGCGACGTCCGTGGCCGCACAGCGCAGGTCCTGGTTGACCAGGGTCATGGCCGCCGTGGCGCGCGCTCCGGACTGCGCCTCCGGTGCGGTGCGGGCCAGGGAGGCGGTCCGGGCGGCGTCGGCCGCAGCGGCTTGCACGGACTGGTGGGCCAGCGTGTACAGGGCGAAGAACGCGATCATCCAGCACACCGCCATGACGGGGAGAGCCACGGCGACAACCTCGATCGCAGCTACCCCGGCCTCGGACTGGCCTCGCTGGTCCTTGCGCGCATTGCCTGAGCGGGTCACGGCGCCCCCGGAGCCGTGAGGCGTTCGACGGGCATCGATGCGGACTGGGTGATCGTCAGGTCCCACCCGGCCACGAGCGACTGGGTGCGGCCTGTCAACGTGACCGTGGCTGTCGTGTCGTTGCGCGTGACAGTCGCGCGGGGCAGCAGGAGGAAGCCACGCCCGGTGGTGCTGGCGAACTGGACCGCGGCAGCCTGCCCGCTGCCGGTCGTGCCGACCTCGGCGGCGGCCACGCGGGCGCCCTCGCTGGCAGCGGCGATCGCGACCTGGCGTCCGGCGAACCACAACGTCGCCTGGACCGCGGCGATGATCAGGAAGAACACCAGCGGCAGGAGGATCGCGGTCTGGATCGAGGCCTGCCCGGCCTGCCGACGATGGCGCGCACACCAGGGTGTGCGCGCTTCGGTTCCGGCCCGGGCGCGCTCATGCCGGACCAGCACGGGTGGCTGGTCCGAGGTGTGCACGGTTGGAGTGGGCACGCCGGTCCTTTCAGAGGTCTGGGCGGGGTAGGTGTCACACAGGTGTCAGCAGGCGCATGAGCGACGGCGCCATGAGCAGGGCGATGAAGGTCAGGGCCATGACGGCGCCTGAGGCGCTCATGCGGACGGCGATGGCGTTGGCGGCGGCGAGGTCCTGGTTGCGCAGGGCGTTGCGTTGCGCCTTGGCGCTCTTGCGGAGGTTGTCGTAGATCGCGGTGTTCTCCGTGGCGGACTGCTCGAGGGTCTCGGCCAGGTCGCGCAGCTCGCCGACGCCGACCTGGTCGGCCAGGTCCTTCAGCGCGTCCCAGGGCCGTGCCCCGGACATCTGGGCCTGGGCCAGGGTGATGGCGATGCGGTTCAGGACCCAGGACCCGGTGCCTTGGGCGGCCTGTTCCATGGCTTGGGGGACACCGGAGCCGCTTATGCGCCGCAGCGCGAGCAGGCTGGTGTAGAGGGACAGGGCACGTCGGAACTCGGTGCGGGCTTTGGTCGCCTTGTCGGCCACGGTGTAGTGCGGGATGTGGAACAGCGCGGCGGCCAGTAGCGCTGCACCGAGCGCCGGGACGGTGAACGGCACCTGGATGCCGAGTAGGCCGAGACCCAGCGTCAGCAGGGGAGCGGCGACCACTCCCATGACGGCGCAGACCAGCTGTTCGCCGTAGAACCGGGCGGGCGAGATGCCGAGCAGTGCCAGGTCGCGGTGTGGTGTGCGCAGCCAGAGCGAGGCCGGCAGGTGGTCGCTGCCCCACCGTCCCAGCCGTTCGGTGCTGCTCGGCACGGACTGATCGTGTGGCCGGGTCCGGGACGGGTGGGTCGCCGGGGCGAGGCGGGTCAAGCCGTCGGCGAGGTCGACGTGCGCGGGCAAGAGCTGGACCACCAGGAGGGCGAGGGCGAGCGCGAGAGAGCCGCCGGTCAGCCCGGCCCAGAAGAGCCCGGTCATGAACGGCCTCCGGCGGTGAACAGGCGAGTGGGTCCGGTGCCGTTGGACATCCGGTTGAACCAGAACAGGGTCAGGGCGAAGAAGCTGGCCAGTACGAGGAAGACGAGCTGGCCAAACGGGGTGCGGTAGGGCTCGATATAGGTCCCGTTCAGCAGCATCGCGCCGAGGGTTCCGACCGTGATGACGGTCAGCCAGGTTGCGGTAGCGCGGTACGTAGCGCGGCTGGCCTCGACCTCGCGGCGAGCGCGGACCTGGTCGGCGACGTCGTCGGCCAGGTCGTCCAGCACCTTGGCGACGGGTCCGCGCAGCTCGATGGCGGTGACCAGGGACTGGGCGACCATGTCCGCGGTCGGGTCGGCGAGGTCGTCGGCGAACGCCGACAGCGCCAACCGCGGATTCCAACTCGACTCCAGCCGTGCCGCCAGAGACTGGACCTGTGGTGCGATCGGGGCCGGCGCCGTCCACGCCGTGGACCGCAGTGCGCTCTCCAGGCCCTTGCCACCCGAGAGCGACCCGGCCAGGGACCTCGTCCAGTCCTGGATCGCTTCCAGGCGGGCGATGCGTTCGCTCTGGGCCCGGTTGGACAGCATCGACGGAACTCCGACGGAGACCACCGGTCCAACAAGCAGGAGCAGCGGCCAGCCGGTGATCAGCCACGCGACCAGGCCGGCCACGAGCCCGATCCCGAGCAGGATCCGGGTGCGGCGCGGCATCCGACCGAACGCGGCTCGGGCACGATCGATGACACTGATGCGGGGCGGGCGCGCGGTCTGCGGGAGGGCCGGCGGTACGGGGCGCAGCGCGTGAACGAGGCCGACCAGACCGCCGCAGATCAAGGCGCCGCACAGGGCCGCGATGATCATGACCGCACCCCCGCCGTGGCCCGACCCGACACACCGGGGCGCTGCAAGGCTTCGGTGAAGCCCTGCAGGTCGAACCCGTAAGCCTCCAGGCCCTGATGGTCCAGGTCAGGCATGGTGCTCGGCACGGCGTTCCCGTCCGGCCCGGGCCCGAAGATCTGGGTGGTGGCGTACCCGGTCTCCCGCTCACCGGGAGCCACGGACATGATCTCGGCGACCTGGCGGCGCGGTGTCTGGCTGGTGGGGTCGTAGGACAGGTCGACGTGCACGATCAGATCGATCGCGTGCGCCAGCTTGGAGGTCGCCAGGTCGTGCGTGACCTGCTCCTCGCCTTCCATCGCGCACGTCACCAGCTTCCGGATCGCGGCGACCGCGCTCGTGGCGTGCGTGGTGGACAACGACCCGGTGCCGGACTCCATCGCCTTGATCATCGGCCAGACCTCCGAGCCGCGGACCTCCCCGACGATCAGGCGGGACCGGTTGTACCGGAAGGACCGCCACAAGGCCTCCGCGATGGTCGACTCCCCGGCCTGCCGACCGTCCAGCCCGACCTCACCGGACCCGGGGCGGGCCTCCCACGCGATCACGTTCGAGCGCAGATCCTGTAGGCCGAGCTCGTACTCCGTCTCGAACGTCGCGATCCGTTCCCCGGCCGGGATCTGGTCGCATAACGCGCGGGTCAGGGTGGTCTTGCCGGCGCTGGCCGCGCCGGAGACCACGATCGACTTGCGTGCCCGGACCGCTGCGGCCAGGAACGAGGCCACTAACGGGTCGAGCATGCCCAGCTCGACGAGCTGGTTGAGAGTGACCTGGACCAGGCGGTGGCGCCGGATGACGACGACCGGCCGGTCGGTCACCCACGCGCTGGCGGCCAGGCGGGCACCGCTACCGGGCAGGCGCATGTCCACGTACGGGTTCCGCTCGGAGAACGGCCTGGCACCGGAACCGGTGCGTGAGGCGATGTCCTGGATCAGGTCGATCAGCTCGTCGTCGGAGTCCGCGACCGGTTCCCCGGCTACCCAGGTGCCGTCGGCGAGCTGCAGCTGAACATTGCGGTGACCGTAGATCTCGATGTTCTCGACGTCGTCGTTGTCCAGCAGAGGCTGCAGCCGGCCCATGCGGAACAGGCTGTTGAACACCGCGTCGCGCAGCGCCTCCCGCTGCGCAAGCGTGAACTCGGCCTTGTCGTCGTTGCGGCGGTCGGTGGAGGCCTGCTTCACCAACCGGTTGATCGCTTCCTTGCCCGCCTCCTCTCGGACCAGTGCGTCGGTGCCGGGCTCGAACCGCTCGGCCTGCTCGGTGGAAACCTGCTCACGCAACGCAGCGACCAGCTCCCAGTCGACCGGCACCGACCGCGACACCGTGACAGCAGAGTGATCGCTGAGTACACCGTCGTGCCCCGGAGCCGAACCTGCGGGGGATGGTCCGTTGCCTGTGGCTGTGGGCTCTGATTGCCCGGTGCCGACCCAGGGGTTGGCCTTGCGGCGTAGGTTCGGCGGTAGTTCGTGCGGCACGGGGCGCGTGAAGTATGGAACGTCCGCCGGGTCGGTACCCTCGGGTGTCTCAGTGCGGGGCTCGGCCGTCATGCCTGCTCCTGTCGCCGATCAGCAGCGGCTGCCCATACCGCCGCTGGACCCGGTACCCGCTCCTGGGCCCTGTCCGTTGCACCGTCCGGTTCGGCGGACGGCGTGGTAGCCGGGGGAGTACCGAGGGAGGTCTGCCCGCGCAGGGCGCGCGCGGTCTCCTGAAGGGAACGGGCGAAGGCTCCCTTGGGGAACCGAGGGCGTGGTGTCGTGCCCTGGTGGTAGGTCTCGGCGTCCTTGGTGGAATGGGCGATCTGTCCGACCAGCGGCAACCCGAGAAGCTTGGCCGCTCCGCGCCCGGAGTACGGGCGGCCGGGACCGACGACCAGGAGCCCAGCCTGCTTCCACGCCCGGGTCCGTACGACGAGGTCGGCGTGCGACCGGGCAGCCGCGAGTGCGGGCAGATCCGTTCGGGTTACCAGCACCGTCAGATCGGCGCGCTCGAGCAACAGCCGTGGTGACTCGGCCATGCCGAGACGTCCGGCGTCGACGATCACGTCCTGCCCGGCCGCGTCCAGACCGGCCAACACGTCCGCTAGCGGCGCCCACAGGTTGCCCAGCTCTCGTGCCTCCAGGTGCGACCTGGCACCGGGCACAAAACGCACCCCCTCAGTGACGGGTACCGCCACACGATCCAACGCCTCAGCGACCGGCTCAGCCGCGAACGCGACATCCAACAGACCCGTGTCGTGGTCCCGAGCACCCTGGAACCACCCGGCCAGGATCGCGGACCCACCCACCGGGTCGGCCCCGATGATCGTGACCGGGCGCGGCCAGGCGACGGCCAGCCCGAGCGCGGTCGTGGTCACGCCCGGTGAGCCTGAGGCCGAGCAGAGCGCGATGACCGCCATCAGCCCTCCCCGGTCTCGGGCGAGGCGCTGGGCGAGGGGGAAGGCTCCGTCCCGTCGGCGGGCGGCGTGGCGTTCTGCTCGTCGAGCTCGCGGGAGTCCAGGACGAGCGTCACCTTCCCTGCGGCGGCCTCAGCAGCAAGCGTGATCGCCTCTTCGTGGGAGACCAGGACGTCGACCACGGTCTGCCCGTCCGGAGCAGGGGGGTTGACCGCGACCACCTGCGCCTCGTGGAACGTCGGAGCCTGCTCGCTGGCGCCGTCGACCGCAGTGACGACCGCGCGCACCCGGTCGCCGGGCAGCAGCGCGAGGCCGGGCGAGACGGGCGGCGGCAGGACGATGCCCAGCACCGACATCCCCGACGGTGGTACCAGCTCCGCGGTCACTACCCCGGTCGTCAGTGGAGCACCGGCCGCGACGTCCCACGCGGCTCGCTGCCCGACGACGTCGCCCCGTGCCCCGGCCCCGATCAGGTCCAGGGCGACGTCCGCCCCGACCTGCGTCTCGGTCAGGTCCTCGGCCGTGATGACCGAGCCCCGCACGATCGTGTCCCTGGCCACCAGCACCGTGCGGGTATCGGTCAGCGTCGCCACCAACAGCACCGCACCCAACGCGCCAACGCCGATCGCCGCGATCATCACGATCGCCAGGATGGGACGTCGCTTCAGCTTCGGTGGCGCGAGCCTGGCTCCTGCCGGTGGCGCACCCGGCGCCGATGACCCTTGCGTGGTCGTGCTCGTCATCCCTGCTACCCCCTTGACTGCCCTGCCTGGCAGCGCGTCAGTTCACCAGTACCTGTGCCTCGCCGACCGAGACCTGCACGCTGCTCGACAGGTCCTCCACGTCCAGGGACCCGGACTGCCCGGCACCCTCCCACTCCACGACCCACTCGCTGGTGGCCGTGACCGTGTACTCCTGCCCGGGCTGATACCCCGACTCGCGGGTGTAGGTGTGCCCGCAGTCCGGCGACTCCGATCGATCGAAACGGGGCTCGTATGGCGTGCCTGGGCCGGCGCACACCACTTGGGTGCCGTCGCCCATGTCCCACACGATCCGCTCCACCCGAGCGGTCGCGGTCACCGTCACCGACCCCGCCGACGCCGTGCGCGTGACCGGTCCGAACGTCTGCTCGCCCGGGTCCTGGACCCACAACCACGTCGGCAACGCGACGACGCCGGGACCGTTCGGGGCCGGGGACATCCCGATCTCGACCGCGCGCAGGTTCATCCGCTCGACAGCTATCTGCGCCACCTCACCGGGCGTAGGACCGGCATCGGTCGCATTCGGGGGCTCCGCTAGCCACATCGTGCCCCGCAAGCCACCCGCCACGTTGTAGCACCCATAGATCGCGCCATCGCCTGGAGAATGCCCGTCCCACTCCGACGCCGTGGCCGGTGGCTGCGGATCGACCGGGCCACGGCTCACGTAACAGTTCCAGTCGTTGCTCCAGACACCGTGCTCCGATGTGCACGGCACGGGCGAGGAGTCGCCGGCGGAGTACCAGGCCTCCGCCTTCCAGATACACGGCGAGCCCGGCCCCGTGGCACCCGACGGCTTCTTCTCGACCGGCTCCTCGCCGCGAGGACCCTCGCCGGTGGAGATGTCGGTGACGGGCCGCGAGGGCGTCGACGGTTCGATCGCCTGGACCAAGCACGAGTTGGTGAACCGATTGGTCTGCTCACACTTCACCGGGTCCGAGGCTTCGGCAGGCCCTACGAACACTGAAAGAAGGGCTAGCCCCACGGCGGTGCTCACCAGCGTCATGCTCAGGCGGCGTCGCATGGCGCCTTCTCCAGGGTCTCGCCAGATGCGACGCGCCAGGCATCGTCTGGCTCTGCGTCGTAGTCGTAGTTCGCGACCTGCAGCCGTTCCCATGCCCGATCGGGCCGATCCGCTGGCACCACCGAGTTCCCGTGCGCATCGACGACGTCGATCTCACTCACGTCGTAGCAGACGTCGATCTGGACGGTAGGAACGGTCCCAGCGCCCGGATCCGAGTTGTCCAAGGACACCGTCTGCACCGAGAGCTGCACGATCTTCGTCGTGCCCGTCGCCGTCCACTGGTCGGCCCGGAACGTTTCAAGCTCCTGCTGCCACGCCTGGAGCGAGACACTGGACGTCACTCGCTTCAAGCGAGCCAAGGGCTGGGTCGGATCGGCCGCCAGCTCGTCAAGGACCCGGTAGTAGTCCCGGGCTGCTCGCTCTGCATTGCTCGCGGCGCGCTCCTGCTCGGTCGCTGATGATGGCGTGACGCTCGGCGCAGCGGTTGCTCGGGGCGTGGACGACGACGCCGTCGTGGCTGGCTCAGCCTCACTTGAGGCACCGGTGCACCCAGCTGCCAGTGTGAGCAGAACTACGGCTGTGAGAACAGGTCGCGTGGTTCGCATGCTGGGGGGCCTGCCTCCCTTGGCGTGCCGCTGGGACGGTCCGCCGTGATCGCCGACGAGGTCGAATGCGTCGCGCGGGTGAAAACTGGGGGAAACCATTACCCCCGATCTGGATCGTTCATGCAAGGCAAATAGCCTTTCTGTTACGCGCGTGAAACAGACTGCGCTGGGCGCTGGCGTGAAATTGGTTGCAGATGTCACGCGTGGAACCGTTGCAGATGAGCGCACGCTCTGCGCACACCTCATTGCGCGCACACCATGGTGTGCGCGCGCATCGCTGCAGGTCAGATGCGCACACCAAGCCGTTCGCTCGGTCGCACACGTGGCCGCTACGTCAAGACCTCAGCCCTTTTGGACGAATGTCCAAAAAGAGCGCACACCATAGGTGTGCGGGCTCCGCAAGGCGATAGCGTCATGAATTCACCATCTGAAATCGTGCCGCTCCCCGCTGGCGGAGAGGGCGTGCGCCGAGCCCGTGGGCGCCCGCCTCTGCATCCCTGCCGGCCGTCGCGGAAACCTGCGCCGAACTAGGATCAGGCCCACTCTCGGGGCTTCCGGGTGATGGTGACGAAGACGAGCTGCGGATCCAGGACGCAAGGTTGGAGCGAACGACGTGTTGGCAGAGCGAATGACGGGCGCCGAGGTCTTGTGTGAGAGGGAGAGTCTCGGGCTGACGCAGTCGGACCTGGCTCGACTGCTCGGCAACAACGCCGACACGATCCGGGACTGGGAACGCGGCAAGACCTTCACCCCGGTGCGACTCGCCGCCCAGATCGCCGAGGTCGAGGCGCTCCTGGAGGAGGCGACCGAGCGAGCGGTGGCAGAGCTTGTCGCCGAACTGCGGGCGATGCCGCGACCGCGCGCGGTGGTGTACGGGGAAGGAGAACGACCTCAGCAAGGAGACGTGGAGCGGTTCGGGGTGCGTTGGTGGCGTGGTGTCGCGAGCAAGGCCAAGGCCCAGGTGCCCGGAACCAGAATCGGTACACAGGCCGATTTCGACGCCATCGACAGAGAAGCATGAACAAAAGATTCGAACGCTCCGAAAAAGCATGGGTTTAAGGCGGCTTCGAATGGCTCAATAGTCCTTAGTGGCTTAGAATTGTGGTACAGGCCAAGGGGAGTAGCCCCAGGTCAGGACGGCACAAGGAGCCGACTATGTCTGTGCAGACCGAGAACAAGAACGTCGAGAAGGCGGCAGGTAACGCCTTCCAGAAGGCGCAGGTGCGGTACGTCGACCCGCGCACGGTGAAGTTCGGGACGAACGTCCGTAGCGACGTCGAGAAGACCCTCGACCCGGACTTCGTCGACAGCATCCGCGAACTTGGGATCCGGGTTCCCCCATCGGTGTACGAGGAGCCGGACGGGTCGCTCACCCTGGTCGACGGTGGTGCGCGACGGACCTGGGGAGCAATCGCGGCAGGCCTGAAGCTGTACCCCGTGATCGTGGTGCCCCACGGCGGCACGAGCGCGCTGGACCGGCTGGTGAGCCAGTTCCACGAGAACGACCAGCGGCTCGGCATCAACGACGCCGACCGCACAGCCGGGTACCAGCAGATGGCGCTTTTCGGCGCGACCGCAGCACAGATCGCCAAGCGGACCAAGACCACCACGGCCAAGGTGAAGGCCGCGCTCGGCGTCGCCGGGTCCGAGACGGCGCGGGCCGCTCAGGTCAAGTACGACCTCACGATCGATCAGGCCGCGACGCTGACCGAGTTCGCGGACCACCCGAAGATCGTCGCCAAGCTGACCGAGGTCGCCACCAGCAACCCGGGCCAGTTCGCGCACGAGGCCCAGCGTCAGCGCGACGCGCTCCAGCGCACACAGGACCTGGCGCAGGTCCGCGCGACGCTGCGCGAGGCGGGTGTGCGGGAGATCCCGAACCCTGGGTACGGCAACAAGAAGATCACCCGGATCGGTGACCTGGCCGACGCGCAGGGCAACCGCCTGACCGAGGAGACGCACCGCACCTGCCCCGGTCACGCGGCGTACCTGGACGAGTACAGCCGCAGCAAGGTCGTGTACGTGTGCACCGACCCGAGGGCGAACAAGCACGCCAAGGACGGCCGCGTCCTGGGGGTACCGCTGACCGGCAAGGAAAAGTCGGAGCGAGACGCGGTGCGCGAGTTCAACCCGCGCTGGGAGTCGGCCACGGACGTCCGCCGCACGTGGCTGTCCGAGTTCGCCAAGAAGACGACCGCCCCGAAGGGCGCCGACGAGTTCATCGCGATGTCGGTGCTGCAGGAGGGCAGCAGCCTGGACAAGGCGGGCAACACCGGGCACGCCCTGGCCGCCGAATGGCTCGGTATCAAGAACCCGGGCTACGGGGCGCGTCAGGCCGTCGCCGAGATGATCGCCAAGGCCGCGAAGGCGGGCAGGCCGGGCCGGGTGCAGCGGATCACCCTGGTCCTGGCGCTGGCCGCGATCGAGGCCCGCACAAGCAAGGCAACCTGGCGCTCCACGCGCGAGGCCCGCTACTTCCTGGCCCTGCGGGACTTCGGGTACGACCTGGACAAGGTCGAGGAGATCGCCGCAGGCCTGCGCACCGCCATCCCCGAAGCAGCCAGTCTGCAGGCCGCAACGGCAAGCACCGCACCGAAGGCCAGCGCACCGGCCAGGACCGCCCCTCCGGTCCCGACCTCCACGTCGGCTGGTGCCACGACCAAGTCCACCGGCCAGGTCAAGCGCCAGGCCTCGACGAAGCCCGCCAACACCAGCCCGACCCCGGCCAAGGCCAAGAGCACCGAGAAGCAGCAGCCCGCCCACAACCCGCGAAAGGTCACGACCACGCCCGCCAACACCACGCCTGAGGAGGCTGCGACGCGCGAGACCGCGAAGCAGGAGTCGAGCGGGCAGCAGCGACCGGCGGCGAAGCCACAGGAGGAGAAGACCGTCAGCGCCCCGCAGTCTGTTACCGCCGGGTCGCGGTAGTGCGAGCCGCATAGCAACAGGTCCAGGAGGCCGCCATCCCCGTACCGGGGGATGGCGGCCTCTTTCGCGTGCCCACCGGGGAGGTCCGGCCCTCCCCGGTGGGGTCCCCGCGCGAGGACCCCACCGCCTGTGTCCCGGTAGCGGCGACACAGGCGAAGAACAGCAACAGCGACGCGCAGGCACGCGTCGACGCACACGCGCGACACGACACGACGCGACAGGCGCGGTGACGCGGCTGCGTGGCTGGGCAGGCGAGTAGCGGACAGCGGGTCCCGCGGACCGCCCGACGAAGGCCACACACCTAATGCACAAGCCGTGAGCGGAGGTCGCCGAGGCGACCCGGAACAGCCCAGCAGACCTCAGGGGAGGGGGTGGGGGACTTGATGACGGTCCACGTGCTCAGCGCCGGCAGCGGATACACCTACCTCACTCAGCAGGTCGCTTCGGGGGACGTGCCGCGGGGGCGGGGTATGTCGTTGACGGACTACTACATGCAGCACGGCAACCCGCCCGGCCAATGGGTCGGCACCGGTCTGGAGCAGCTCGGGGTGTCCGGGCAGGTGCTGGAGAAGCAGATGAAGTCCCTGTTCGGGCAGGGCCGCCACCCGGACGCGGAGCGCCTGGAGGTCGAGGCACGGGCCCGGGGCATGTCGAAGCAGGACGCGGTCCGTGTGGGCGCGCTGGGTCGGGCGTTCCCGGAGTTCAAGGCCCCGCCCGACGGCGGGTACACCGCCGCACTGGAAGCTGCGTTCGCCGCGTTTGCTGCCGAGAACGATCGTCCGCCCGAGGCGGGGATCGAGCGGGACCTTATCCGCTGGAACGTCGCCCGTGCGCTGGCGCAGCAAGAGCGCAACGACAAGGGCGCCCCGGGCAATGTGTCGGACGCTGATCTGACGCGGTGGATGGCCAAGCGCGGTCAGCAGCCCCGCAAGGCCGTGGCGGGGTATGACCTGGTGTTCACGCCGGCCAAGTCGATTAGCGTCCTGTGGGGCCTGGGCGACCCGGCCACGCGGGAGGCGGTCACGAAGGCGCATACCCAGGCCTGGCTGGACACGCTGGCGTGGATCGAGACCGAGGGTGCGCTGACTCGTGGGGGTGCCGGCGGTGTGCGGCAGATCGACACCCATGGCCTGACCGCTGTTGCGTTCGACCACCTGGACTCCCGTGCCGGGGACCCGAACCTGCATACCCATGTCGCGGTCTCCACCAAGGTGCTGGGCGTGGACGGGATCTGGCGTGCCCTGGACGGTCGGGTGCTGCTGGCGCTGAAGGTCGCGGCGTCAGAGCGGTACAACACCCGCATCGAACAGCTCCTGGTCGAGCGTGTCGGGGTCGCTTTCCACACCGAGACCCGCGGCCGAGGCAAGCAAGGCGTCCGCGAGATCGTCGGCATCCCCAAGCAACTGCGGGACGCGTTCTCCCGGCGCCGCGCCGCGATCCAGGAGTCCTACGAGACCCTCCGGGCCGAGTACCGGGCGAAGTACGGGCACGAGCCCGCGACGAAGACCGCCTACCAATTGGCGCAGCAAGCCAACTTGGACACCCGGCAGGGCAAGGGTGCCTCGGTCGGGTTGCGACACCGGCTGCCGCAGTGGGCCCGGATAGCAGCCGAGATCCTGGGCGGCACGGACGCGGTGGCGAGCATGCTCGCCCGTGCGCTCAACCCCCGCCCGGAGACGGGGCAGGTCGTTGTCGATGAGCTCAAGGATCTGTGGCCCGCCGTCGCCCGGGACCTCGCCGGTCGGGGGATTGCCCGGTGGGCGATCCAGGACGTTACTGACGCGGTCGAGCGCGTTGCTGCGGCGTGGCCGCGCGCGCAGGCCTTCCGACAACTCCGGTGGCGCACACCAACCGGCCGCCAGATCGCCCTCGCAGACATGGCCACACAGGTGCTCGCCCAGGGCGACCTCGTCGACGCCTGCCTCACGAACGTGGCGGGCAGGCGGGCGACGTGGAGTACCTACCACCTGCAGGCCGAGGCCACCCGCCTGGCCCGAGAGCACGCCCCCAAGGGCACCGACCTGCTCGCCCTGGCCGCAACAATCGCCGGGCACGCCGAAGCCGGCAGCCTTGTGATCACGCCCCCGGACCTGAACGAGCCGCCAGACGTCATGCGCCGCAAGGACGGCGAGAGCGTCTACTTCGTGCACGGCTCCACCCGGTACACCTCCCTGGCGGTCCTGGAAGCCGAAGACCAGCTCCTGACCGCCGCCCGCACACCCGGCGGCCTGATCATCGACCCAGCCGCGGTCGAGGGAGCGATCGAGCAGGTCCGGGTGGACAAGGGTCAGGTCCTGAACCGCGGGCAGCGGGACCTGGTGGTGCACTTCGCGACGAGCACGGTTCTGGCGGCAGGGATCGGTCCTGCCGGGACCGGGAAGACCACCGCGATGCGCGCCTTCGCGACGGCCGTCCGGGAGTCGGGTGGCAAGCTCATCGCCCTTGCCCCGTCGGCCGCCGCCGCGGAAGTCCTCGGCGCGGACCTCGGCGAGGGGATCACAGCGGAGACCTTGGACATGTTCCTCCTGGCCAGCCAAGGCGCAGGCGGGGAACGCCTGCGCGAACGCCTCACGGTCGAGCCAGGAACGGTGGTCCTGGTGGACGAGGCGAGTCTGGCCGGCACTCTCGCCCTCGCCGACGTCCTGGCCATCACCCAGGCCGCCGGCGGCAGCGTCCGACTGCTCGGCGACCCCGCACAGCTCGGCGCCGTCGCCGCTGGTGGTGCGTTGCGATTGATTGCGGAGCAGGCGGGTGCGGTCGAGTTGACGCAGATCCACCGCTTCCACACCCCCGGCGAAGCCGCCGCCTCCCTCAAGGTCCGGGACGGCGACCACCGTGGCCTGGACTTCTACCTCACCCAGCACCGCACCCAGGGCGGGTCGGCGGCGCAGATGGCTGAGGAGATGTTCGCGAACTGGCAGACCGACTCCGACCACGGACGCAAGACCATCATGATCGCCGCGACCAACACCCTCGTCACCGAGCTCTCCGCCCGCGCTCGACTGCACCGTGTCACCCGCGGCGAGGTCGAGGAAGACGGCGTGGTCCTGCACGACGAGAACCGGGCCGGGATCGGCGACGTGATCGTGACCCGGCTGAACAACCGCCACCTGCGCGCCCAGCACGACGACGGGCACATCGACTGGGCCCGGGAGTGGGTCCGCAACGGCGACCTGTGGCGCGTCGTCGCCTGCGGTGAGGACGGTGCCCTGCAGGCCCGGCACATGGAGTCTGGGGCGACGGTGGTGCTGCCGGCGGACTATGTGGCCGCCCACGTCGAGCTTGGGTACGCGGCGACGATCCACCGGGTGCAGGGCATGACCGTGGACACCTCGCACGCGATGGTCGGGGTTGGGATGACCCGCAACGAGCTCTACACCGCCATCACCCGCGGCCGGGACTCGAACCGGGTTTACGTCGAGACCGACGACGTCCTGGACCTTGACCCGCACCGCCAGCCAGACCTTGAACGGGCGGTGTTGAACTCTCTCAAGGGTGTCCTGGACCGGGATGGCGAGGAGAAGTCCGCGTCGAGGGTGATCGAGGAGGAGTGGGACTACGCGCACTCGCTGGCGCGCCTGGTCCCGGAGTACGAGGACGCGTACATGACGTTCCTCGAGCCGGACCGTAGCGGGCGCCTGGCCGAGGCCGCGCGGTCCGTGCTGCCTGCGCGGGACGCGGACCGTGTCCTGACCGACGAGGTATGGCCGGTGTTGGCCAAGCGGCTGTCCATGCACGAAGCCGCGGGTGCCGACCCCGCGACCGTGGTCCGCCGCGCGGCCGGGACAGGGTTCGGGGACGCCCGGTCGATCGCGAAGGTCCTGCACCACCGCATCGGCCTACCCCGCCCCCACGACCACGACGAGCGGGGACTGCCGGCCTGGATCACGACCGCGCCCGACACCACAGACAAGATTCTCTGGGCCTCTGACGCGCCGACGGTCGGCGCGGACGGCCCTGATGACCCGGTAGCGACCACGTCGTCACATGACGCATCGTCCCGCGAGGCTGGGACCGACAGCGGCGCCACGCATGCACAGAGCGTCCCGGCTGGCACGGATCGTGAAGCGACCGGGGTCGGTGACGCCCAGGAGCCCATGGCAGTTGACGTGCGGGAGCGGGAGCTGGTGGTCGAGATCACCGGCCACGCCTGGACCTGGTGGACCCGGCAGAAGACCACCCAGCACTGGGCCACCCGGTACATGACCCGCCGCGGTCTGACCGACGCGGAGTGGGGTGTTGCCCCCGGCACGTGGACCAGCATGACCGATCATCTGCAGTCCCTGGGGTACACGGCCGACCAGCTCGTCACAGCTGGAGTGGCGACCCGGACCCGGGGCGGGCGGGTCATCGACAAGTTCCGCAACCGGATTGTGTTCCCCTACCGCGACCAGGCCGGGACCGTCGTCGGCGTCACCGGCCGCATCAACCCCACCGAGGCGGACGCGTGCGATGGGCGTGCCCCGAAGTACCTGAACACCCCCGAGACGGCGGCGTACCGCAAGGGCGAGCTCGTCTACGGCCTCGACCCCGACGCAGTCACCCGGCTGGCGGCCGGGGCACGGCCGGTCCTCGTCGAGGGTCCGACCGACCACGCCGCCCTGCACCTGGCCGCAGCCCGGCTCGCGGAGCAGACCGGGGTCCAGATCGTGCCGGTCGCCGCGGGCGGTACCGGCATCACTGAGCAGCACCTGCAAGCGCTGCGAGATGCGACAGGTAGGGATCTGGCTGACCTGATCGTCGCCCTGGACCCCGACCCCGCGGGGCGTACCGCAGCGGCCCGGGTCTGGGCCATGCTCACCCCCGAGGAAGCCGCCCACGCCCAAGCACTGGACCTGCCAACTGATCCCGCCCAGACCGCGACCGACGATCCCGAGGCCCTAGCGAGCACGCTGGCAGAGACCGTTCCGTTGATGTGGTTCGCGATGGAACCCAACCTCCAGACCATCCGGGGTCTGGACCACTTCGAGCGGCAAATCCCGATGCTGCGTGCGCTGGTCGACCATCTCTACGGGCGAGTCGAGCTGGACCAGTGGTGGCCCCTGATCGAGCACGTCGCCCAGACCGTCGGCCACACACCAGGCGCCGAGACACACGAGCAGCTCGATGTCGGCTCGGTCCGCAAGGTCATGACCGACCACCTCGCCGACCGCATCACGAGCGAAGTTCAGACCGGTGCAGGCATCGGCGTCGACGGCGCAGCCCTGGCCAGCGACACCGCACAGGCAGGAAGCGAGCGACCGGTCATCGATCCGCTCGTACGGGCGTGGCTTGCCCGGCATGCCGACCTCATCGAGACACGCTTGGACGCCCTGGTCGAGGACGCGGTCACGAACCCGCAGCTCTGGATGGAGACCATCGCCCCGCCGCCTCTGGGCGTCCGGGCACGCGGGGCATGGCAGGCGGCGATGCGCCAGGTCGTGGCCTACCGCGACCGCTACCAGGTCATGGTGCCGGTCACACCGCTCGGACCACGAGTGCCCGAAGGGGAACGTGGTGAGGCATACGCTGCCGCCGCACGAGCCCTGGAAACCATCACGACCAACCAAGAGCTGGCCCGGCAGCTGGGCTGCTCGGGACCGCAGCCGCTGGAGCGTGTCCCGATTGTCCTGGCCGACGCGCGAGCCCGTGCCTCGCAGACGCGCCGCGACGCAGACGAACGAGTGCGATGCGATGCCGCTGATCGGGCATCGGAGCAGGCCAGCGGCTGGGGATGGTAGGAGTTACCACAGCCCGGCAGTCGAACTGCGCGTTCCGCGTAGCGCGCGAGCGTACACGCGCACGGTCACACTGGTGGGCATGTGCGGCAGATTCGCCAACGCGCGTCGTGACCAGGAGATCGCCGACCGGTTCCACATCGCCGAGCTCATCGGCGAGGAGCCCGAACCGTCCTGGAACGTCGCCCCAACCAACGACGTCCGCGCGGTGCTGGAGCGCGACGAGGGTGGTCACACGATGCGGCAGCTGCGCAGTCTGCACTGGGGGCTGGTGCCGTCGTGGGCCAAGGACACGAAGATCGGCGCCCGGATGATCAATGCCCGCGTCGAGACGATCACCGACAAGCCGGCCTTCCGCAAGGCTGCCTCGCGCCGGCGGCTGATCGTCCCGATGGACGGGTACTACGAGTGGCAGGCGCCCGAGAGCGGCAAGGGTCGTAAGCAGCCGTTCTACCTGACCGACCCCGACGGCGCGCCCCTGGCCGCGGCCGGCCTGTACGAGCTGTGGCGCGACCACTCCAAGGGCGAGACCGATCCCAATCGGTGGCTGTGGTCCCTGACCGTCATCACGACGAACGCGACCGACACGCTCGGCCAAATCCACGACCGCTCGCCCTTGCTGCTGCCCGACGAGTTCTGGGACAGGTGGCTCGACCCGGACCTGACCGACCGCGACCAGGTCGACGCCCTGATCGCGTCGATCCCCGAATCACACCTGACGCCCGTCAAAGTCGGCACGGCCGTCGGTAACGTGCGCAACAACGGCCCAGACCTGATCGAGCCCATCGACTGACGCCGCGCACCATGCCTCCATAAGGAGTGTGTTACGCAGGCGGTATGCCATGTACCTCTGGCCAGGTCGAAGTTATCTCTTCAAACTCGAGACCGAAGCGGCCAGACCTCACGGGCTCGACCACTTTGGACGCGTCCAGGCCAACACGCCCGAGGGTGCGCCACAGGTCACCGAGGACGCCGCAATGGGTCAGCTCGCAGCAATCATCGCCGCGATGCCGCGGCCCTGGGAGGACGTCATGCTCGACGTAAGGCGATCACGGCTCCAGTGCTGTGCGCCGGTGCGTGCACGACGTGATGATCGACGCCTACGGCTCCTGCACTGCAATGCAGGAGCTGCTCACCCTGGCACTCCCGTGACGCCACGAGGCCCCCGCTCCACAAGTGGAGCGGGGGCCTCGTTTCGTTTGTCAGGCGCTGGAGCCCGAGCCTGGGCAGGTACCGGATCCAGGCTTGCCCTTCTGGTGGGTCGCGAGCTTCCCTCCGACTACGCCGACAACCTGGCCGCAGCTACCGCACTTCTTCGTTGCCACTTACACCGCCTCCTTGATCCGCCACTCCGTGCTTTCCGTGCGCCGCTCGCCGGGTGCGAGGGTGTACCTGAGGAAGCTCGTGGTGGAGCTTCCGTCGTGCCACTTGAGCGTGTACCCGAACGGGTGGGTAAAGCCCAGAAGCGGCTTGGGCGGACGCGTCGAGAACCGCTCGACCGACGCCAGCTCACGAGACTGGGCGTTGATGACCAGGGCCGTGAGCCACGCTTCCAGATCGGCCACGCGCAACTTGCCGTCGGCCACCGAAAGCTCAATGGGTGCGACCGGTGCGGGCGGGTCGCCTTCGACGATCTCTTCCGGCCGGTCGAAGCTGTCGCCCTTGGGGCCGCCGCCGATGACGGTCTGCCAGTACACGGTCCCGCCGTCGGGTGCTTCGAAGACGAGGCCGGTGCACTGCTCGCCCATGCCACTGTCCTTGTTGATGCCGCTATCGGCCCACTCGATGCGCTTCACACCAGTCGGGAGGTTGGCGTCAACGAGGGCAGTGATCCAGGTCTGGAAACGTGGGAGGCGCATGGTCCGAGGCTATCCGAGAAGGGGGCGCAGCACGGCGGCTGCACCCTCGTCGGAGGTCCCTGTGACGTAGTCCGCGCTTCGGGACGATGACCACCGCAAGTCGCTGAGGGGCAACTCGAACCCGTGCGGTCCATCACCAGTGACACTGCGCCACTTCGCGCGGCGGCGGCCTTCGTCCCCGCGCGGGTACGGCAAGCCCGCCTCCAGTGCGGCAGCCTCGATGGCGCGCATTGTGGTGCCGACGCCGGATGCGATCGGCGCGTGCTTGATCCAATGGCCGTTCTGGAGGGTCCATGCTTCGCACCGGGACAGATCCGGTCCGGTGCCGTGCCACACGCGCAGGACCACTGGGCCCGGTGCGCTGGCCTCGGCGGTGGCGATCTGCGCAGCCAACGGGGAGAGCGAACCGTCGACATCCGGGATCAGGGAACGCAGTACCGACAAGGCCCCGGCCTGGTCGATGGTGCCGGTGGTCTCGTCAGCAGCACTGCGCACGATCGCGGGCGCGTGCCCCATCGCCACCGAACGTCCAGCCCACGCGAGCATCGTCAGATCGTTGATGCCATCTCCCACCGCCACGGTGCGCTCGACCGGGATGTTCAGGCGTCGGCGCACATCGTCGAGCGCGACCGCCTTGTTCACGTCTCGCGCCGCGATGTCCAACCAGTCGGATCCCATCGGCGTCACGGTGACGCCGGTGGCGTGCAGCGCATCGGCGGACCCGCCGATACCCGGTCCGACGAGCACGACCCGGGTAGCGGGATGAGAGACCAGATCGCTCAGGGTGACGACCTTCTGTTGCCCGTTGAGTTCTCCCGGCTCGAACGGTTGGTTGGTTCGCCAGCCCCAGCCGACCTCTTCCACCGCGACCCGTGCTCCCGGAGTCATCTCCATGGCGCGGTGGATCACCGGTTCCGGATCGAAGATGCGAGCGGCAACGATCTCGTACCCCGAGGGTGCGGACGGGTCGAGGCGCACGGTGAGGGCGCCGTTGGAGCACACGCCCCAACCGTCCGTTAGCCCCAGTCGGATCGCTATCGGCACCAGCCCAATCAGTGAGCGTCCGGTAGCGAGCACGACCTTGTGCCCGCCAGCCCGTGCTAGGTCGAGCGCCGGGACGGTGCCAGAGGGGATCGTGTTGCCGTCGTCCACCAGGGTCCCGTCGATGTCGAGCGCGACGAGCGTGCGGGTGCACGTGGTGGTCGTGGCACTCATCGGACCGCCACCTGGCGAAGGACCGATCGGACCTGGACCTCCAAGCTGTCGACCACACCGGTCCAGAGGGTGTGCCCGGGTACGAACATCCGATGATCGAGCGGAAGATCGCACCCCAGGAGGCGTGCGATCTGCTCGCCCTTGTTCAGGTCTACGGGCTGTACGCAGATGCGGCCTCGGGTCAACGTGACGATCTCGATGTGTTCCGGTCCCACGGCGCGGATCGCCTCGGCGGCGACGTCCATGGCGAACGTGAGCTGGTCGGCTAAGCGGGTCGTGGTCATGGTCTGGCCCTTGTGTGTAGGGGGTGGTGGAGCGGTCACTCGGCAGCCGGGGAGGGCTGGGATCCAGTGAAATACGCGTAATCGTGAAGGCGTGAGGAAAAAGCGCCGGGGTATTCATCTGCGGCAACCGGAAATTTCCGGGGTGATCGCTTCTTCTCGATGCCGCCGTGTGGCTACCGTGAACGAGTGGGAGGCAACCAGATCCTCAAGACGCGCATGGCGGAATCGGGCTACACCCAGGCAGAACTGGCTGAAGCCGTGAACGCTGACCTGCGTGCGGCCGGATACGAAGGAACCGTCAGCGACAGGACGGTCCGCAACTGGCTGACCGGAAAAACTCGATGGCCCCACCATCGCCAGCGTGCCGCACTGGAGGCGCTGTTCAACTGCCCCGTGACGGAGCTGGGCTTCACGACCCAAGGAGACCGCACCCCGACGGCGCCACCACAGGGTGGGGTGCACCGCCCGGTCAGCCATACCGTCAGGACGATCCGCCCAACCGTCGCCGTCCCGTCCTTTGGACCTCGACAGCGCGTCGGCCTCGGCGACGTGGAGCGGCTCTTGGCCAAGTTCGCGCTCGTGATCGCTGACGACCATCGGTACGGCGGAAAGCTCACCATCGAGGTTCAGGCCGCCGCACTGGCAGGCGAAGCCCTCGCACTCCAGGCACGCGGCACGGCGAGCCAGCGCGTGCGAGCCGCCCTGTACGGCTGTGCCGCGTCCTTCACCTCCAGCGCGATGTGGGCTGCGATCGACGGCCGCCGCTTCGATACCGCGCAACGCCACTTCGACCGTGCGGCCAGCCTCGCGGCCCTCTCCGGAGACTCGACCATCCAGTTCCGCATCTGGTCCCACGCCGGCAGCCTGTACCGACACATGGCCAGGCCCGTCGACGCGCTGGCCGCCAACGACGTCGCGCGCCGCCTACCCATCGCGCGCCGTGACCCGCTGTTTGCTTCTCTCGGTCATGCGCGGCACGCGGCCATCCACGGCTTGACCGGTGACGCCGGAGCAGTCCGCCAGGCCGTGGGACACGCCCAGAACGCCCTGCTGCAAGCCGACCCGGACGAACAGCGGCCGGTATGGATCACCGCGTTCTACGACCAGGCAGAACTGGAAAACCTTGCCGTGGCCGCGCACCTGGCCCTGGGCGACTACGAGGGCGCCGAAGCCCGCGCGCACCGAAGCCTGGCGCTGCTTCGCCCGGAGATGCGACGCACCCGCGCCATCACAACCGCTCGCCTCGCCCGCGCCCAGCTCGGCCAAGGTGACTTGGAGCCGGCCGTAGCTACTGCCATGTCCATCTCGGCCGATCCCACCGGTCAGCACCCCCGCGTGACCGGCATGCTGCACGACTTCGGCAACGCCCTCAGCCTCACCGCAAGGTCCAGTCCGCACGCCCGCACCTGGGACCAGTACATCCACGACGGCCGAAGGAACCCACAGTGACCAGTGACGGTATCGAGCTGCGCCACGCCACCGACCTCGACAGCGTTTGGAGCACCCTGATCGAGATCTACGCCGAAGTGCGCGCCGACCAGCTCCACCAGCCCCACTACTCGGTGGAACGGTACGGGGAACGGCTTGCCCGGCACGGCGCCGAACCCGGTTGGGAGACCGTCATCGGATTCGACGGAGGCGAACCAGTGGGATATGCCTACGTCAACACCCTTCAACCCGACGATCGCTGGTGGCGACGGATGACCACGCCCCTGCCCGATGGCTGCACCGAGCGGTCGACCGTGGCGCTCAAAGAGATCATGCTCAAGGTGCCGTGGCGTGGTACCGGTACTGCACGGCGCATCCACGACGACCTCCTCGCCAGCCGCCCCGAGGAGCAGGTCTCCCTTCTGGTCAACCCACTGGCTGGGAACGGCAAGGTGAAAGCGCTATACGAACGGTGGGGGTACTACGAGATCAGCACACAACAGCCCGCATCCGACGGGCCCGTCCTGACCGCCATGCTCCGCACCACCCGCGAACCGGCGTCCGTCGACTGAGAGCTGCTGGTCGCCCGGTCAGCGGTTTAGTACGGCGATGTGCTCGTCCTGGCTCGTGGCACGCTTCGACAGGTGGCGCCTCGAGCTGTCCGACGACGGCCTGGTGTGTCGTCATGGACTGGCCGACTTTCGAGGCGGTTAGCTGACGGGAGTCGATAGTGGGTCCGGAGTTGTGCACCACGACTAGACGCTGTCGGGCTAGGGTCCGGTCGCTTCAGCTGGCAGAAGCAGTCTGGACAGCCCCTGGCGCGGCGGCCCGATTATCAAAGTGAACATCGCGGTACGGTTACTGTGAATCTGACGCCCTACTGGGTTGAGGTCACGCGCGCACCGCGGCGAGTTCTGCCCAGTGCGTGGTAGCGCGCGGCGTGAGCATGGCGCGTTTCATTTGCCAGGACGGGCCCGGGCGGAAGCCACCGTAGCCGAGGCCGAGTGAGTTCTTGCCGGTCCTCTTCTGTACGCGGTCGATGACGGTGGCGATCCCGACGTCCTCGTGCCGGGAGCGGAAGATCTCGAAGGGAAGCTGGGCCCCGGCGGGGGTGAGGTCGGTGAGCAGTAGGCCGGCACGCGCGTACCGGGCGCCCTCGACGATCTGGGGCAGGAGGCGGTGGGCGGCCCGGGTCAGCTCGACGGGGTCGGCGGTCGGGAACGGGAGACGGACCGTGATCGTGGGGTGGTGCTTGTCCTGAGCCCAGTGGCTGGTGCCAGCGAACGCGGTCAGGGTCTTGGCGACCTGCGAGTGCTTGACCAGGCGGGTCGCGGCCTGCTGGGCGTAGATGCTCAGCGCCTGCCGCATGATCACGGTAGAAGTGACCTTCTCGGAGAACGAGCGAGACGCGATGATCTGCTGCTTTTTGCCAGTGTGGTCCTCCTCTGGCCCGATGCACGCGATCCCGCATAGCTCCAGCGCGGTGCGCATGACGACCACGTTGAACAGTGTGCGGATGTGAGCCGGGTCGACGGTGGCCAGGTCCCAGACTGTCAGTACGCCGTGCCCGCCGAGGCGTCGCTCCAGGCGTGAAGCGATGCCCCAGACCTCGGAGACCGGCAGCGCCCGCATCAGTCTCTCGCGCCAGCCGGTGTCGATGGCCGGCCACACGCACACCCCATCAAAGTCGCCGATCTTCTTCGCGGCCCGGTTGGCGAGCTTCGCCAGGGGTGCGGGTCTCAGCGATCCCGACGCAGACGGGCACGCCGAGCAGGCGGCGCACCGTTTTCTTGATGTCGTGCCCGAGCAGGGTCATTGCCTCCAGGTCGGCCGTGGTGCGCCGGTCGATGGTGAGGAAGGCTTCGTCGATCGAGTAGACGTCGAGGTCGTGGGTAAAACGCTCGAGGACCTCCATCACGCGGCGGGACATGTCCCCGTAGAGCTCGTAGTTGCTCGACACGGCCACGACACCGGACCGGGCGGCGGTGGAGCGTAGCTCGAACCAGGGCTTGCCCAGGTCGAGGCCGAGCGACTTGGCCTCGCGGGAGGCGGCGACGACCATGCCGTCGTTGTTGGACAGCACGACCAAGGGCACCGTCTCCAGGGCGGGGTTGAACACCCGCTCGAAGGAGGCGTAGGCAGAATTGACGTCGACGTGCGCGATCACCGCCGCCCCCGTAGGTGGTGGATGCAGTACGTCACCACGCCCCAGATCTGCAGGTCGGGCAGCTCGGGCACGGTGATGTCGGGGTGGTTCGCGTTCTCCGCCCGCAGGACGACGCCGTGCGGGCCGAGTTCGAGGCGTTTGACGGTGAGCTCGCCGTCCAGGACGGCGACGACGACGTCGCCGTGGCGGGGTGTCTTGGACCGGTCGACCAGGAGCTCGTCACCGTCGCTGATGCCGGCCTCGGTCATGGAGTCGCCGGCGGCGCGCACGATGAACGTGGCGGCGTGGTCGTGTACGAGCATCTCGGTTAGGTCGATCGCGCCGTCGTAGTAGTCCTGGGCGGGGGAGGGGAATCCCGCGGCGACGGAGACAGGCGCTACCCGCAGCGCGTTGGTGCTGGTGGGGCTGAGGGTGGCGGTGCTGGCGGGGCGTGGTGACAGGGCGTACATCACGCCTCCCAGACCGCAGGACGGTAGTACATGCGTTCGAGTGTATGTCGGGAATATCGCGTCCGGGCAACGATGCTGGTCAGCGCCCCGACGTGCAGGGTCGCGATGGGCGGGCGACGGTTGGGCCATGACGGCAACGTTGCCGCCCGAACTTACCGGCCCGGTCCAGGTAGCCCTCGCTCGCACCGTCGAGCAGATCCCGCACGCCGGCGCACTGCCCGGCGGGTGCCGCTTCGAACCCAAATGGGACGGTTTCCGCCTGATCGTCGCCCGCGACCGGGGCGGCTCGAAACTGTGGTCGCGGCGCGGCACCGACCTGTCGACGACGTTCCCCGAGATCACGGCAGCGTGCGTCGATCAGCTCGTTCCTGGGACGGTGCTGGACGGCGAGGTGGTGATCTGGACCTCCGGGCGCCTCGACTTCGGTGCTCTGCAGACACGTATGGGCCGCGGTCCTCGCAGCGCCGCCGCGCACGCCGCTGGCCATCCCGCCTCCTACGCCGCGTTCGACCTCCTCGCTAGCACCGGGCAGGATGCCCGCCACCTACCGTTCGACGAGCGCCGGCGCCTCCTGGAACAACTCGCCGCCGCCTGGCGCCCGCCACTGAATCTCTCACCGGTTACGGATGATCGTGACGTCGCAACCGAGTGGTTCGAGACCTACACGGCCGCCGGCATCGAAGGCCTCGTGATCAAGGGCGGAGCCCAGCCATACCCAGCAGGCCAGCGGGGTTGGTGAGTTATCTGCACCATCGGCGTGGTGTCGGCACCCACGGTGCCACACATTGATAAGCCGGTGGTGCAGTTCCTGACTAGCGACCTGCGAGGAGCTTGGCGTGAGCGGCACCATCCCAGAAGACCCAGTTCGGCGTGGCCTTCGGTCCGGTGAGATCGAGTTGGTGCGAGTCGGTCGGGTCAACGCCGGGTCGGGGCCCGAGGAGCCCTACCTGGTGCTCGATAAGGACGGCAACGTCGTCGAGGCTGTGAGCGAGTGGGTCCGGTACATGGCTGTCGGTGACTACAGTCCTCGCACGATCCGGTCGTATTGCCACGCGGTTCTGCGGTGGTTCCGGGTTCTGTGGCAGCTCGACGTCGGATGGGAACGGGCTACCGAGGCGGAGACGGCCACCCTGGTCGGCTGGCTACGGGTCGCCCCGAACCCTCAGAGGCGCCGGAAACCTGGAGCCGTCGCTGCAGTGAACCTCAAGACTGGCAAGCCGAACCTTGGTCTCGGGTACGGCTCGGCGACGATCAACCTCACGCTGGCGGCCGTTCGAGGGTTCTATGACTTCCACGCGCACTGGGCGCACGGCCCTGTCGTGAACCCGGTCCCGGAGTCGCCGGCGCGCCGTCGGGCTCTCGCTCACCGCAGCCCGCTCGAGCCGCGCCATGCCTACCGGCGGGGCACCTATCGGCAGCGTGCTCAGCGGGCGGCACCACGGTCGATCCCGGACGCGATGTGGGACCAGTTGTTCGCGCAGCTGCCCTCGGACCGGGACCGGGCTTTGGTCGCCTGCTATGTCAGCTCGGGCGCACGCGCCGAGGAACTCCTCGGCGCGACCGTCGAGGACGTCGACTGGGCTGGTCAGCGGATGTCGGTCGTTTCGAAGGGCTCACGCGAGCGACGGATGGTCCCGTTGTCGCCGGAGGCGCTGACCTGGCTCGGACGCTACCTGCAGACCTTCGAAGGGCCGGTCGCAGGGCCGTTGTGGAGAACGATGCGCGGTGAGTCGCGTCCGCTCACGTACGGCGCCGCTCGACGCGTGCTTCAGCGTGCGAACGACGCGCTCGGCACGAACTGGACGCTGCACGATCTGCGTCACACGGCAGCAGCCCGGATGGTCAGCAGCGGGGTGCTGACACTGCCTGAGGTGCAGGTCGTGCTGGGCCACGCCGACCTGCGGACCACGAGCATCTACACGGTGCCCCGCATCGAGGAGGTCATCGACAAGATGCAGGACCACTATGCCCGGCCCGCGCCACCGTCGCGGAGCTTCGCCCCGGGATACGCCGATGAGGACGTTGCGATCGTCTTCGGCGCCGGCGCCGATGAGTAGGGTATCGGTCTCCACGACCGGCGTCTGGACGCGACGGGATGCGCCACAGGACGGCAGTGACCGCGAGCCCTTCGTGCATGAAGGGCCCGCACGGCGGCGCTGGGGACAAGCCAACGTGGTCGAGCCAGAGGCCCCCGAGCCGGACCTACCGCAGCCACACGGCGACCTGAGCAAGGCGCCGGTCGAGGATCTGATCGCTGCGGCCTGCTCGGTTCTGCCGCGCTCGGCCGTTCAGCTCGACAAGCGGGGACGGTCAATTCGGCACCTAGCCGAGCACCTGAGTGCGTTCCCGGGCGTGTCCTGGCAGGAACGGTGGGAGGCGAGCGGGTGGGAGTCGTCGACGACGTCGCTCGCGTCGTTGAACCCATCGCCCACCGCCAGCTGGACGATGACCAGCGGATTCTCGTGGCTGGTCGCGCTCCGCGTGCTCGTGCCGTCGCTGCGTGTGCTGCGGCGGACCGCGGTCTCTGACTTCGCCACGATCTTCATGGCCGGCCAGCGGGACGACAGCCTGGCGTCCCTGGTCAGCCGCATCGAGGCGGCCCCGGTGAGCGTGGCGATGCAGAACCGAGCCCTGACCGAGCTCGCGTACATGCTCGCCTATCAGGCGATCCCTGCGCGTGACATCACGCCCCCAGGGATCATGCAGTTCGGTAAGGCCCTGCAAGAGGTGAGCACGGCCCAGGACAAGCACGGACGCAAGCTTGCGGGCTCCCTGGTCTGGCAGGTCCTGGCTGACGCGGGGCTGTTCCCTGAGGGCACCCCCGTGACGATGCGCCTTGCCGCCGTGGGCGGTCGCAAGACCGTGACCGAGCTCGTCGACACCTACAGCGTCAGGGACCCTGCGGTGCGCCAGCTCCTCATCGACTACGTCACCCACCGCGCGGGGCTTGGGATGGACTACGGCACTGTGTCCAATCTGGTGCGTTCCCTCGTGCGCAACTTCTGGTGCATCGTCGAGCGGGTCAACCCTGACCAGCGCGACCTCGACCTTGACGAGGCGACGTATGCCACGTGGCGCGCCGAGGTGGACACGGTGGACACCCCCGAAGGGCGCCGCCCTCGACGGAGCATCTGGGACCTGCTCATCGCGGTGCGTGCCCTCTACCTCGACATCCAGAGCTGGGCCGTCGAGGACCCAGCACGGTGGGGACCATGGGTTGCGCGGTGCCCGATCCCGCCCATCGCCAGCAAGGGTTACGGCGCAGGGCGCCGCCGCCTGGCCGAACGCATCGCCGACCGCACCCGCGCCCGGCAGCCGATGCTGGACCTGCTCGTTGACCAGGTCACCGCCGACCGCGAGCGTGCGCGTGCGCTGCTCGCGGCGGCCGAGGCCTCCACAGAAGCCGAGTTCGAGGCCGGCGGGATCCGGTACGTGCGCCTTGTCGAGACCGGGTCGTCGAACGCGGGGAGGTATCCGCAGAAGGGCCCGCGTTCGCGCCGAGGCGCAGCCATCGAACCGCCGCAGCAACAGGCCACGTTGCGCGTGCGGCGCGCTGGCGGCGGGCCGGTGATCGACGTCGAGGCGGCCGAAGCGCGAGCGTTCTGGACCTGGGCGGTTATCGAGGTGCTGCGACTGACCGGCATCCGGCACGAGGAACTGCTGGAGCTCTCACACCTGTCCGTGCGGCAGTACCGCCGCCCAAACGGTGAAATCGTCGCCCTACTGGTCATCACGCCCTCGAAGACAGACCGTGAGCGGGTGATCCCCATGTCGCCCGAGCTCCTGCACGTCATCGCCCAGATCATCGGCAGGCACACGGGCCAGCTCGGCGCCATCCCCCTCGTCCGGCGATGGGACCCCTACGAGCGTCAGCACAGCGACCCGCTTCCGTTCCTGTTCCAGCACAGCACCGGGCAGGTGCGGGGCGTGATGAGCCCGACCCTGATCGCCAAACTCATCCGGACCGCGTGCAAGGAGGTCGCGGTCGGCCGGCCGCAGTTCGACGGGGTGACGTTCACGCCGCACGACTTTCGGCGCCTGTTCGCGACCGAGCTGGTGAACAACGGGCTGCCGATCCACATCGGTGCCGCGCTCCTGGGTCATGCCAGCCTGCAGACGACACGGGGGTACGTTGCCGTGTTCGACGAGGACGTGGTCCGCCACTACCAGCTGCACCTTACTCGCCGCCGCCAGCTGCGCCCGAACGACGAGTACCGCAGGGCGACGGAGACCGAGTGGCAGGAGTTCGAGGAGCATTTCGACAAGCGCCAGGTGGAGCTGGGTGCCTGCGGGCGCCCCTACGGGACTCCATGCGCGCACGAGCACGCCTGCGTGCGGTGCCCGATGCTTCACGTCGAGCCCCAGATGCTCCCTCGGCTGGACGAGATCGAAGCAGACCTCAACGCTCGCCGAGATCGCGCCGAGAGCGAAGGTTGGCACGGCGAGATCGAGGGAATCGAGGTGACCCTGGACCAACTGCGCTTCAAGCGGGACCGGGCACGCCGGATCGGTCCGGCCGCGTCGGTCACGCTGCCGATGCCCGTGATGCGCGATCAGACCAGCATCTGACGAGCTATCGACAGCTCGTCGCGGTGCAACGGCGAGGCATGGCGATGGGGCATGGGGCATGGCATGGATGCGGTCGGTACGCCGTCGGCTGCGCTGGCGACCCAAGGCCGAGCCGACCCCTTGTCGATGCATCCGGTGCGAAGCTCTGGCGGCTCGGCTGGCGGCCAACGCTCGCCGGCAGGGGAAAGAGCAGCGCCCGATCCGTGGGCGATTGGTGCGTCAGAGCTGACGATCCCCTTGCCGGCGAGCCTGTATCCAGAGCCCCGCGCGGGCCGAGTCCTGTCAGTCCTGGAGCAGGCGGCGGACCCACCTGCTGCGTGCCTGCCGGGCGGCTTGTGAGAGTTCCGCCTCGGGTGCGAGCAGCTCGAACAGGTGATAGCCGCCGGGCCAGACGTGCAGTTCCGCCACGCCACCACCGGCCCAGATCCGGTTGGCGAAGGCCACGTCCTCGTCCCGGAAGACCTCGGCCGAACCCACCTCGACGTAGGTGGGCGGGAGGCTGGTGAGGTCGTCGGCGCGGGCCGCGGACTCGTAGTCCGTGATGTCGTCGGTCCCGCGCCTGTCCCCGAGATAGAAGTTCCAGCCGGTGTCGTTGCTGGTGCGGTCCCAGATCCCGATGCCGTCGATCTGCTGTGCGGAGACGCTGTCGTTGTGCTCGTCGAGCATGGCGTACATGAGCACCTGACCGGCGATCTGCGGCGCGCCTCGGTCGCGGGCCATGAGGGTGATGCCCGCCGTGAGCCCGCCTCCGGCGCTGCCGCCGATCGTGACGAGCTTCGTCGGGTCGAACCCGAGCTCGTCGGCGTGCTCCGCGGTCCAGACCAGTGCCGCGTACGAGTCCTCGAGCGCTGCTGGGGCGGGGTGCTCGGGAGCGAGCCGGTACTCCACCGTCACGACGACGGCATCCAGCTCGACGACGTAGTCCACGACGGGTGCGACGCCCACGAGCCGGTCACCGAAGATCATCCCGCCCACGTGGGTGAAGAAGAACGCCGGGCCTCCCGCGACATGGTCCGTGCGGCGGAAGACGGAGATTGTCAGGTCGCCGGCCGGTCCCGGAATGATCCGCTCCTCGTGCTCGATGGGACGCCCTTGAAGCAGTTCCTCCAGGGACGGAGTGAACCCCGGGCCGCGGAGCGTGGACAGATGGCTCGGCAGGAGGGTCGGTGGGATCCCGGCGCTGACCAGCACTGGCTCGAGCTCGGTGTCGAACGGTGGTGGTGTGTGGATCGTGGTCATGGCGGGCCCTTCGGGCTGATCGGATGCCGGCCGTTCATCGGGCGACGCTCCGACGCTAGCGACTGACTGACGGTCAGTCAAATCTGACTTGCGCTCAGCAAGTCATCCGATCATTATGGCTGAAAGGGTTGGCGATGTCGGCCCCATGACGAAGGGATGTTCATGACGTACGTCGCAGACACGGTCCCCACGCTGACCGTGGATGCCCCGTCGGGGCTGATCGCCTACCGCCGCTTCGGCCCGCGGGGCAAGACGCCCCTCGTCCTCTTCCAGCGGTTCCGCGGCACCATGGATCACTGGGATCCGGCGTTCCTCGAGGTCCTGGCCGGCGAGCATGACGTCATCGTGTTCGACAACGCTGGAATCGGCCGCAGCGGTGGGGTCTCGCCCGACTCCTTCACGGGCATGGCGAGGACTGCTGTGGAGTTCCTCCGGCAGCTTGGAACCGATCAGATCGATGCACTGGGCTGGTCGATCGGCGGCTTCGTCGCCCAGATGCTCGCACTGGACCATCCCGGGTTCGTCCGCCGCCTTCTGGTGCTCGGCAGCGGTCCGGGTGGCCAGAACGGTTCGCCCGGGCCGGAGCCTCGCTCGGTGGAGGTGATGGTGAAGCCGGAGAACGATGACGAAGATTTCCTCTACCTCTTCTTCGGCCTGCACGAGGACGGGCGACGCCGCGGGCTGGAGTCGCTCCGTCGGCTCGACCTGCGTCTGAGCGACGGGTCGCCACAGGTTGCGCCGGAGGCCATCCACGCGCAGCTGCAGGCCATCGGTGCCTGGGGTCAGGACGACGCCTCAGCCTGGGAGCGGCTCGGTGAGCTCGACATCCCGGTGCTCGTCGCGAACGGAGCGCACGATGTCATGGTGCATGCCGAGCACTCTTTCCGGATGTCGCAGCGCCTCCGGAACGCGACGACGGTCATCTACAGCGACGCCGGCCATGGGTTCCTGTTCCAGCACCCCGAGAGGTTCGGCGCGGCCGTCCTGCGCTTCCTCGCCTGACTGCGGATGTGACCTGGTGCGCGACGATACCGACCTGGCACGGTCCGTGTCGTCGCGCAGTTCTTCGGGGAGCCCCGACCGGTGACCGGCTGGTGCGCATCGGCGACACCCCCACGAGGCGGGCAAAGCTGGTCACCTACTCGTCGACTACGATCAGTTCCGGAGGAGATGACACATGCCGACATCAACGGCGCATCCGCGGTCGCCACGCCGCGTGCGGCCTGCGCAGGAGCGTCGACGAGATCTCCTCGACGCTGCGCTCATTGTCTTTACGCAGCGGGGAGTGGCGGAGGCTACCGTCGAGGAGCTCACTCGGACGGCCGGCATGTCGAAGGGCTCGTTCTACCTGCATTTCAAGACCAAGGAAGAGCTCGCCGCGGCGGCCTGGGCCCGTCATATGGAGTCGTTCGCCGAAGTTGGCGAGCGGATTCTCGGCGACGAGGACGTCCCCATCGGTGACCGGCTCGTCTCGGTCCTGCAGGAGCTGACGCGTTTCGCTCTGGCGCACGGCGATGTGCATCGTGCGCTCTACGGTGTCGCAGGCGCCGATGCGGTCAAGGACGACGTCAACGAGCGGCTGATCGCGATGATCGCTGCTGCTGCCGTCACAGGTGTGCAGACCGACGCGATCCAGGCCACCGAACCCGCCCTAGTCGCCCGCGCGCTCTATCACGGGTTCTGCGGGGCCGCGACGGACGCGGTCGCCAGCGCGGCACAGATCGATCACGAGGATCTCGTCCGCAGCGCGGGCTCCATGACGCGCGCCGTCTTCCCACCCACGGCAGCCTAAGACCCCGAGGCGAGGGCTTCGCGGTCTGGCCCAACAGGGCGGCGCCAGGCCTCAAGGTGGGCAACACACCTCTGTTCGCCAAGCCAACGACAGTGCCCGGCGGTGCCCGGTTAGAACCGGGCACCGCCGGGCGACCGCGGTCAGTGCTCTGCTGCTCGGTCGTGTTCCGAGATCCAGTCGAGCACCGTCTGTGCCACGCTCTGCCAGCCGCTGTCGAAGACGAGCGAGTGTCCGCGGCCTTCGACGCGCCGGTACTGGGTGTTGCTCCCCGGCTCGTACAGGGCAGCCGCCTGTCGGGCGACGATCTCCGGGATCGTGTGGTCCTTGGTGCCACCGAGGACGAGCAGCGGCCCGCGGTGCGTGTCGTCGAGACGGACCCGTGTCGGTGAGGACGGGTCGTGCTTGGCGCCGGTGAGCTCGAACACCGGGCGTCCGGGGCCGGGAATCGAGTAGAAGCCGTGGAGCTGGTCGGACTCGGACCGGCTCAGTGCGTTGCCGAACCCGTACCGGAACTGGCGGGCGGTCAGCGAAACGGCCCGGTCAGTATTGGCCTTGTTGCTCACGACCGGGAGCGCAGACCTGATCTGCGCGAGGGGCAGTGCCCTGACTCCCTTGATGGGTGCCGGGTCGATCGCGACGGCGGCGCGCGCGACGTCGGCCGCGAGCAACTTCTGAGCCACCAGGCCACCGAACGAGTGTCCGACGACAATCGGCTTCTGCGGGAGCTGCGCCGCAATGGCCGCGTAGTGATCCGTCAGCTGGTCGATTCCGATGCCAGCGAGCCGTTCGGGGTGGAGGCGAGTGTCCTCGACGGTCTCGCCGTCACCGGGCCAGCCCGGTGCCTGGGCGCTGTAGCCCGACTCGTCGAAGAGGCTCAGCCATGGGCGCCAGGCAGAGGCGTGGATCCACAGGCCGTGGATGAACAGCACGGGGGTCATGATCGATCTCCTAGTTGGTCGCTGCGGCTCGGTCGATGACACGAGCGACCGTGACGGGCTGCTCCAGCATCGAGAGGTGGTCGGCGAAGACGGGGGTCACGTGGCCGTGGGCACGCGTCGCCATCGCGTGCTGCTGCGCCGGCGGGATCACCTTGTCCGCGGTCCCGATCACGAACCAGCTGGGAATGGTCTTCCAGGCGGGGTCACCCGAGGGCTCCTGGAGCGCACCACCGGTGACCGGAGACTGGGACGCTGCGAGGACCGCGGCCTCCCCGGCGCCCAGATGTGCGGCGAACGCCGACCGGAACAGGTCTCGCTTGACGTAGAGGTCCGGGTTGCCGGCTGGCATCGCGGGGTCCTGCACGACGTCGAAGACCGTGCTCGGCTCGGCCGCCAGCACCGAGCCGGGCTTCTGTCCGGTGAGCTGGGAGACGGTCTCGCCCTTGTCCGGCGCGTAGGCGTCGACGAACACGAGGTCGGTGACACGTGGGGTGGAGAGCGCTGCGTTCGTGATGACGGCGCCGCCGTAGGAGTGGCCCACCAGGACGACAGGGCCGGTCGTCGCCTGGTTGACGAACGCGGCCACCGATGCGGCGTCGCTCGCAAGCCCACGCAACGGGTTCGGGGCGGCGAGCACGGTGTAGCCGTCGTGCTGCAGGAGTCTGGTGACTGGGGCGAAGCTCGAGGGGTCGGCCCAGGCGCCGTGCACCAGGACGACCGTGGGCTTGGTCGACGGGGTCGACCTCTGCGACACGACGACGGTCGGGGTGGTGCTGTCCGAGGCGAGGGCGACGCTCGGGGCTGCGATGAGTGCGGCGGCGGCCAGCCCGAGTGCTAGCCGGGCGGTCCATCGGCGGGCGGTGGTCATGAAGTTCTCCATCTTTGGCAGAAAGAACGGTCGTTCCTCCTCCCAGGAGCCAACCATGAAGGCTGAGTTGCGTCAAGCCACTCAGATGGGGAACGACCGTTCCTTCTCGTGCTACCGTCCATCTGTGCCCGACCAGCCTTCCGCCCTACCCGTCTCGCCTCGTGAACGCCTGCTCACAGTGGCGTGCGACCTCTTCTACCGAGAGGGGATAGCGCGCGTGGGTGTGGACCGGATCCTTGCGGAGGCAGGGACGACGCGGTCCACTCTCTATCGCCATTTCCCTGGCAAGGAGGCGCTCGTGGCCGCGTACCTTGAGCGCGAGGACGCGATGCTCGATGAGACCTTCGCGGGAGCCGAGGCGGTAGCTTCATCTCCGGAGCACCTGCTCGAGCTCGCCGTACAAGGCATGGCGGAAGACGCCTTCAGGCACCACACGCGCGGCTGTCCTTTCATCAACGCTTCCGCGGAGTATCCAGACGTGGCGAGTCGCGTCCGCAGAATCGTCAGCGAGCACCGCCACCGTTTCCGGGAGCGGCTGGAGCGGTATCTGCGCGCCGCCGGCCGCCCGGATCCTGCCGAACGCGCGGGCGAGCTCGTGATGCTCCGCGACGCCGTTCTCGTCGGCAGCTACCTCGACGACGAGATGACGGTACGGCGCGACTTCACGCGCGCGGCCCGTTCGGCCGCCTCCCTCGGGTGAGCGGCTCCAGATACCCCGCGCGAACACGGGAGCGCCATCGCAGAGCCGACGTACCCTGCTGGGATGGCGCCTTCCCGCTCCCCGGAGCTCGACCCCCAGCGGCCCTACTGCTCGATCGAGCGCGCGCTCATCGTGCTCACCGATCGATGGGCCTTCCTCGTGATGCGCGAAGCGCTGCTCTATGACGTGGAGCGGTTCGCCGACTTCCGGGAACGACTCGACATCGCCACGAACATCCTCACCAACCGCCTCGACCGCCTCGTCCAGGCGGGCGTCCTGGAGCGCACTGAGTACCGCGAGCCGGGCAGTCGTACACGGCCCGCATATCGACCGACGCCCGCAGGCCGCGACCTCACGGTAGTTCTCGGTGCCCTGCAGCAGTGGGGTGACGAACACGTGCCCCGCGAGGACGGCCCGACGATGACGCGCCGCGAGCAAGGATCAGCCGCTCCGCTGCGTGTCGACTTCGTTCGCGACGACGGCCCGAGCGTTCCACTCGATCGCGTCGAGTTCGCCCGCGTCTGAGGGCTGTTCCTCCGAGGTCCTCGGAGCTCTCGCTCGGCGTCAGGTGTGCGCTGCAGGCCCTGCGCTGGTACCGGACTCGGCACGCCACGAGTCCCTGACCCCTCGCCGATGCGGCCGGCCGGCGTCGGGTTTCGTCACTGCGCCCGCGGCGCACCGGCCTGCGCTGGCTGCCGCGTGCTGCTGCGGCCGTCGTCGGCCCCCAAAGTTCGAGGCGGGTAGTCATCGCGAGGATGAGTAGGCGATCCGAAGACAGGGAGTAGCGGCGCTTCCGGTGTGGCACGTGGCACGTGGCTCCGACTGTCGCATTGCGATGACGGGGTTCTTGGCGGATCAGTCCACAACGGGTTAGCATTCTTGACGATCTGGTCCACAACGGCCCTGATCCCGCTAACAGGAAGAGAACTGCCATGAGCTCCAGCCCCCGCAGATTCCTCATCACCGGCGCCGCCGGCCAGACAGGCTCGGTGACCACCCGCCTCCTGCTCGAGCACGGCCATCAGGTCACCGCTCTCGTGCGCCGCGTCGACGACCGCGCCACCGCACTCGCCGACGCGGGCGCCGACATCGTGACCGGTGACCTTCGCGACTTCCGTGACGTCAGCAGGGCGATGGTCGGGGCGGACGCCGTCTACTTCTGCTACCCGGTCGAGGCCGGGCTCATCGAGTCCACGGTGAACGTCGGCCAAGCGGCGGCAGAAGCAGGCGTCCAGGCCGTCGTCAACATGTCCCAGGTGTCGGCCCGAAGGGACGCGAAGAGCAACGCCGCACAGCAGCACTGGATCGCTGAGCGACTGCTCGACCGCGGCCCGTTCGGTACCACCCACCTGCGGCCGACCTTCTTCGCCGAGTGGATCACGTGGGGGTGGCTCGGCACAGGGGACTCCGGCGTGATCGCCCTGCCGTTCGGCACGGGCCGGCACGCGCCGATCACCGGTGCGGACCAAGCGCGCGTCATCGCCGCGGTCCTGGAACGTCCGGAATCGCACGACCGGCAGGTCTACCCGCTCTACGGGCCGGTGGAGATGAACCACGACGAGATCGCCGCGGCCGTGTCCCGGGTCCTGGACATCGAGGTGCGGTACGAGCCGCTCAGTATCGAGGCGTTCCAGACCGGACTGCTGGAGCGAGGCATCTCCCAGCACCTGGTCCAGCACCTCGGGAACGTCGCGACCGACTACCAGAACGGCGTCTTCGCCGGAACGAACAACCTGGTCGAGACGATCAGCGGGAAGGCGCCGATGACGGTCGAGGAATACGTCGCAGCGAACCGGCCCGCCTTCGAGGTAGCCACCGGTCAGTTCGCGGTCTCGGTGGCATCTGCGTAGTGCTGCGACGTTGACGGCTGCGGTCCGGGTGGCCCCTCGGACCGCAGACGTTCTGGACTTGATAGTCCACAACGGCCTATCCTCACTCCATGGCACGTCCGCGCAGTTTCGACAATGACCAGGTCCTGGCCGCCGTGGAGCGGCAATTCCGCCACGACGGATACGCCGGCACAAGCCTGGACGACATCGCGGCGGTGACCCGCCTCGGGCGCGGCAGTCTGTACGCCGCCTTCGGCGACAAGCATGAGCTGTTCCTGCGAGCCCTCGGCAGATACTGCGAACGCAAGGCGGCCGAAGCGGAAAGCAAGCTCACTGGCCCAGGGGAGAATGCGATTGCGCGCATGTGGGAGTACCTGCAAGGCAACCTCCGCTTCGTGTTCGACGATCCGGACCGGCTCGGTTGCATGGCCGGGCGGTTTGCGGTCGAGGCCGACCGGTCCGACGCCCGGGCCGCTGAGCTCATCGCCGAGTGCTTCGCCCGTCAACGCGCCGCACTGCGCGACTGCTTGATGGCGGCCCAGCAGTACGGCGCACTCGAGGCGGAGGCAGACGGCGACGAGCTGGCCGCCATGCTGCTCACTGTGGTGCGTGGCATCGATGTGATGGCTGGCTCGGGGATTGACGAGAGGCTTGCGGAAGCTGCATTCCGGCACGCCTTCACCGCACTTCCGCTCGCACACCGAGGAAAGCAGGAGCTTGAGCGGCTCTGAAGTGCACGATCATGAAGTCGCTCACCACCCGGCATCTCGCTGCGACGCCCCGGTCGCGGCCTTCGTGACCTAAACGATGGTGCGGCGCCACGCTCTCCGACGGGACTGCGTCCGCGTCGTGGTGCGAGGATGCCGATCGCCGTCGGTGAGCCGGACTCCGATGCGAGGCAAGTGCCGCAACAAGCTGACCCCTCAGCGTGCGAAATGGCACATCCTTCGTCAGCACCGTATCGACGACGGGGGCGCACCGCCGCGCCACGCCGGCCGGTTGACGGACGACGCGCTGACGCTCGGGTGCAGATAAGGCTGAAGGTAAAGCACCGCGAGACGGTCGATGTCGTCTGCGGCGCGGTGATCGGCACACGCTCATCGCCACAGGAAGTCATCGCAGGCCTCACCATCGACGGCGAACTGCGGATCGTGGGACGGACGACGCTCCTATCACCATCGGCCCGCCGAGCCCTGACGCCGTGGCTCGCTCCACCAGCCGGGAAGCATCCGTGGCCGACTCAGGTGCCCCGGACTGCGCTGGCGCGGTTCCATGTGACCGGGCGGGGCGTCGTCGACCTGACTCTCGTCGAGCCGATCGTGGTCGAGGTGAGGGCCGATGTGGGGTGGGACGGGCAGAGCTTTCGGCACCTCCTGCGCTTCCTGCGGGTACGCCCAGACACTGAGGTGCGAAGCGTGCACGCGCCCGACTGACACGGATTGCTGCCATCCTCGCAGCGCTGGACCCAGCGGCAGGGAACGAGCCCGCGCCCGATGGCTTGAGGAGACCTGTTCGTAACGCCAAACCGGTGTCATAACTCGCTCCGTGACACCTGGACTCACGAGCGCATCCTGGCGTTGGCCCGCTACCCACCCGAGACTTGTGTCTCTCGCTACGCTGATGCAGTGCAGAACCCCGTCAAGGTCCCAGTTTCCGCCGCGAACTGGATCGCCCGTGTCGGAGGAGCCGCAGGACTCATGATGCTGCTGATCCCCGATATCGCGGGCTTCGGACGGGACTCAAAGCTGAGGCTGACCGCGAGGCTGCATCCCGCCGAGGTGGCAGGGCGATGAGTGAAGAAGTTCTCTGGATAACTCCAGACGTTGGCCTGCCACGCTCCATCCTGGACGCGCAGGTCGCCGGGCGCCTTGTCTTCTTCGTAGGCGCTGGGGCGTCCTTCGCGGCGCCGTCCGGCCTCCCATTGTTCGGCGCCCTGGCGCGCCAGCTGGCTGAGCGCGCACGAATGACCTACGACGAATTAGTCCCGATTGACTACTTCCTTGGCGCGATGCCTGACAATTTCGACACGCACGCGCACGCGCACCAGATTATTGCCCGAGCCGACTCCAGGCCGAACTCAACGCATCACGCGCTTGTACGGCTAGCGTCGTCGATGGGGCCGCTGCGCATCGTGACAACGAACTTCGACGATCATCTCGCTTCAGCGGCGTCGGCCGAGGGAATGGAGATTGCGGACCGGTGGACCGGTCCGGCCCTGCCGCTCGGTCACGACTTCGAGGGGCTGGTCCACCTCCACGGTTCAGTACTTCGCTCGCCCCGGGAACTTGTGCTGACCGATAGTGACTTCGGCCGCGCATACCTCACGTCCGCTTGGGCCACGAGGTTTCTGCTGCCGATGTTTCAACGGTTCACGGTCGTGTTCATCGGTTACAGCCACGACGACCCGATCATGCAATACCTGGCTCTCGGCTTACCCTCGGCGACTCCGCGATTCGCGTTCACAGACTCCAGGGGCGCCGCAGACCCAAAGTGGCGTCGACTCGGAGTCCAACCGGTGGGCTACCCGGTTCCAGACCACGACCACAGTGCGCTCGTGCGAGCTCTTGAAGCGTGGAACGATCGCATACGGATGGGCCGGCTCGACCATCAAGCCAGAGTCCAAGACATCGTGGTCGCAGGCCCCACGATGACTCCTGTCGAGCGGGACTACCTCAACGTTCGTCTTCGGACGCTTGACGGCGTAAGAGACTTCGCCGGGGCGACTGCAGGCCTGGCCAACGAGCAAAAGATTGAGTGGCTCCGCTGGTTCGAGGAGTCTCCCGAGTTCAAGCTCCTGTTCGGTGCACCCGAGGTACCCGACAGCGTTTCCGCGCTCGGCGACTGGTTCAGTCAGACCTTCATCACATCCCCTGAACTGCACGGTGCGGCACTGCAGACGCTGCACCGACTTGGCCAATCGATGACAGGCTCCTTGTTCCGTGTTGCTTGCTGGGCGACAGAGCAACTCGCTGAGAAGGACGCCGGAGCAGGCGAGCGCTGGCGCGTGATCCTCGCGACGTCGGTGCTAGGCCACTCGGCACCGCTCAAGACCGAATATCTACTGCCATTCGTGGCCGGAGCACAGCCACGGAGTACGAGCGTGCTGCGTACGGCACTAAGGCCGTTCTTGAAACTCAAGCGCCGATGGACCGTCGACGAGTCGGAAGCGGCGACCACACCACCGGACGCTGAAGCAGCATGGGCAATAACCGAGTACGCGCTGACACAGCACGTCCGCCTCGCGGTGAATAAGGCCGACCCCGGGGACGTGCGCCTTGGCGGATCCCTCGAAGAGGCGCTAGCCAGCGCTTACGATCTTCACGACGCTTACCACGGCCGGCGCGTCTGGGATCCGCTCACCTTCGGCCGGTCAGCGATAGAGCCGCACGAACAGGACAGTGTGCGAGACCCCATCGATGCGGTCATTGATGGTCTTCGGGAGTTCGGCGTCAAGGCGCAGGCAGCGCGCACCGATCTGCCGGAACGGTGGTGGGCGCTGGACCGGCCGCTGTTTCGGCGCCTCGCGCTCCATCTCGTCGCGGTTGATCCATCGCTGACGGCGGACGCGCGCCTTGAGTGGCTTCTCGGTCGGACGAACCTCTATGCCGCGCATCTCAAGCACGAGACATTTCAGATCCTCGCGACTGCGGCGTCCGAAGCTTCAGAGCTGCTCAAGGGCCGACTCCTGGCAACGGTGAACGCAGGACCGGACTATCCCGAGGACGCCCCGGACCGGGAACGGCACGTCGCCTACGGCAAGTACAACCTTCTCGTCTGGCTCACCAGTTCTGCACCCGACTGGGCGGCGGCGGCACACGCCCTGGACGCGATCCGGGCCGAAAACCCAAGCTTCGGCCCGCGGGAACACCCTGATTTCGACAGCTGGACGACCAGCGGTGTGTGGGGCGGGAAACTTCCGATGGAGCCGAAGGCCTTCGTGCAATCGCTGCAAGAAGACCCGAGCGCAGCACTCGAGGACCTGCTGTCACGCGACTACTCCGAGCGGAGCTTTGACGAGCCCTCATGGCGCGACGTGGTCGACCTCGTCGAACGATCGATCTCCGAACGACCGGATCTCGGCACCCCGCTGTGGATGGAGATCGATGCTTTAGAGAAGGACGCATCGGCTCGGATCGAGGGCAAGGGAATTGACCTACGGTGCGCCATCGTGGAGGGCTGGTCCAGCGTGGACCTTGAAGACACGATGCTGAGCGCATTGGCACAGGTCAAAACGCTCGTGACACAGCGGGACACTGCGAGTACAGTCGGGCGCTTTCTGTCTGCTCAGGTCGATCGACTATCGGGCGCTGAAGAAACCCTGGCGCCGTCTGCGATGCGCGAGATCGCCTCAACCTTATGGCGAGAGCACAGCAGCGAATTCACCCGCCCCGAAGATGAGGATCCGCTCTCGTTCGCGCCGCTGTACCTAAACTCATGGCCCGGGGACCTCGCGCAGTACTGGATCAGCGAACTGGATCGCCGATGGCGTCTTCACCGGGACGACTGGGTCGGCCTGAGCGAGATCGAGCAAAACGCGTTGGTCGACCTGCTGCGAGGCAGTCGGGCGACTCTCGATGCGACACAGCCAGCAATTGCACGCCAGCTGTTCTTCCTCTTCTCGGCGGATCCCGCTTTCACCGTCGAGCACGTCTTGCCAATCTTTCGGGCAGACGACAGCGCCATGTTCGCTTGGTATGGGTACCTCCAGCACCCCCGATATGACGACAGGCTGCTCGACTCCGGCCTACTCGACAGCGTCGTCGCGCAGTGGGAGCGGCTCGACGCACTTCAAGATCCAACCCTTCGCAGCAACTTCTTCGGGCTCGTGGCTTCAATCCTCTCGTTCGCGACGATCACATCAGACGGCCAGCAGGCCCTCCTCGCCCAGAGCGTGCTGGCAAATGACGGTGCCTACGCTATAAAATTCGCCGGAACTGTCGCGCACTTCTTACGCGGTGACGGTATCAACGGCGCTGAGATCTGGACCCGCTGGCTGCGAGACCACCTTACCGATCGGCTCAATGGTGTGCCGCGGACTCCTAATCCTGAAGAGTTGGCCCGCTGGGCCGACATAATCCCCCAGCTCGGGGAAGCCATACCCGAGGCACTTGCGCTCTTTAGCGGGCGGGGTGTTGGGCTAGGGGACGACTTCTTCGTAATTGACTTTCCGCGAAGCGTGCTCGCTGATCATGGCCCTGCTCTCGTGGCGCATTACGCTGAGCGAGTTCAAAACACGGCGCCAAGGAACCGATTGCTCAGTTACCAAATGCGGAAGCTCTTCGAGAAGCTGCGGGTAGGCGTGAGTGAAACGGAGGTGCAGTCGCTCGTTGCCGAAGCCATCGCGAGGGGCCTGGTCGACGGCGAGCACTTCTGAGCCGGACCATAGAAGGCCTCGAGGGATTGGTGGCGCGGGTATTCGATGCGCTCGGCCCGTCGTGGCGCCCGCCCAGCCCTTTGCGCGGATACATGGCCTGCTGGACGTGTGGGGATTGAGCCAGGGCCTTCCTGCGCGGTAGGCCACCCTACTTGCGAAGATCGCACGTCACCGAAGTGAAGGTGGTGTCGTCAATCGCGCAAGCGCCGGCCGGGAGGCAGCCTTGCGGAGGGCCAGCTTTCCGTGATCGCCCCGACCCGGGCGGTGATCATGCGGGACTCGACCTTCACGTCCTTGGCCCAGGATGCGACGAGCCCCCAGCACAGCGTGGGGTAGGCGCCGCGTCGCGTGACCGCCCTCGTCGCGCTCCAGTACGGCGCACATGGTTCGTCTGCGTGGCATTCCACGACGGGTCAAGTTCTTCAGCGATCAGTTCGGCGATATGGAACCGGTTGGCGATCTCTTGATCTCGTCGTGCGTTGGCGTATCGACCGCACATGTTCGACAGTCTGGTCATGTACGGCCCGCCTCGCTTGTCGAGCGTGGCGGTGAGTCCTGGCTGCTGGCGCACCATGTGATCCGCACGGTCAGCACCGCGAACCTCAAGGGTGTGACATCCCCTCGGCGACCAGCTCGAGGAAGCATGCTCCGGCCCTTCCTCGCAAGTCACGGCATCAACTTCGGGATTCATGTCCGACCACACCAATCGGACGGAGACCCCCAGCCTCTCGCGGCTAAGCGCTACCGTGATCGCATGGGCGATGACTCCCTGTACCAGTGGGCCACATGCGGGCGCGAGTCATTCGACCGCGTCGTAGAACTCTTGCTTCAGCGCAGGCACCAAGCCGAGCCTGGTGAGGTCCAGGCGGTCGACGGTCGGGGCGGCGACGAGGGAATCGACGTTGACGTCACCTCGCACGACGGGACGATCGACACGATCTACCAGTTGAAGTATTTTCCAGAAGGCTTCTCGGGAGGGTTTAGAGAGACGCGTCGACGTCAAATCACCAAGTCTTTCAACGCCGCGATGAAGCATAAACCAAGGCGATGGGTTCTGGTTTTCCCAGGAAGACCCACGCCCAAAGAGCGATCTTATGTGCACAAACTTGCTGGAGGTCGCCGCGTTGAGATCGCGATTCTTGGACGCGACAAGCTTGATCTCCTGATGGCCGAGAACCCTGACATCCATCGGCACGTGACTACTGGCCCACTCACTGAGGCGCTTCGCCTGAGCGGTAACGAGCACTTGGCGCTGGCGACACCCATCGACCTGGATCGGGCGGCAGTTAGCCTCGGTGAGCGGATCGATGCGCGGAGCGCGTTCTGGGGCGTCAACGTGACCATCGGTGCCGATGGTTCGATCCAGCAGGAGTTCGTACCTAAGCGCCCAGACGCCTTCAGTAACGAGCCTTTGAGCCTCAAGCCGGAGTTTCGATCAGGTCCTGCTGGTGACCTAGCCAAGACACAGCTGGACGAGTTGCACGCGTATGGCGGCCCTGGGATCACGATCAATGCTGATGCTCTCGCATCTATTGAGCTGGTGGGGCCGGACTGGTTCGCTCGGAACCTCAAAGAGGTCAGCGTCGTCTTCGGTCCGATCGCGATCTCGAAAGAGGTGCCGATCGAGGTCCGGCTGATCGCTCCGAGTGGCGCGACCCTCCAAAGTCTGGAGGGTCATTCGCGTATGAGCCGCGGCCGAGTTGGAGGCCGGCTCGAGGTGATGCTGGACTGCGGCATCGAGTTCGATTTCAAGATGCCACGCAACGGCGAACGAGTCACCGCGTCCGTCGCCACGAACCACGAAGGTCGACGGATTCACGAGGTGGCTGCCTCGATCTCGTTTATGGACCGGCTAGAGAGTGACACTGACGTAATGCTCGAGATCTGGGCAGGCGACAAGCGTCTCTTCACCTTTGGCCGGCCGGATTCCCCACTAGTGGAACTCTCGCCCGATGCCTACACCAGGCAACTTGTGGATGACCTGCACGTGCTTAGTCGCCACTTCAGCGTGCCTCTGCGGTTGCCGGAGGAGCTTACGTGGGCGCAACGGGAGGAAATCCGCAAGTGCAGGCTCGTGGTGGACGGCAAGGTTGTGGAGGAGCGCAACTTCCGCGAGCTCACCGTGACGCTGAACGGGACCACGAGCGAGTCCCTGGAAGGGACCATTCAACGCGAGGCAATGATGGTCGTCGTCGAGACTGACGTGCACTTCATAGTTCAGGGGCAACGCTTGCCGGTCAGGGCCCAGGTTTTCCACCCCCGGGCACATGTCATCGAGCCTCAGGCCGTGGCCGCAGCTCTTCGAGACCAAACTGCCGCTGGGATGCGGGTACGGATTGGTGGGGTGGACGACACCGCGTTCCGAATCGTCCTCGCCAACGATGCGCGTCGCGATCCGAACGAGCCCCTTGCTGTGGAGCCACTTGGAATCGTCGAGCCCGAGGCAACCAGTCATTCGTGAGCCGCGCCTGGTGGTTCCACGGCGCTGGCCGGGGGCATGCGTGCGCAGGATGCTCTCGATCTATCCGAGCCTAAGTGTGAAACGGTCGACCGTGATGCGCGCCGGTTCGTCTTGGCCGACTTCGGCATCGCGCACTTCAAGGACTCTGCGCTCACGGAGCCGGGCGACCTCCTGGTGATCGGAACTACCTCGCCCCCGAGCAGATGGTGAGGAGCAACGCCCAAATGATCGGCAAGTCGGCGGACGTCTTTGCGCTCGGCCTTGTCATCACCGAGATGTTCACAAAGCAGAACGCCCGGGGGAGACGAGCCCGTGCGCAACCGATACCCCTTCCTGGCCGACCTCGATCTGATCGTTGAACTAATGATGCTCCAGAACGAGGCGCAGCGGCTTCCCATCGACACCGTGCGTGGCATGCTTCGAATGACACTTCAGTGACTCGAGTCGACGATCGAGGAGCGCGCGGAGGAGTTGCGCCCGAATGAAGCGCCCGCTGACGTCTCGTCCGCCGAGGTCGAGCGGATCCTCGGCCGCTCCGCGAGGGACGTGCTGTCGGCGAAGCACATCTTCGAGCGGGTCTCTGACGAGGAATTCCGCCGACACAACCTCAACTATTACTGCGAGGTTGCGTACCAGGTGGGCACGGAACTGTTCAATACGTGTGCTCAAGCCGTCGTGTATGCCCGGTGCAAGGCGAAGTTCGGCTACGAGGGTGCCGTGCGATGGGACGAGCATGACGACGCGCTGATGTTTTCAGCCGCTAAGCCGAGGCTCCAAGATGGGCTGGAGGCGATCCTGGCCGACTTTCCTCTCCCGCAGGATTCGCTCTTGGGGCGCCTGCCGCGGCAGTCCGCTCACTTGTTCCGGTTCTGTAAGGACTGCCACTGCGAAGAGTTTTTGGCGACCATCCGCGCATCCGTCTACGGCAAGAGCGAGGACTCGCTGCGGGCGAATCTAGTCGACGCCCCGATTCTCTGGATGCCCGCTGGGTGCGTGATTGTCTTGACACCGACTACCTGGAGCTCGACAGGACGGTTCGCGAGGGGATTGGGTTCGAGCACCACCTATCGGTGCTCTGGGACGCGACACTTCCGTTGGACTCGGCGCGCGAAGTGACGGGAGCGGAACTATTGACCCAGCCGTTCTATGCCGCCGACGTCGCCGACGCGCTCAAGGCGCTTGAGGCGAGGTGGGACGTCTCCGTCGGGGAACTCGACGACGAGAACTACTCGATCATGTTCCGGTCGCGCGACACGTACCGTTCCTTCCACGACGAAGTTCTCGGCCTCGCGGAACCGGACCCACAGCTCAAAGCTGACGTCCTCGATCTGCTCCGCCCTGAGGCCGAATTCGATGACCTTGTCGCACTCACATGGGATCGAGACTTCGACGTGGCCGTCACGCTTGGGAACGTCCTCGGCATCCGCACGCGCTAGCTTCCGTAAGTAGCGTGCGGGCGCAGTGGCCGCCCCTGTAGCAGTTCGGGCATGACGACTCTTCTCGAACCTGTCCCGATCCACGCCGGCCGTGACTTCTCCGGCCTAACGGCGGTGGATGTTGCACATGTGGTGGCAGTGATACCGCAGAGCGCGCCCGCCGAGGGGTAGCCAATGAAGCGATTCATTGCGCTGTCGCGGAGCGTTGTGATGACCTGCCTCTGTGACCAGCTTCTAGCAATAGGTTGCAGCTGACCCAGGAGCAGTGTCAGACTGATCGCGCGGTCAAGCGGCCGCCAGCTAGCCTCAACTCCAAGCGGAGTGTCGCGTGGAAGACCCCGCGACTAGAGGTAGGCACCGACCAAGCGGTGAAGCTTGGACGCCGACCAAGCGGTGAGTCACCAAGCGGTGATTCTTGGACGCTGCGACAACGCCGCAGCAGGCACGCGCGGCCGTGCCAATAGCCCCCGCATTCCCGTCCCACCAGACGGTGTAGTACTGCTAGTGCAGGCGTGTGACCCGTTCTTCGGAACGGTGGCGGCGTCGGCAAGGGTAGTCGAACAGTTCGGGCCCCCCGCCCGGCATCGACAAACCCTTGCTGACTCGACTTCGGTCAGCCGCTAGAAGATCGGACAACCATGTCGAACCTCGACCTGGTGAAGCTGTCGGGGGGAGCTTCGCCAAAGGTCAGAGGAGAAGTAGCTCATGCTGTCTTTGCCGTCCCGGTTCGTCGGCTTCATGCTCGCCTTTAACTGGCCGGTCGCCCTGGCACTGATCGCTCTCGTGGTCATCGTCGGGGGGATCGTGTTCATTCTCTTCTGGGACATAACGCCCTGTGAGAAGGCCATGATCCTCCGCGCACTCGGGGACCTGGTGCACGGTGCCGACGGGTTGAGCCGTACCGACTGCCCTTGAAAGCGGTCATCGAGTCACGCGTCCTCAGACAGCTCGTGATCGCGACGTGATCGGGGGCAGAGCGCATGACGGAGGTTGACCAGAGTCGGCAGTCACACCGGTGCCGCTCTCCGGGCGGACTAGTTCACAGGTTCGGGCCTTCCATGCTCGGAGCCTCGGGTCGCTCGACCAACGTGGACGCAGCGTTCGGAACCAGGGCGGCCGCAGGTTGGCTTGCCGGTGCACGCCGCTTTGTGAGGCTCGCGGGCTTGGCGGCGGCGTAGGTGCAGGGCACTGCTGTCCCGTGGTGCATGCCGGTGCAGGAGACGTCACCGACTATGCGGTCCTCGCACGCCAGGGTGCGCCGGCTCGTGGCCTCTAGCGCATCGATTGAGTAGCCGTCGAGCGCTTCGTGGTGCTGGGCGCGATCGGTGACCGGCGGCATGTCGGGAAACGCGGACTCCCACATCCGGAAGTAGAGGCCGGCAGCAGTCGAGCTCAAGGGAGCGGCCAGGCTGGCGTCGCGGCACGCACAACACACCTCGGCCGCCGTACCCGGGCGGGTGTCCATGCCGGTCGCCAGCCTGTCTAGGAGCTCGCGGTAGTGCGAGCGGCTCACGAACTCCGTAGCCATTAACCGATGCGTAGGCCTGAGGAGTCCGAACCCGTGATACAAGAGATCACCTTGGTCCGGGTGCCGGATGATGGCAGCGTCGATCTCGCTCTCGGCCCACTCGATCTGTTCCAGCGTGGTGCCGACGAGGTCGGTGGACTCCTGCAGCATTGCGGACAGCGGATCGTCCTGACGTTCTTTGACCATGACAGCTCCACCTCTCTGGGCAGCGCCAGGACGGTCGTCGTGGCCGTCTCGTGCTCGGCGCGGTCGGGCTTTGTCATCCCAGAGGTGTCCGCCCTGCACCATGGCCCCCATGCTTCGGCAGAGCAGGGGACACGCTGACGTCTGTGTGCCATCGCGCTATCGGGACTGCTGGCTTGACACCCCCCGGCCAGGGACCTCCGTCAGCCGAGCGCGGAGAGAGGCAGTTCCTGGAGGTGTTCGGGGTCCACCTCTGAGAGGGAGTCAGCCTTGAGTTCCTTTGTGTTCCCACCAGCTCTGCGGCCCGCTGCGGCGGCCCGCTCGGCGCGCTCACCGGCCGCGAGGTCGACGTCCTGCGGTTGATGGCGCGCAGCGCCTCCAACCGCGAGATCGCCGACAAGCTCTACGTCACCGAGACCACGATCAAGACACATGTCGGCGCGCTCTTCAGCAAGCTCGGCGGCCGCGACCGGGAGGCGGCCACCATCTTCGCCTACGACGCGGGACTCGTACGGTCACGACGATTACCCGGCGATCGTCCTCTGCCACTGTGACTTGTCCGCGGTTCTTATCGGATCCGTCATCGGCGGGGGGTGCCGGCGTGCACCCACCGGCGCACCGGGCCGCGATCGACTTCACCCAGCGATGTCGGACCACCCATCGGTCACTGGCTGTACGGTCAACCCCCAGATATCCGTGCTGTCCAGCTTGCGGGGCCACGCGAGTTGAGCTCCTGCAGCGACTATCCGCCGCAGGCGAACTGCCCAGACCAGCCCTATAGGGTTCTTTGACCCCGAGGAGCGATGTGGAAAGAGACGTAGAAAGAGGCGCAGAAAAGGGCATCGGAGCGAAGGGTGCCTGGATCGGCGCAGGTGCTGTCGTGCTTGCCGCGCTTCTGGCTGCGGCGATTGGAATTCTGCCAGATATTTGGTCTCAAAGTGGATCGCCTGAGGAGGGTGCCCCGTCGTCCACCAGGGCAGTGCAGGGTCAAGACGAGACTTCTCAACCGCCCTCACCCACACCAACTAATTCGCTCGGGGGCGATGCAGATCCGACCTTCTCGCCCGAGCCTAGCGGGCTCGGCGAGTCGCCGAGCAAGATCCCCACCGAGGTCAGTGTCCGTTATCTGACGGACATCGAGCCCATTGGTGGAAGCTACGGAAATTATGCTGACGAAGAAGTCGTTCAGATGGATGACAAGGTGTACAGCAGGAGTATCGTTTTTACGCCCAGCTATTTCAACTCGGATACAAAATCTTTAGACTTCAAGGTTCCCTCCGGGCTGACTACATTTCAAGCAGACGTGATGTTGAGTGAGGACACGGCGCCCGCGTACACAGCAACAGTCGAAATTACGCACTCGGACGGATCCATCATCGATAGCGTCACGATTCGATACGGTGAGGTTCAAGAGGTGAAGTTGGGTTTGGCTGGCGCTAGTTACATCACGATTACCATGTCGGTCCTGGAGCAGGACTCAGATGCGATGAATAACAGGCCCGACATCGTGATTGGCGACGGCAGGTTCACTAAATAGCGCCGTCTGCCGAGAGAGCGCGAACAGGTCTGCCGCGCTGGCCACTCATCGTGGATCTGCCGCGGTTCGTGCTGTTCGCCACCGGGATGCTCTGCGCTTCGCACCGGGTGGGTTCGGGGGCCAGAACATGAGCGACGGCAGCGCTCTGCCTGCGCTCCGGGAGGGTCATCGTGCGTATCGGTGAGGAGTCTCACGTGAGCCGCTCGCCGTGCCGGCTGCCCTCTGCCGGCGATCTCTGCGTCTGAACCGGCCCCAAGTGTCACGCAGGATTCTCAAGACGAGTAGCTCGGATCGCGGGCAGAATTGGGTGGTGGCGGTGGGGCCCTGGGAGGAACGCGCGGCGGCGGGTGAGGTGCTGGCTCAGAAAGCTGGCTCCGATGTTGACATGCGCCTGCTTGAGCTCTTGCTCGATCCTGAGGACACTGCAGTGACCTTCCGGACGGCTGCAGCCTTGCTCAAGCAGCGGACGGTGGAGGCGTTCCGGCTGCTCGTTTTGGCCGCCGGAAAGACCGATGACAGCCACAGGGACTGGATCGGCGACGCGGTTGACGAGTTCATCGATCAAGCCCATGGGGAGGCTCAACCGTTTCTTCGCCAAGCCCTGGTGACGATTCGAAACGGCGACGATCCCGCATGCTCGCAGGCCGCGCGCGATTGGGAAGCCTGGTATCGCTGGTCCTGAAGGTTCGGGTGAATTTCGCTTCAACGGCGGGACATGCCCGTTGCAGCCGGCTGGTCAGAAGCCAGGTGGCGCCCGTCTTGCATGGACCTACCCAGGTTAGACGGGTATGCAGTAGAGGGCGTGAGCAGACCGTTTACAGTAGGGCCAGGCAGTAGGCACAACCGTGCCGAAAGTTTTCCGGGTTACTGCCACGAAGGGCCGCTTCCTCTTTGGGGGAGCGGCCTTTCGCGGCCTAGTACGGCAACCGACGTAAGTTACGCCGCGGGTTACCTGCTCTGTCTTGGCGTGAGCGGCATCGTGTGGGTGCCGGCAACCGTGCGCTCCACGTCGCTCCCAGTATCAGCGGGACCGCATCGAGGGCTGGAGGGTCAGTACTGTCACATGAAACCCTTGGTCAGGACTCTCTGCGCGTTGCCCTCGCGAGGGGCCGTCGACGACCTGGTAAGTGCGTTCCAAGATGCAGAGCACCCGGCTGGCACCGGTTGTCTATTGCCATCGGTGGACTGCCGCGTGAGTCCGGTCGAACATGGGTGAGGCGGGCTCAACGCAACGGCGTCGCTGTTGAGCAAGCACTGCGGCGACACCGATGACCGCAGGGATCACGAGCAGTGCAGCGCAGAACATCAGCACCACTGCGAGGAACAGTGACGCCACGACGGGTTGCCGTGCTGCCGTCCGCGCAGCAGTCTGATAACAACCGGGGCGCCGGGGACATCGCCACCGCGAGCAGCACGGACGTGGCGCGGACCAGTCCGTCAAGCGTGACGACCCCGCCGAGGACCGGGATCCTAATAGAATCCGCTCGCCGTTACGTCCCGCCAGTCCAGCGGAAGCTCGAAGCGCATCCCAGAACGAGCTTCCGGGCTAAGGCTCTGAGAGCGGGCGAACTCGATACATGAAGAAGACACGGTGATCGAACCCGTTGGCACGATGGTAGGTCGCGCCCTTCACGGACATCTGGATGTTGATGGCATTCGATTCCACGATGTCGGCCTCCTGCACACGCCACGTTAGCTCGACGGGCTCGCCGCTTCGCGATACCGCTTGGTCGGACCCGCCCGACTTCGTCGACCGAAGCTCCCACTCGAGGTCCCGCCCTTGGGCGTCAACGCCTACGCACGTGAACGTGACGGAGTCGCCCGGCTGAACGATCACGTAGCGCCATGACTTCCCGGCGATCTCGGAGAGCTGAGGGACGATATCGATCGAGTCGCCGAAACTGTCGACGACGGACTCGATGCGTGGGTACGGATCTCCGTCCGGAGCGGTGCTTGTCATGTGAAGCGTCACCTTGTTTCGTATCTCCCCGGAGATCCCAGACATCAGGTCCCGCTCGAACGGCATGAGCTCGCGACTGTGACTCGCGGAGTTGCGTACTCGCTCGAAATGTTCCAGCAGGGTCACGACCTTCGCCTTCTTGCCGAGCGCCCCGGACAGGGGCTCCCAATGCCGCTCGGCAATCTGGATGAGCTCGTACAGCTCGCTGTACTCGAGGCCCACCGACGGTACCGCGACGACCCCGGGACGCCGAGCGACCTCCTGGTCGTACCGCCCTTTCCACTTCTCGCGCTGCTCTGGCGTCGTCACGTGATCGAGCCAGGCCGGACCATACCTTTGCTCGAACTCTCGACGCATGAGTTGCCGCAGCGCGCGTTCGAGCGTCGTCACAGCGACTGTCGGTTCGACTGTCATGCGGATCATCGTGCCACCGCAAACATCCTCTCGGACGGGGACTGCGGGTGAGATGTTCCGTCGTTGGGCTCTAGCCCGTTGCTGCTCGCCCCTCGTCCGCGCCGTGGCCGACGCAAGCGCCCAACCGCGGAGCGCTTGGTGATGTCGTCGAGCGCGGGTTGCATGGCGCCACTAGGTTCGGCGCGTGAGAACTCCTGCAGGTGCTGAGCCCGTACAGCCGCCCCCCGTCGGCCCCAAGGGCGTGCTGGTCATCGAGGGTTCACAACTACAACTCAGCGACATCGTGCTGCACCTCGACGGCAGCCCTTCCCCGGCACCGCGCGTCATGCTCTCTTGGGAGATCTGGCCGATGTGGCTCCGCGTCGCAATCGAGCATGAGGCCGCCGCGCGCAAGTTTCGGACGAAACTTCTCCAAGCAGATGGCCCTGATAGCGACCAGTTGCGTGCTGATTTGCTCGCTTCCGAGACACGCGCTGGCATGGTTGCGATCACGGCTTCGGCGTTCGCCTTCGAGGCGATGGCGCTATCGGCGGTTGCGAAGGCGGGGCTAGCCAGCGGAATCGGCAGTCGGGCGAGCGCTGCCAAGCGTGTCGCCGAGATGCTAAAGCAGTGCTTCACTATCCCGCCCGACCAGTTCAAGGCTTGGCGCGCGGGGCTACAGCAACTATTCGCGGCGCGGAACCAGGCGGTGCATGCAGACACGGGCTTCCATGAACCACTCTCACACCCGGCGCTCCGTGCAGGCGTACCCCGCCCTGCTCACGTGTATCGGCTTGAGAACGCCCAAACTGCGGTCGAGGGAGCCTTAGCTTGCGCGCTGACGTTTAGCAAGGTCCCGCGAACTACACGAGGCAAGGTGTTCCGCGGGTCGGTAGCGGCGTGGGCAGGAATGGCCGATGAGCTTCGCGACCTGCGCGACTTCTTGAAGGAGTCCGTCCCAGGCTCTTGAAACGCGACCGGGCGGGGGCCCGTGGGTCTGGGATTCCGGGTAGCCAACCAACCACCGCCCTGGAGAGCGGGATGCCATCGAACTCCGTGAAATGCCGTCGAAGATCCACCCGCGGATCGATGGCGCGAATCGTCACTAGGGCTTGGGCCAGCTAACCAAGACCGGCTTCCGTGCACGGTGCAGAAGGCGGGCTCTATCTCCTAGACTGATGACGTTGCCTGATGGCGACCACCTCGGATCGAGCGTCAAGGCTCCTCCGAGGACGCAACTCCTGAGACCGCCACATCGAGGCGGTACGAGGTGTCACTGCTCCCGTTCGCGGGAGCACTCAGGTCTTCCTCTGGGTGCCGGTTCGCCGGCACCCAGAGATACGCGGGAGGTCAACGTTGTGACCACAATCGTCGCGTGGGCTGGGGTGGACCAGCGCAAGGTCGCCTCCGTCTACATCGCCAGCGACAGTCGCATCTCTTGGGGCAGCTCGCACATATGGAACCAAGGGCGCAAGACATTCGCCGCCACAGGATCTGCCCACATCTTCGGCTATTGGGGAGACGTGCTGTTCCCCTCGATCGCACTGCCGACAGTCTTGGATGAGCTGGCGGCAGGCGTTGTCCGATCGAAAGGCTCAGCCTTTGGCGAGATTGGAAACGGCATCCGACGCCTATGGACCGACTACCCGAAGCAAGAGCAGCGGGACTTCGGGATCGTGATGGCGACTCGTCGGCGAGAGGCAATGGACGCTGTCTTCGAGCTGGCGATCATGACGTTCGACTCCAAGACTGGCACTTGGGACTTGAAGGACGTTCCGATGCCTCAGTCCTCGGCCCGGCTCCACATCGCAGGCAGCGGCGCAAGCGAGGTCCGCAACGCCGGACTCTTGTGGGAGGAGAGCAGCCAAGGCGGAACGAGCCGAGCCGTCTACGGCGCCTTCACCGAAGCACTAGCGCACGGAACGGACCCTTATTCAGGAGGCGGACCACAACTAGTTGGATTGCGCCGGATCGGCCCGGCCATCCGATTCGGGACCGTTTTCCAGGGCAAGCGATACCTCGCCGGCGCGCGCGTTACTCAAGCAACAGTTCGAGCTTCCAAGGTGGAATGGTTCAACGAATTGTTCGAGCGAGTTGACGGCGCCCGCGGGAGGCGTTTGTCAGATGCTCAGCGTCACTTGTCACGGTGAACCGAAGCGTGAGCGTGCGCCGGTTGCGCTCAGGTTGCGTCAAGACGCTGCTGGCGGGCAGCAGATTCGGGGGCGTACGCGACGGCGCAGGGGCTATTACTACCGCCGCTCGTCAGATCTCTCTGCTCAGGGCGCGGGGCGGCGCGTCCGTGTCGGCGAGGTCGATGCGGCGGGTCCCGCACTCGACGCACCGGACATAGAGGACGGTGCCGTCGAGGCTGCGGTGTGAGGACTCGACGGTCCATCCGTGCTCGTGGGCGGGTAGTGCGAGACAGGGGAGCGGGGAAGCGTGGGAGGCGCTGATGCGTGTCACGCCCCAACGATGATGTAATGGCCTTATGCAACTCAACCCTTACGGGGAATACGCCGTGCTCATGGCGGCCTCGCTCGCTAACGACTGGCCCGCGGATCGTCCGGGCATCATCGCTGTCATCCGCGAGGCGGGAATGACTGGTCAGTGGTCCGAGGCACCAGACGACCACGCGCGTACGCGTGCTGTGATCGAGGAGTGGCTGGAGGTCGTCGACGCGCCGGACCCGTCCCGCCGGGCCGCCCTGCTCAACGCGCAGATGGCGGACGCCGCCGCCTACCCGCGCCTGACGGACCACGACGGCGAGGGGTGGCACCTGCACTATCGCGACCCCGGTGACGCCTTGCCGTTCGTGGTCCGCGGGGTCGTTACAGTCGGCACGGCCTTGCATCTCGTCACGCGTGGCATGCATCGGATCGGGCGTTGCGCAGCGGACTCGTGCGATCGCGTCGTGGTGGACGTCACGCGCAACGGCCGCCAGCGCTACTGCTCGGTGCGTTGCGCGAACCGGTCGGCGGTACAGCGGCACCGGGCGCGGGCCCGCTGAACCTGACTTACCAGCGGTTCCAGTGGCTGAAGGCCGCACCGTCGGCCCGTGCCGCCGGCTTGAAGTCGGTTCCGATCGTGTAAGCGATCGGTGTCAGCGCGACCTGGACGGTCTGCTCGTACGGCAGGCCCAGCACGTCTGCCATCTCGCGCTCGAAGGAGAGGTGTGCCACGGTCCACGCGGTGCCCAGCCCACGTTCCCGCGCGGCCAACATGAAGCTCCAGGTCGCGGGCAGGACGGATCCCCAGTTGTGTGCTTGACCGCGGGTCGTTGCCATCTCCTCGCGCCGCGCGACCCGGACCACCGGGATCATCAGGACCGGGACCTCGTGCATGTGGGCGTAGAGGTGCCCCAGGCTGTCGCGGATCCTGCCCCACTCTGCTGAGGCGAAGTCCATCCGGGTGGGCAACGGTGCCGGGTTGCGCTCATCTGGCGCGCCGGCCATGAGCCCGGCCCGCCAGATGTCGGCAACCCTCGCCTTGGTCGCTGGGTCATCGATGAAGACGAAGTCCCACTGCTGCTGGTTCCGGCCGGTCGGCGCCTGGGTGGCGACGTTGACCGCCTCCTGGATCAGGTCGCGAGGAACGGGCCGAGTGAGATCGAGGCGCCGTCGGACCGCGCGTGTGGTGGTGAGGACCTCGTCGGCGGACAGACCGAGGCGCCGGTCGGTCGGGGTGCTGCTCATGGTGATGCTCCTGGTTGGTGGTTGTGAGAGCTGGCCTCCGTTGTGGGGTGCCCGTTCTCATGAGGTGGCTGAGCGGCTGAGCACAGATTCAGTGTGGCCAGGGTGCCGCCGTCGACGCCGGAAGTGGCCGCGACGGCTCGGCGCATGTGTGGGGCGTTGGTGGTGTCGGCCTGGACGGCGAGGACGTTGCCTCCGTCGGCGGTGAGGTCCTCGGCGACACGTTCGAGCTCAGGTCGCCGGCGGGCGGTAATGACGGCATTCCCGCCTTCGCGGGAAAAGGAGCTCGGCGGACTTGCCGATACCGGCCGAGCCGCCGGCGATGAGCACGCTCTGGTCTGCGAGCAGATCGGTCATGGGTGTTGCTCCTTTCGGGTCGTGCGGTGGACGGAACGTGTCGCCACGTCGAGCGCGTGACGGTGGAGGGTGTCGAGCGACTCCAAGAGGGACCCGTCCGTGGACACATGTGAGCAGGTCCGGATGGGCTCGTCCCGCGGCGGGTGCGGGTCGTGGAGTTCCTGGAGCAGGCGGGTGGTCAGCTGGTCGAGCCGCTTGCGGACCTTGTCGAGGTCAGGCGGCACCGTCGGTGCTTCCTCGGGGTGAGTGGTCCAGTGGGCGAACAGGCCCTGCTGCACGAGCTTGCTCGCCGTGAACTGGTCGCGTACGAACGCGGTCGCCGTCTCCGGGTCCACCTCATTGGTGCCGGACCGGCTCCGGACGTGGTCGAGGACCTGCTGCTCGCGGGCAGGGTCGTCGATCGGCGATCCGGTCAGGAACTTGGCCGCCGCGACGTCGTCGGCCATGAGCAGCCGGTCGACGATGAGGCCCGTCAAGGGCACGCGCCGGTGGTACGGCCAGGCCCCGTCTGTGACGTCGTCAAGGGTGGTGCTCAACGACCTGCCTCGCTCCCAGCCGCTGCCGACAGGCCCGGCAGTGGGGTCGCGCGGAAGACGTTTTCCGGGTCGTAGCGGCGCTTGAGCGCGAGCAGTCGCTCGGTGTTCGGGCCGTAGGCGTGTGCGACCTGGTCCGTCTCCTCGGCCGTGAGCAGGTTGGGGTAGCCGCCGGGCAGGGCCTCGGGTTCGAGCGTGCGGGTCACGTCGGCGGCCCATGCGCGGTGCTCCGCCGCGCGGGGGTCGCCGGGCTCCCAGAGCGCGATGACCTCGATCATGAGGTGCGGGTCGCGGTTCCCGAACGCGGTCTGGGTTGCGGGCATCCGCTGCGCGGCCCCGTGCAGGCTGTGCACGGACACGGCCGAGGTGGGGGACGTCAGGGTCGATCCCGCGTGGATCAGCGCTTCGCGGACCTCCGCGGTGAGCGACGGAACGGAACGGGTGCGGATCTCGACGTGGCGCCCCACGGGGAACTGCGCGTCGATGGCGGAAAGCATGTCGGGCAGCGTGGTGGGGCCGACCTGCGAGACGAGCGGGGTGCCGAGGGCGGCGACACGTGCCAGCGTGCGCTCGCCCGCCGCGGCGTCGTCCCCGCTCCAGGTGGGCGAGATGAAGACCACCGGCGCACCGTCCGGCCCAGCCAGGACGCCGTGCTGCACGGTCAGCTCGTCGGGGCTCTCGGCCAGGACGTCCGAGAGCCCGGCCAGGACCGTCCCAGCCTGGGTCCACGGGAAGACCAGCAGGCCGGACAGCAGGGTGGGCACCCGGTGGAGCCGGACACGCATCGAGGTGACCAGGCCGAAGTTGCCGCCCCCGCCGCGCAGCGCCCAGAAGAGGTCGGGCTCCTCCTCGGCGTCGGCGATGACGACGGTGCCGTCGGCGAGGACGACCTCGGCGGACAGCAGGTTGTCCAGTGCGAGCCCGAACCGGCCGCTGAGCGGCCCGTAGCCGCCACCGAGTGTCAGGCCGGCCAGGCCCACGGAACCGGCAGTGCCGGTCACCGGGGTGAGACCGGAGGGGAGCGCCGCCGCGGCGAGGTCGGCGGCTGTGGCCCCGGCAGAGACCGTCGCGACCCCGGCCGTGGCGTCTACCGTCACCTGGCGCAGGCCGGAGACGTCGATGGTCAGGCCGCCGTCGATCAGCGCCCCGCCGGCCCAGTCGTGCCCGCCGCCACGCACCGACAAGGGTGTTCCGGTCTCCCGGGCCGCGAGCACGGCGGCGCGCGCATCAGCCGGGTCCGCGCACCGGACGACGACGCCCGGGCGGGCGTTCGCGGCGCCGTTCCAGAGGCGCCGGGTCGCGTCGTAGTCCGGTCCGGTGGTGACGACCGAGCCACTGCGGACGCTGTGCCGCAAGATCTGGACGAGGTGGTTGAGCTGGTGGTTCTCCAGCATCGGCATGATCCCACTTTCCTGGCGGAGCCCAGGGGCTCTGTGTAGAGATACAAGTACGTCTATCTGTGCGGGGTAGACCGGTGCGCGTGCCGGGTGCCACCCCGATGGGTGGCCGGTTCGTGCCCCGGCCACCCATCGGGCCTCGACGCTCTTACGCGGTCTCGACGTCGAGGAAGAGGCCGGTGATCTTGCCACCGGTCGCCTCGATCACGGCTCCGAAGAAGGCGCCGCCCTCGGGTGATTCCGTGGCCGCGGAGGCTTCGTCGTAGCCGTCGAAGAGCAGCGCGAGCGTGCGGAAGGCTGAGGTCGGCGTGCCGTCCTCCTTGGGCCAGACGCGGCTCGACTCCAGGCTTCGCAGTCCGGCGAGGGCGCGAGCCTTCTCGAGCACGTCCGGCAGGGCGGCGTCGAAGGCGTCGGGAGCGTCGAGGTTGTCGATGATGATCTCGACCTTGGTGGGCATGGTTGCTTCCTTCTGCGGTTGACGGAACGTGGTGCGGTCAGCGGGTCGCGCGGGCAGCTGCCTCGATGAGGCTCGCGGTCTCGGCGGCGTGAGAGATGTACCCGGCGTGCGAGGCGTCGATCGAGGTAGTGCGTGCTCCCATGCGCTCGGCGAAGAAGCGCTGGGCGACGGGGGACAGGGCCTTGTCCTGGGCTGAGATCTGGTACCAGCTCGGGACCGTCTTCCAGGCCGGCTCGCCTGAGATCTCCTCGAGGACCGCCACGGCCGTTGGGCGCTGGGTCGCGGCCAGGATGGCGGCCTGCGTCTTGGGCAGGTCGGCGGCGAAGATCTTCTGGAACTCGGCGGGGTCTATGGTGGCGTCCACGCCGCCGGGGAACGGGCGGAACACGAGGGACTCGGGCGTCAGCTCGCTGCCCGGGTACAGCTCCGGGTTGTTGAACTGGCCGATCGTCTCGCCCTGGTCCGGCGCGAAGGCGGCGGTGTAGACCAGGGCCTGGACGTTCTCGGCTCCCGTGGCAGCGTTCGTGATGACTCCGCCGCCGTAGGAGTGGCCGACCAGGACGACGTCGCCGTCGATGGAGTCGACGACACTGCGGACGTAGGCCGAGTCGGACGCCAGGCCGCGCAGCGGGTTGGCGACGGCGAGCACCGGGTAACCGTCGCGCTGGAGCTTGCTGATCACGCCGCCCCAGCCGCTCGCGTCAGCCCAGGCACCGTGCACGAGCACGACCGTGGGCTTCTCGGTCGAGTGCTGGCCGGGGTGCCGGCCGCTGTCGGCCTGCGCCACGGCGGCGCCGGCGCCGAGTGCGAGCGCCGCGCTCACCGCAGCGCCGACGACGGTGATCAGCGGCCAGCGCTTCGAGGACTTGACTCTCATGGATGGTTCCTTCTGTGAACGTTCGCGGTAGACGAACTAGTACGTCTACTCTACGCGCGGACGGCTGGACGTCAAGCCGACCGTGCGCGGATGGGCGTGTCGACAGCGAAAAGCCCCTCCCCACGTGCGTGGGGAGGGGCTTTGCGGCGGCTGTCGCGGGCCGCGGGCTACCTGGCGATCTTCGCTCCGTGCGCGCTCGCTACGGCGAAGATGGCGCTGGCCAGTGCCCGGCCGACGCGGGACGCCTCGCCGAGGTAGCCGGCCACCATGGCGCCGTCGCGCAGCATCAGCACCTCGTCGGCTGCGTCCGCGGTATCGGTCACGCCGATCCGGCCGAGCATCGTGGCGAACGCCTCCCGGTACCAGGCGCGGTGGTCAGCGACCACCTTGCGCACGGAGCTGTCCGGATCGGAGTACTCGGCGGCGGCGTTGATGAACGCACAGCCGCGGAAGCCCGGCTGGCAGCTCGCGGTCCCGATCAGCTCGGCGAACGAGCGGAACGCCTCAGCGTCTCCGTCGGTCGACTCGCGGATGGCGTCGAGCGCACCGCGCTCCCGGGCTGCCTGGCTCTCCAGGTAGGCGACGACGAGGTCGTCCTTGCTGCGGAAGTGGCGGTAGAACGTGACCTTCGTGATCCCGACGCGGTCGATGATCTTGTCAGCGCTGACCGCGCGGATCCCGTGCGTGTAGAACAGCTCGGTCGCTGCCTCGAGGATGCGTTCCCGGATGGACAGAGTGCGCGAGCCGTCGGCGCTGGTCGTCGCCGCGCTCGAAGGTGTGGTGCTCATCTCGCTGACGTGCTCCCGTTCTTGCTCTGGACGTCGGAAAAGGAGCAGTTTACACCCAGGTGAACGGACTAGTAACTCTACCCGGTTGTCGTGGTTGCGCTCGTCGGTGGGCGTGTGTACTGTCGATCGAAGTAGAGTGACTAGTTACTCTATCTGTATCAACCACTCGGGCCGTTGCATGACGTTGTCGCGCCGGCCACCGTCGAAAGGTCGTCCCCATGTCCGCGTCCACCGTTGCGGATCCGTCCGCCGTAGCCACCGCCACGTCGCTGCGGAAGCTGTACTTCGTCCGGTTCGGTTTCGCCATCGTCTGGGCGGCGCTGATGTTCGCCGTGGGCAAGGAACTGGGCCCGGTCACGATCGGCCTGCTGGTCCTGTACCCGCTGTTCGACGTCGCCGCCGCTGTGGTCGACTTCCGGTCCTCGAGGACCGCGCGGCCCACCGTGGGTCTGTACTTCAACATGGCGCTGAGCCTGCTCACGGCTATCGGCCTGGCTGTCGCCGTGACCTCCGGTATCCCCGCCGTCCTGCGCGTCTGGGGCGTCTGGGCCATCACCGCCGGCCTCGTCCAGCTCATCGTCGCGATCCGCCGCTACAAGCTCGGTGGCCAATGGGCGATGATCCTCAGCGGCGGCATCTCCGTGTTCGCCGGCACGGGCTTCTTCCTGATGGCCGGCGGGCCCAACGCAATGCTGACGTCGGTAGCCGGGTACGCGACCCTAGGCGGCGTCTTCTTTCTGATCTCCGCGCTGCGCCTGGGCCGCGCCGCCAAGAAGGAGAGCTGACGATGACCGAGAACATCTTCGACGTCGTCGTCATCGGCGCCGGTCCGGTCGGCGAGAACGTCGCCGACGGCGCCGTCAAGGGCGGCCTCACGGTCGCCGTCGTGGAGAGCGAGCTGGTCGGCGGGGAGTGCTCCTACTGGGCCTGCATGCCCACCAAGGCCCTGCTGCGCGACGCCGCCGCGCTCCGCGCGGTCCGGAACCTGCCCGGGGCGAACGCCGCCGTGACCGGAGAGCTGGACGCCGCCGCGGTCCTCGCCCGCCGCGACGCTTTCGCCGCCCACTGGCACGACGACGGCCAGGTCGCCTGGCTGGAGGGCGCCGGCATCGAGCTCGTGCGCGGCGTCGGCCGGATCAGCGCGCCGCGCACCGTCGAGGTCACCGGCGCCGACGGGAGCACCACGGTCCTGACCGCCCGGCACGCGGTGGTCGTCGCGACCGGCAGCAGCGCGCGGATCCCGCACGTCCCCGGCCTGGCCGACGCCGCGCCGTGGACCAGCCGCGAGGCAGCGTCCGCCCAGGCGGTCCCCGGCCGGCTGGCGATCATCGGCGGCGGCGTGGTGGGCGCCGAGATGGCCACCGCCTACGCGGCCCTCGGCTCACAGGTCACGATCATCGCGCGCGATGGGCTGCTGCCCACCGTGGAGTCGTTCGCGAGCGGCCTGGTGGCCGAGACCCTCAAGGCGCACGGCGTGACGCTCCACCTGCGCACCGAGCCCGAGAGCGTCCACCGCGACGAGGCCGGGACCGTGCACGTCCGCCTGGTCGACGGCACGACGTTCGACGCCGACGAGGTGCTGGTCGCCACGGGCCGCACGCCGAACACGAGCGCCATCGGCCTGGAGCACGTGGGGCTGACCCCCGGGGACTGGCTGCGCGTGGACGAGTCCCTGCGGGTGCTCGGCAGCGACGGCACGCCCGTCGGCGACGGCTGGCTCTACGCCGCGGGCGACGTCAACCATCGCGTGCTGCTGACCCACCAGGGCAAGTACCAGGCCAGGGCGCTGGGCGAGACCCTCGTGGCCCGCGCGGGCGGCACGCCCGTGGACCTCGAGCCCTGGGGCCGGCACGCGGCCACCGCCGACGAACGCGCCGTCCCGCAGGTGATCTTCACCGACCCGGAGATCGCCTCCGTCGGTCACACCGCTGCCTCCGCTGAGGCCGCCGGGCTGCGCGTCCGCGCCGTGGAGTACGACCTCGGGGCCGTGGCAGGCGCCGGACTGCACGCCGACGGGTACACCGGTCGCGCGGGCATGGTCGTGGACGAGGACCGCAGGGTGCTGGTCGGCTTCACCGTCGTCGGCCCCGACGTCGCCGAGCTGCTGCACGCCGCGACGATCGCCATCGCCGCGGAGGTGCCGGTCGACCGGCTGTGGCACGCCGTCCCGGCCTACCCCACGATCAGCGAGATCTGGCTCCGGCTCCTGGAGACCTACGGCCGGGCCGTATAGAGCGGCCGGGTTGCGACACGGCCAGTAGGAAGAGCCGCTCCGACGCGGGCCCGTGCGACCGGGTGGGTACCCTGCCCACCCGGTCGCTTCAGGCAATCAAGCGATCGGACGCGTTCACGGGGATCGGCACGTCCTTGAGCGCCGGGATGAGCGACGCACCTGGCGGACTCGTGAGTCGTAGGTGTTCGGCGGGTTCGCGCGGGTGGACAGAGGTTCGACCTGAACTGAACAGTGATCGACGGCGGGCGCGGCTATAGACCTTGCCCGCCCATCCGGTAGAGGCAAAGACGCACTGAACCTGGCGGCCGCGCCGTACACCCGCAGACATCTGAAGATGCTGTAGCCGTACATCAGGCGCTCGACGATGCCGACGTTCGGCGCGAACGTCTCGGCCACGGCCTCGTCCATCACGATCAACGGGGCGCCCGGTGCCAGCGACCGGCGTCGTGCACCTCGACCGGCCGCGGCATGTCGTGGACGCACTCGAAGGCGAAGGCCGCGTTGTACCGGCTCTCCGGGAGGTCGGCTGGGTTCGCTGTGGAAGTAACGGACCCGGCCGGCGACGGTGGCTGTACGTGCGTTTTCGGCGGCCATCGCCACCGACAGCACGAGTCGGTGTCGAAGCCGTCGCGCGCCGGGGTACGGCCGGCCGGGCGCGCGGGAGCTCTTGCCCCGTCCCACCGGGCGCAGCTCGGCCCGCACGTAGTCCGGCGTGAAGACCGGGGAGCGTACGAGTACTCCCACACCAGTAGCGGCGCCGCGGCGTCGGCCACCGCCACACCCTCGCTGCAGGCGCGGATCTGGGTCTGGCCGCGCTGGACCGTTCCCTGCTGGATCACGAACGGGTCCTGCACGATCTCGGGCGCTGCGTCACCGCTCGCCGTCGGCTGTGCCGGCCGGCACGCGAGGCGTACCGGCCGACACATCTCCCAGCCACCAACCCGAGGGTGGTTGTTCCGCCTGCGCCGACGCCTACTGCAGACCTGATGCGGCCGTCGGCCGCACCCGGGTCACGACCGAGTGGTCGGCGAGCAGCAGCTCGTCCACGGCCGGGCCGATGCGGTCGCGCCATTCGGGGTCCTCGTACACGGCGGCGTAGCGGGTCACGCGGTCCTTCTCGTCGTCGAACCGGCGCACCCAGACGTAGCCGTCCTCGTCCTCCTCGTCGACGAACGAGCCGATCACGGTCATCCCCTTGGCCTGCTGGAACGGGAGGACGACATCCTCCATGTAGCGGACCCAGTCGTCCCGGCGTCCGGGCCGGGTCTGGTACCGGCGGATCTCGTAGAACACGGCGGTCTCCTCAGGCATCAAGGGTCAGGACGATCTTCCCGCGGGTGCGGTTCGTCTCGCCGAGATCGTGCGCACGGCCGGCCTCCTCGAGGGGGAAGGTCCGCGCCACCTCGACTCGCACCTCGCCGGAATCGATCAGCTCGGCGATGCGCGCGAGAGCGGCGGCGTCCGGCTCGACGAGGAACGCGGCCGCGTGACCGTCGGCGTCCGCGACCGCTGCGGCGAGCTCCTCGGACACCCCGCCGGGCACGGCGGCGATGGTGCCGCCCGGGCGGAGGGCACTGACGAGCCGCGGGCTCTCGCTGCCGCCGACCAGCTCGACGATCGCGTCGAGGTCCTTGATCCGGGTCTCGTACCCGGCGTCGTGGTAGTCCACGACCTCGTGCGCGCCGAGCGCACGCAACCACTCGTGGTTCGACTCGCTCGCGGTCGCCACCACGTGTGCGCCGAGGTGGCGGGCGAACTGGACCGCGAAGTGGCCCACCCCGCCGGCGCCGGCCGTGATCAGGACCCGCTGTCCTGGCTGCACGTGCAGGGTGTCGACGAGCACCTGCCAGGCCGTCAGGGCCGCCAGGGGCACGGCCGCGGCCTGCGTGTGGCTCAGCGAGGTAGGCGCGAGGGCGAACTGCCGTGCCGGTGCGGTGACGTACTCGGCGTACGCGCCCGCAGCGCGCGGGAACCACGGCATGCCGTAGACCCGGTCGCCGACGGCCAGGGTCGTGACCCCGAACCCGACCTCCTCGACGACCCCGGCCACATCCCAGCCGATCACGAAGGGCGGCTCGCCGAGGACGCCGGCCATGCCGTGGCCCTCCCGGGTCTTCCAGTCGACGGGGTTCACCCCTGCCGCGTGGACGCGGACGAGAACCTCGGTGGGCAGCGGCACGGGTCGCGGGACCGTCTCGACCGCGAGGACCTCGCTGCCACCGAGACGATGCTGGACGACTGCTTGCATGGTGCTGATCTGTGTAGGCATGGGTCCAGCATCGTGCGGCTCGGGAACGCGGAGTAGTAGCCAGAAGGACATCGGGCGTAACATTCGGGCCATGACTCACCAGGTGGTCGTTCTCGCCCTCGACGGGGTGATCCCGTTCGACCTGGGGATCCCGGCCCGGGTGTTCCGAGAGGCTCGCGACGCGGACGGCAAGAACCTCTACCGTGTTTCCACGTGCTCGCTCGGCGGGCGCCCGGTGCGCACCAGCCAGGACTTCGCCATCACCGTGGAGCACGACGAGCAGCTGCTCGCGCAGGCGGACACGGTGGTGATCGCGACGCAGGAGCCGACGCCGGAGCTCCTGGCCACTGGCACCCTGCCCGACGAAGTCCTCGCCGCGCTCCGGCTCGTCCGGCCCTCCGCACGGATCGTCAGCCTGTGCACGTCGGCGTTCGTGCTCGCGGCGGCCGGCCTGCTCGACGGCCGGACCGCCACGACCCACTGGAAGCTCAGCCGGGCGTTCACCGAGCTCTTCCCGCACGTGTCGGTCGATCCCGACGTGCTGTTCGTCGACAACGGCCAGGTACTGACCTCGGCCGGCGGTGCCGCCGGGATCGATCTCTGCCTGCACCTGGTCCGGCGCGACCACGGCGCCGAGGTCGCCAACGGCGTGGCGCGGCGCTGCGTCGTCGCCCCCTGGCGGGACGGCGGCCAGGCCCAGTTCATCGAGCACCCGCTGCCGGCCGACCCCGACTCGTCGACCGCGGGGGCCCGCGCCTGGGCGCTGGCCCACCTCGACGAACCGATCGGCCTGCTCGAGCTGGCCCGGCACGCGAACATGAGCGTGCGGACCTTCTCGCGCCGGTTCCGCGCCGAGGTGGGCGAGAGCCCGGCGCAGTGGCTGATCCAGCGCCGGGTGGACCAGGCGCGACGCCTGCTCGAGACGTCGGACCTGACCGTCGACCACGTCGCCACCGCCGCCGGGTTCGGCAGCGGCACGCTGCTCCGCAAGCACTTCCACGCCACGCTCGGCGTGGCGCCCGGCTCCTACCGCCGCACCTTCGCCGCGCCGGTCGGAGCCTGAGCCGGCATCGCCAGCTGGTCGCCATGGCGCTCCACCGCGAGGTACGCGGTGAACTGGGCGTGCCGGCTGCCGACGTGCAGGTCGCGCCAGAAGCGCTGCAGCGCGTTGTCGAGCGCGAAGCCCGAGGTCCCGTTGAGGTCCAACAGCAGGTTCACGCCCTCCTGGCACCGCCGGACCACCGAGGTCAGGCGCATGCGCAGGTCGGTCGTGGTCCGGTCGGCGAGCGTGGGCTCGGCGACGAGCTGCTCGATCTCCGCGGCGAGCAGCACCAGGTCGCGCTGCGCGCCCTCGATCAGATGGGTGGCCTCGGCAAACCACTGGCGGGCGCCGGGTGAGGCCGCCAGGCTGCTGTGCTGCGACATCGGCGGCCTGCGCTCGTGGAACACCGCGCCGACGGCGTCCAGCGCCCCGCGCGCGGCTCCGACCAGCGACGCGAGCAGCGTGACGCCTCCGCCGAGGGGTCGCGCGGACCGCCCGGCGAACAGGTCCGGCGCGCCGCTCGGGCCGGTGGGCACGGAGAGCACGCGTACCTGGGGAACGAACACCTCGTCGGCCACCAGGGTGTGGCTGGCGGTGCCGCGCATGCCGGCCGTCCGCCAGGTACGGTCCACCTCCAGGTCCGACGTCGGCACGAGGACCATGGCGAGCTCGGGGCGCCCGTCCCCGTCGCCCACCAGCACCGGGGTGATGGCCCACTGCGCGTCCTCGCTGCCAGAGGCGTAGGGCCACCGGCCGGAGACGCGTACGCCTTCGGCGACGCGCCGTCCGCGGCCGGGTGGGTTCCCCGCACCGCACAACCGGACGTCGAGGTCCGCGTAGAACTCGGTCAGCAGCTCCTCGGACATCAGCGGGGTGAACGCCGCCTGCGCCTCGGCGTTCACCGCGGCCAGCCACGCCGACGACGGGCAGCCGCGGGCCAGCTCGGAGAGCACACGCACGGTGGTCGGCAGGTCGGCCTCCGGGCCGCCGAACCGGGCCGGCGTGGCCAGTGCGAACGCGCCCGCGTCCCGCAGCGCTGAGGTGCTCTCGGCGGGTAGCCGCCCGTCGTGGTCGGCCCGCGCCGCATGGGCGGCGAGCACCGGTACCGCGGACCGGGCTGCGGCCAGCAGCTCCTCGACGTCTGCCGAACGGGTGTCTGTCGTGGTCATCAGGGCATCTCCTTACGGGTGATCGGCACGTGCCGGAATCCCTGGTGGTAGACGAACGGGTACGTCTACCACCAAGGATTATCTTGGCACGGAATCACGCTGCCGGTGCACGCCGCCGGCGCGCGGCGGCGGCAGTGGAGTGCGTACCGCACCTCGGCGGGCGCGGCGCGGTGGTCAGCGGCGGGCCTGGATCTTCAGGTCGCCACGGGTCTGCGCCCGGATGTGGTCGCTCGCGAGCATGGCGTGGGGGAACCCGGGCTCGATCGCGCTGACCTCGTCCAGGCGTGCCAGATGGGACGCATCGAGGTCGACTTCCAGGGCGCCGAGGTTCTCCTGCAGCTGCCCGGACGTCCGGGCCCCGATGATCGGCGCCGTCACGACCGGCTGCCGCAGCGCCCAGGCGAGCCCGATCTGGGCGGGTGTGCGGCCCAGCTCGCTCGCGATCTCCTTGACCGTGTCGACGATCGTGAGGCTGCGCTCGGTGACCCCGCCGAGCGCGACGTTGAAGTCCTTGCGCACGCTCTCGCCGGTGCCGGACGGCGCGCCGGCGGTCAGGTCCTGGCGGCTGTACTTGCCGGTGAGAATGCCTCCGGCGAGCGGCGACCACAGGACCGTGCCCAGCCCCAGCTCCTGAGCCATGGGGATGAGGTCGCGCTCCCCGGTGCGCTCCACGAGGTTGTACTCCAGCTGCAGCGCGACCAGCGGCGACCAGCCGCGCAGGTCGGCGACCGTCTGCATGCGGGCGATCTGCCAGGCAGGGGCGTTGGAGATGGCCACATAGAGGACCTTGCCCTGCTGCACCAGGTCGTCGAGGCCGCGCAGGATCTCCTCGACGGGGGTGGTCGGGTCCCACACGTGCAGGTAGAGCAGGTCGATGTAGTCGGTGCCGAGCTGCCGCAGGCTGGTCTCGACCGCGCCGAAGAGGCTCTTGCGGCTGGCGCCGCCGGAGTTCGGGTCGTGCGGGGTGCGCAGCGTGCTGTACTTCGTGGCCAGGACCAGGCTGTCTCGCCGGCCCCGCGCGAACTCTCCGAGCATGCGCTCGGACGTGCCGTCGGTGTAGGTGACCGCGGTGTCGATGAAGTTGCCGCCGCGCTCGACGTAGAGGTCGAACAGCCTCCGCGCCTCGTCCTGTTCCGCGCCCCAGCCCCAGTCGTTCCCGAAGGTGGCCGTACCGAGCGCAAGCGGCGAGACGCGCAGGCCGGAGCGGCCCAGCTGCCGGTAGGTGTCGAGCGTGAGTGTCATCGTGTTCTCCTGCGATGGTGGTGCTGATGGTGGATGTGGCCCTGCGGCCGGTGTGCGCCCGGCCTCAGGCGCGGAGCCCGTAGCCGCCCGCCACGGCGAGGTCCTGGCCGGTGATGTAGCTCGCGGCGTCCGAGGCGAGGAAGGCGACGGCCTCTGCGACTTCCTGGCTGGATCCGAAGCGCTCGAACGGGATGCTCGCGCGCATGGCGTCCTTCCCGGCCTGGGGGACCCCCAGCTTGTCGAACAGCGGGGTGTCGGTTGCTCCGGGGCTCACGGCGTTGACGCGGATCCTGCGCGGAGCGAGCTCGAGTGCGAGCGAGGGCAGCATCGTGAGCAGCGCACCGCGCGTCGCCGCTCCCAGGGTGGCGCCGAGGCCGCCACGACGGGATCCGACCCCCACGGTGAGGATTATCGACCCACCGTCGTTCATGAGTGGAAGGGCCTTCTTGAGGGTGAAGTACTGGCCCTTGAAGTTGACGTCGACGTGCGCGTCGAATGATTCCTCGGTCACGTCGGCGACGGGTGCGAGCTGAAAGATCCCGGCGTTGAGGAACAGCACGTCGATGGCTCCGAACCGCTCGGCCACCGTGGCCACGAGCGCGTCGGTGTCAGCAAGGGCGCGTGCGTCGGACCTGACGACGAGTACGTCGTCGGGAAGCTCGCGGCTCGCTTGCGCGAGCGTGTCAGGGTTCTGCCCGGTGACTGCCACCTGGTAGCCGCGGGCGTGGAGCAGCTCGGCGGTCGCTCGGCCGATTCCGGTGGTGCCGCCGGTGATGAGTGCAACGGGCATGGTGAGCCTTTCGTCGAACGATTCGGGGTGCGGTCGCAAACGGGGAACTCCCCGCTTACTGCACTGTACACTCAAGTGGGGAGGTCCCCGTTTCGTTCCTTGCTCGATCCGACACCCCAGAACGTGAGGGTCATGACATCCCAAGGAACCGCTCTGCGGGCCGACGCCCAGCGCAACCGCGAGCGGCTGATCGCCACGGCCGCCGAGGCCTTCGCCTCAGGACAGGCGGTCTCGCTGGACGCGATCGCCCGGCGTGCGGGTGTGGGGAGCGGCACCCTCTACCGACACTTCCCGACGCGGGAGGACCTGGTCGAGGAGGTCTACCGCGACCAGGTCCGCACCCTGCGCGACGACGCGCTGGTCCTTCTGGCCGAGGAGCGGCCCGTGCGGGCACTCCATGCGTGGATGCTCCGCTTCGCCGAGTGGGCGGGTGAGCGGCGCGGGATCTGCGAGGCGCTGGTCGCCATGAGCGCTACCGGCCGCTTCGGCACCGGCCCGGTCTGCGACGAGGTCCAGGCAGTCCTGGGCATGATCCTCGAGGCCGGCACCGTGGCGGGGGAGCTTCGCGCCGACGTCGACCCCGTCGACGTCGGCGGCATCCTCGCCGGAGTTCTCTCGGTGGCCGGTGCGCCCGAGCAGAGCGCCCAGCTCGACCGCATGCTCGGTGTCGTCGTCGACGGGCTGAGGGCGCGCTGACGGGCAAGGCCTGACCCCGCTGAGCACCCTGCCCCGCTCCCCGGCGGCCGGCCTGTCGGGGAGCGGGACTCCTCCGGGAGGCCTGAGCCGTGCAGGGAGGGCGGGTCAGAGCCAGCGCGGCAGGTCGGGCAGGGGACCGCCGTCTGCCGCCGTCAGCCGGGAGGGGCCGCGGCCGGTCAGCCAGCGCACCAGGTCGGGCAGCGCGCCGCGGACGCCCGAGACGTCGACCGGTTCGCCCCGCTCGGCCCACGTGCCGAGGATGTCGTCCCGCAGGCGCTCGAGCACCCCTGTCGGTACGTCCGCGAACGACGGGGCGACGCCGCGGGAGACATCGGCGAGGTCGACCGCGTGCACCCAGACCTCGCGGGTACGCATCCAGGCCGTCTCGGACACCGGGACGGTGCGGCCCTGGGCCGTCACCACCGGGGCGGCCCACGCCGCGGCGGGCAGGTCGCGCCACTCCACGTCCAGGTGGACCGCCGCGTGCGTCGCGAGGTGCCGCAGCGCCTGCGCGGGCAGCGTGGAGCCCCGCTCGATCTCGGCGTCGCGCTGCGTGGCGGACGCGTACATGGGCGTCACCGCGCCGGTACGCGCCCACTCGACGAGGCGCACCAGCGCCCGCGCGTTGTAGCCGACGTGCGCCACCACGTGCGCCCGGGTCCAGCCGGGCAGCGCCGAGGCCTCGTACAGCGCGGCGTCGGGCAGGTCGTTCAGCACGCGGGCGAGGTACGCGGTGCCGAGCCGTGCCCAGGCCAGCGTCTCGGCGGGGGCACCGGACGCGTCGTACCGCGCGCCGGCACCCTGCCGGAGCCGGAGCGCCTCCCGGGCGGCGCTGGTCACGACACCCGCTCCGCGACGGTCCGGTTGGTCAGCTCGCCGATCCCGTCGATGCGGACCGTCACGGTCTGGCCGGGTCGCAGGTACTCCTGCGGCGAGCGCGCGTGCCCGACGCCGCCCGGCGTGCCCGTGATGATGACGTCGCCGGGATTCAGTGGCAGGATCGTGGAGACGTACCGGACCAGGTGCACCGGGTCGTGCACCAGGTCGTGGATGTCGCCCCGCTGCTTCTCCACGCCGTCCACCAGGGTCGTGACCTGCGCGTCGGCAGGGATCTCGTCGGGGGTGGCCAGCACAGGGCCCAGCGGTGTGGAGTCCGCCCAGATCTTGCCCTGGAGCCACTCCTTCGTGCGGAACTGCCAGTCGCGCATCGACACGTCGTTGCAGACGGAGTAGCCGGCGACGGCCGCCCGCGCCTCGTCCGTCGACGCCCGACGTACCCGCGAGCCCACGACGACCGCCAGCTCGCCCTCCCAGTCGACCGTGCCGGACTCCGGCGGCAGCAGGATGTCGTCGCCCGCACCGAGCAGGCAGTCCGCGAACTTGGCGAACAAGGTCGGGTGCTCCGGCAGGTCGCGCCCCATCTCCTGGATGTGCGCCGTGTAGTTCAGGCCGACGCACACGATCTTGCCCGGGCTGGTCACCACGGGCGCCATGTCCGCCGAGGCCAGCGGCAACCGCTCGGCGTCGTGCGGCCCGGCCTGCCCGACGACGCCGAGCGCACCGGCCCGCAGCACGGCCCCCACGTCGGCGTACCTAGGCAGCGTGACGAGCGAGTCGCCCTCGACGCGGGCCGCGACCGTCGTCGCCGTTCCGTCTGCGGCGGTGGTGCGGAGGGTGGCGAGCTTCATCGGTGGGTCTCCTCGACATGGGTGCGGGCGAGATGGAGACGCTCCATGATCGGAGCGTCGGAGAAACGGAACAGGTCGAACTGCGAGTCGGCGGTCAGCGACCACTGGACCCAGGACGGGACGACGAACAGGTCCCCCTTGACGAGCCGCTGCTCGGTACCACCAAGCGTGACGACTCCCTCGCCGTCGAACACCTGGAAGACGCTCGAGCCGACCTCGCGACGGCCCGGCGTGACCGTGCCCGCGCGCAGGCGGTGGAACTCGCAGCGGATCGTGGGCATGACGTCGCCCCCCGTGGTCGGGTTCGAGTACCGGACCGCCGCGTGACCCTGCTCCACCGTGGCCGGCTGGCCCTCCTCCTCGAGCAGGAGCTGCTCGGTCAGGGCGGCGTCCGTGTGCTCCCAGCGGTAGGCCATCAGCGGCGACGACACCGCCTCCCGCAGCCCGCTGAGCGGCCGCAGGCCCGGGTGCGCCCAGAGGCGCTCGCCACGCGAGTAGTTCGGCGTCGCGTAGTCGGTGACACGCTCCGAGCCGAACTCGAAGAACCCGACGTCGTTGTGGTGCGAGAACGGGATGTCGAGCCCGTCGATCCACGCCATCGGGCCGTCCGTGTCGTTGTGGTGGCCGTGGAAGTGCCAGCCCGGGGTGAGCAGCAGGTCACCGCGGCTCATCCGTACCGGGTCGCCGTTCACCACCGTCCACACGCCCTCGCCCTCGACCACGAACCGGAAGGCGTTCTGGGCGTGCCGGTGCTCCGGCGCCGTCTCGCGCGGGCCGAGGTACTGGATCGCCGCCCACAACGTCGGGGAGACGTACGCGCGGCCGCCCAGACCCGGGTTTGCCAGGCCGAGCGCGCGGCGCTCGCCGCCGCGGCCGACGGGCACCAGGTCGCCCGACCGTCTGGCCAGGTCGTAGAGCCGGTCCCACTTCCACACGTGCGGCACGGCCTGCGGCTTGGGGTGGGTCGGCATGAGGTCGCCGAGCTGGGTCCACAGCGGGACGATGTGCTCCTGCTCGAAGCCCTGGTAGAGCGCGCGCAGCTCCGGGGTCTGCTCCGGCTGCATCGCGTTCTCCACGTCGTCGTGACCGGGAGCGTCGTCGGGGTAGACGTCGTCATGGGTGATCGCGTCGGTCATAGGTTCACTTCCTCGTGCGGTAGGTGTCGGCAGGGCGCGGGCCGTCCCCGACGGCGTCCGCGTGGTCGCCCGGGTCGAGGACCGGTCCGTAGAGCCAGTCGACGAGGTGGTAGTCGTAGGTGTCCCTGCGGCGGAACGCCTCGTCGCGCAGCAGGACCTGGACCGGCTCGTCCACGTGCCAGATGTCGCCCCAGATCCGGCCCGTGGACTGGACGGTCGCCGCGGCGGCGACGCGGTCGGCCTCGTAGCGGTGCAGGGCGGCCTTCACGTCGCCCGCGGACCAGCGGCCTCCGTCGGACCCGTCCGCGAGCGGCGCGAGGGCGTCCGCGAGCGCCGCGCCGTCGAGGAGGGACTGCCCGGCGCCCTGGGCGAGGTACTGGAGCATGGCGTGGGCCGCGTCGCCGAGCAGGGTGACGTTGCCGTTGGTCCAGGTGGAGATGGGCTCGCGGTCGTACATGGGCCACCGGTTCTCGCGCTGGATCGAGGCCAGCCCGGCGACGACGGGGGTGGCCAGGTCCGCGTAGGCGGCGTCGAGCTCCGCGGGGGAGCCCCAGTCCTCCTTGCCGTCCAGGTACTCCTGCGACCGGAAGACCGCCACCTGGTTGTAGAGCTTGCCGCCGCGCACGGGGTACTGGACGAAGTGGCAGCCGGGGCCCATCCAGACGACGACGTCGTCGGTGTCGGAGAGGCGGTCGACCGTCTCGATGGGGACGACGCCGCGGTAGGCGACGTAGCCGGAGCAGACCGGCTCGTCGTCGACCACGTGCCTGCGCACCACCGAACGGAGGCCGTCCGCGCCGATCAGGATGCGGCCGGTGATCTCCTGACCGCCCGCGCAGGTGACGGTGACGCCGTCGCCGTGGTCGGTGATGCGTTCGACGTGGTGGTCGGTGAGGAGCGTGACCGCCGGCTCGGCTCGCGCGGCGCGGAGCAGGGTGTCCAGGAGGTCGCTGCGGTGCAGCACGAGGTACGGGCCGCCGTAGCGGGTGGCGGCGTCCTCGAGGTCGAGGCGGCTGAGTTCCTCGCCGGTCGCCGCGTTCGCGAGGACGAGGCGCCGGGGGCGCACGGCGTGGGGCAGGAGGTCGGCCAGGACGCCGACCTCGTCGAGCATCCGCGTGATGTTCGGCGCGAGTTGTAGGCCGGCGCCGACCTCCTTGAACTCGGCGGCCCGTTCGAGAACCGTCACGGGGACGCCCCGCCGGGCGAGCATCAGTGCCGCCCCCAGTCCGCCGATACCGCCGCCCGCGATGATCACGCGGTCTCTTCCCTGGGCCATGGCTTCCTCCTCGAAGTCGCGCCGAGCCGTTGCTCGTCCGGCGTCTCTGCCTGACGTCGACGGTACGGCTGGAGTTCTGTTGCTCGCAAACATCGGCTACGATTTTTCTGTGGAGCAGAATTCGTACCGTATCGAGGCGGTCGACCGAGCGATGGTCCTGCTGATGCTTCTGTCCGAGCGGGGGGCGCTGAGCGTCACCGAGGCGGCGACGTCGCTGGGGGTGGCTCCGTCGACGGCGCACCGCCTCCTGACGACCATGGCGGGCCGTGGGTTCGTGGAGCAGGGGGAGCGCAAGCTCTATCGCCCGGGTCCACAGCTGCGCGGCCTGCGAGCGCAGCAGCGGAGCATCCCCGCGCTCGTGGCCCGCATGCGTCCGGTGCTCCAGACGCTGCACGACGAGGTGCGCGAGACCGTCCACCTCGTCGTCCTGGCGGGGCCCGACGTGCAGTTCGTGTACGGGATCGAGGGACAGCAGGCGTTGCGGATCGGCCTGCGCATCGGCTCCCGGATTCCTGCCTACTGCACGTCCGGCGGCAAGGCGATCTTCGCGGCGCTGTCGGACGACGCCGTCGACGAGCTGCACCCTGACGGCCTGCAGCCCTGGCCGGGCGGGAACGCCGGGTCCCTGGCAGACCTGCACGCGGAGCTCGACAGGGTGCGGCGGCGTGGATACGGCGTGAACACCGAGGAGAGCGAGCGCGGCGTGGCGGCGCTGGGCGTCGCCGTCGGCGCGGACGCCGCCCAGCCGGTGGGAGCCATCAGCATCTCGTTGCCCACGGCCCGGTATGCCCCGGACGACGAGCCGCGACTGCTCGTACCGCTCCGGGCGGCCCAGGCCGAGGCGGTCCGGGTGCTCGCCGGCTGAGGGCCTGCCCCCGGCTCACCCGAGCCGGACCACGTCCTAGGCCTTGAGGCCGAAGTTGGCGGCTCGGATCTCGTCGTCCATGTCGTCTCGGGCCGCCCGCATGAGTGCGAGCGTGCGCTCCTCCTCGAGCACGGGACCGCGCGCGGCGGGTACGAGCACGGAGAACCCGGCCAGAACTGTTCCTGCCGCGCTGTGGAGCGGCATCCCGAGCGCGTGGAGGCCGAGCTCGGTCTCGTCGCGATTGACCGCATACCCGCGGCGACGGACCTCATCGAGCGCCGTCAGGAGCTTCTCGAACTCGCTCTCGGTCATGAAGTTCCCGGCGAGCTGGGCGGACTGGCTCCGATAGAGCCTCTCGAGGAGCGAACGGTCGTGCTCGGCAATGATCACCTTGCCGCCGGACGTGCGCCGGGCATCCTGCACGAGACCTATGCGGTCGCCCACGCGCAGCGGCTGGGTACCTTCGACCGACATGATGACGCGCGTGCGCGTGCCGGTTCTGAACATGAGGCTGACGGTCTCGTCGAGCCGCTCTGCGAGCAGCTCGATGTGAGGAGCCACGAGCGACTTGAGCGTCTTGGTCCAGGGAGAGCTCGACGGTCCGATCCCCATCGAGGGGCCGGGGACGTAGGCACGAGTCTCGTCCTGGGCGGCGAAATCGCGGTAGACGAGCATCGCCAGCAGCCGATGGGCCGCAGACGGCGATATCTGCAGCTCACGGGCTACGTCGGAGAGGCGCGCGCCACCCGTGTCCCGTAACAGCTGGATGATGCGCAGCACGTGATCGACGGAGCTCAGCGCGTAGCGGGGGCGCTGAAACGCGGCCTTGTGATCAGTCATCGGGCAGCATCCGGTTCGTTGTGCGGGTGGCTTACGACCATAACGTGATCTGCGCCGGCTACCGGCTTGCCGGTGCGTCGTCACGCACCGGGGCACTGGGGCAGGCGTGATCCTCAGCGGATGTCGTTGAGCTCCGCGCGGTGGTTGTCCTTGAGCCAGCGCACGAACAGCAGCGACATCAGCAGGATCGCCACGTTGACCACGGCGATCACCCAGAAGTCGCCATGTGCCGCGAGGGACGCCGCGACGATCGGGGCGGGCGCCGAGAACAGCACCTGCGAGAACGAGAGTGACAGTGCCGATCCCGAGAACCGCATGTTCGTGGGGAACTGCTCGGCGTAGAGCGCAGGCTGTGATCCGAACTCGAACTGCACCCCGCTGATCGCGCCGGCGACCGTGAGGACGACGAGGAACATGTCGCCGGTACCGGCCGCCGGGAAGAATGCTGCCACGGCGACGATCTGCACGGCGATGGCGATGACGAGCACCTTCCTGCGGCCGATCCGGTCGCTGAGCCAGCCGCCGAAGAGGCCCGCGCACGCGGAGATGCCGTTGGCGACGAGGACGATCACGAACGCGTCACCCTGGGTGAAACCCGCGCTCGTCGTGAGGTAGTTGAGCCCGTAGACGGCCATCGTGTAGAAGGTCACGTTCGAGCCCGCGCGCACGAAGATGAGCTTGAGGATCGTCCAGGGATGCGCTTTCAGGACCTGGAGGCTGTTGACCGACGTGCTCGCCGCGGTCTTGTACTCGACGAAGACGGGAGTCTCCTCGAGCTTGAAGCGGATGTAGAGGCCCACGACGACGAGCAGGGCACTGAGCATGAACGGGATACGCCAGCCCCAGTCCTGGAAGGCCGCCTCGCTCAAGGTGGCCGTGAGGATCACGAGGGTCACATTGGCGAGCACCTGGCTGAGGGGCGAGCCGATGTTGATGAACGCACCGAAGATGCCGCGCTGGTCCGCCTTCGCGTGCTCGAGTGTCATGAGCTGTGCGCCGGTCGCCTCACCGCCGAGCGAGAAGCCCTGCAGGAACCTGAGCCCGACGAGGACCAAGGCGATGCCGAGGCCCTGGTTCGCCGGCAGCAGCCCGATAGCGACCGAGCTGAGGCCCATGAGGATAAAGGTCCCGAGCAGCACGGGCCGCCTTCCGTACCGGTCGCCGTAGTAGCCACAGATGATGGCACCGAGCGGGCGGGCAAGAAACCCGACACCGAACGTCGCGAACGAAGCGATGAGCGAGCCGGCCTCACCCAGGTCCGAGAAGAACAGGGCCGGGAAGATCGTCGCCGAGAGAGCCCCGTACAGCGCGAAGTCGAACCACTCGAGCGCCGAGCCGAGGGTTCCGCTGGCGAGTGCTCTCCTGCGCTGTACCGGGTTGCCCGCCGGGGCGGCGCCTGCCGCCGGCGGCGTCGAGCCCAAGACTTCGCTGGTCATAGTGCGGCCTTTCGTCCGTGGGCAACGCTGCCCGTCTCCGCCTCGTCCGTTGAGGTGCAGGCTCTCAAAGTAGCCGCGCGTGGTCGCAGCAACCAAGCAACTTTCTGCTATGGAGAAAGTGACACACGGAAGTCGCAAGAATGGCCGATATCTCACGGCGCACCGGTCGCAGGCTTTCTGCTATCTGGAAAGAATCTGGAGCGTCCGCACGCTCTGTGGCTATCGTCGCCGTGATTCTGGTGACGAGACCGAACAGGGGCGCAACGATGCATACCGAGTCAGGGTCGACCGACGTCGTCGTGCTGGGCGGTGGCCTCGCGGGGCTTCGTGCAGCATCGGTCGCGGCGGACGCGGGGGCCCGCGTGACCCTCCTGGAGAAGCAGCGGTCACTGGGCGGGTCGGCGGCGCTCTCGGCAGGCATGTTTTGGACCGCACCCACCATGGAGTCGTACGAGACACGGGTTCCCGCGGGCGATCGTGCCCTCGCCGAGCGCATCATCGACGACTACGAGCGCGATCTGGAGTCGATCCGAGCGAGCGGCGTCTTCGTGGCGGATGCGGCGACGGACGACGTCATGGGTTTCGGCCGAGGGTTCAGCTTCGACGTCAAGGCCTATCTCGGGCATCTCGAGGCACGGCTCCTCGAGGCCGGTGGCGAGATCCGCACCGGGGTCAGGGTGCGCACGGCCGATCGGTCGTCGACCCACCGATTCCGGCTCCTGCTGGACGCGGAAGCGGGCGAGGCCGAGCTGCACGCCGACGCGATAGTTCTCGCGACCGGGGGATTCCAGGCCTCGCCTGCCGACAGGGCTGCGTGGATGCCCGACGTCGGCGAAGAGATCCTTCTCAGATCGAACCCCGGCAGCGCAGGGGACGGGCTGCGCCTGGCGACGAGCCTCGGGACCGCCACGGCAGGCGACCTCGGCACCTTCTACGGACACCTGATCTCGCATCCGGTGACCGGATTCACGCCGGAACGCTTCATGCTGTTCTCGCAGTACTACTCCGATCACGGCATTCTCGTGGCTGCCGACGGTCGCAGGTTCGCCGACGAGTCGCGGGGCGACGAGCTGCTCAATCAGGACCTCGCACAGCTCGACGGCATGCGGGCGTTCCTGATCTTCGACCAGCAGACGCGGTCGACCCACGGCGTCTCCGAGCCGTTCGCGAGCTTCGGGCTGATCGATCGTCTCGAGCTCGCGGTCGAGCACGGCGCCAGGCACGCCGTCGCCGACACGCTCGACGGGCTCGTCGCGGCCCTCGGACGCCTCGGCGTGGAGGAGGCGCAGCTGCGTCGTACGCTGGCCGGCGACGTCGGGATCTCTGGTCTGGCGACCCGGCTCTCCCGCTCCGCGCCGCCGACCTCGGCCCAGCTCGCGCTGCTGAGGACCGCACCCTTCTATGCGCTCGAGGTGCAGCCCGCGATCACCTTCACGCTCGGCGGCATCGCGATCGACCCCAGGAGCCGGGTGATCGACGTCGCGGGATCGCCTGTCGTCGGGCTGTTCGCAGCGGGCGCCGACATCGGGGGGCTCTCCAGCTACGGATATGTCGGCGGGCTGGCCCCCGCGCACATCCTGGGCTCGATCGCGGGCCGAGAGGCGGCAGCAGCGTGCTGAGGAAGCGGGTGGCCCTTCTCGAGGGGCGTCGCGACATGTCGTTCGAGGAGTTCGACGGTCACTGGGCGACGGGTCACGCCGCGATCATCGCCGAGCTCCCGGGCCTTCACGAGTACGTGCAGAACTCGGTGCTCGACCGGTGGGCGTCGGGTGCCGTGACACGGGTCGACGGGATCGTCGAGGTGTGGTTCGACGACGACGCCGTGTCCTCGCCCGAGCAGCACACCTCGACAGCGCAGCAGGACGACGAGGTCGCGTTCATCCGCACCCTGACGGCCGTCACCGTGACCGATCGCCGTTCCTACGCTTCGGAGCACAAGGTGTGGGTGCTCTCGCCGACCCCGCTCGACGGGATCCCTGGCCTGTCGTCGCCTGACGGGGCTATCAGCTGCGGTCCTGATCAGGATGCCGTGCTCATGGATCGCCCGCGCCTGAGGCGGGAGAGCGCGCCCCCTCGGACGCTGATCATCCTCCCGACGACGCCCGCCGGATCCCGCGGGCTGTACGACGCCGTCGTGTCGGCCTTCGCCGAGCACGGCGCCCCGGAGGGGCTGCGGGTGCTGCGCACGCGCACACGTCGCATTCGCTGAGCGCGGTCTGCAAGAGCCTGTCGACGCAGGCCGGGAACGTTGTTCCCCGAGCGTTTCGGGTTAGCGGCAAGAATGTGTGCACGTTGACGGGGTCTTGAGGCTGGTCAGATGCCGTAAATCGGGGTTCGTTATGCCCTTGGGGGCATCGCTGCACAGGGTGCTAAGCCTCGACGCGGTTGTCGGGTACCCATCACCCAGCGGGACGCCATCCGAAGTTTCAGCATGGTGCCGCCGACACATCAAGTGTCGCCGGCAGTTCCGATAAGAGTGTCTACCGACAGCTTCTGTCCTTCATTGAGCGTGTGGCGCCACGCCAGACCTTGCGTTCGTACGCGTTCGTGGCTGGCAGCGAGCGTCTCTTTCTTCACCGTCGCCCAGATCCCCATGCTGATGGTGCGTGCTGCTTCGCGGTTCGCGAACTCGCGTACAGACGCGATGACGCCGAGCTCGGTGGGGCCTCCGTGGGCGCCTGCGTTGCGGCACCGGGCTAGCCGATCGACGCCGTGCTCGAACTGTGTGACGAGCTCGTCGACCCAGGTGGTTGCGGCCGAGGTGCTGGTGAGCCGCTTGGCCAGAATGCGCAGTCGTCGGGCTCCGGGCGCATAATCTGCACGGCGGAGACGAGGCCGGCCAGTCGCTCGACTGCTAGGTCGAACCAGATGTGAACACGGGGAGTGCGGCTGTCGTGGACCGGTTCGTAGAGGTCTCCGATGGCCGCCACCTCCGGTATGACGCTCAAGTCGTAGACGCCGGTCGGTGTGGTGTGCGCGTTGATGATTTCGTTCGCCAAGGTCTGCTTTGCCCACGTGAGAGCGAACGTGTTCTTGGTGTGCGGCTGTGTGATGTCCAGGGAGGTTGTTCCTGGACCTGCGAGGCACCCGCCCCGCGAACCGATGACGCAGCCCACCTCGCTGTCGACATCTTCCTGCTGCTGCTCTTGACAGTGACGCCTACCGATCGACGAAACCCAACCAGTGGCCAATCTGGCGTGTTCAGTGCTATCAAGCCGCCTCTGGAGTAGGAGACGGCCTCTCGTGGGCGGCAACCCGGAGATCGTTCGGCGCGGTTGCGCCTACCACCCGGCGCCAACGATAGGCGGTCGTGCGTCATCGCCAATCCATGCCGCGCCACGCGAGGCGCCGCCGACGGTGCTGACGGTGTTGTTGCCTCGCCCCAAGCGCGACGAACTGGTCGGAACGAAACTGTCGCGTGTTCCCGGCGTAGTGAAGTCCCAGGTCAACACCCAATTCGTGCCACGCCTTCGAGTATCCGTGCTGGTCGGAGCGTCGAACCGTGCCACGCTCTCGGCATCGAGACCTAAGCGCGTGAGCGCGGCACGTTTATGGCACGTTTTGGTACGCTCAAGGACGTCCAGCGACGTCTGGATACGGGAGCCTTGGCGATCGGCCCGGGGCTCTGACCAGACAGAATGGGTTTGACCTGGTCGGACGGCCAACACCCCGGAAGTCACACAGAGAAGTACTTGGCGTCCGGGTGGTGGAACACAAATGCGTCGTCTCGCCGCACGGATCCTCCTCGCGCGTCCGTGGCGGGGCATGATGCCGCAGTGGCGTCGCGAGATCTGCCCTTGGATGTCAGTACCCTTCGAGGATGGATGCCGGCGTTGCCGCGATTTTGTCCGCCCTCATCGTGGTCGTAGGCACAGTCAGCGTCGCCCTGCTGGGCTGGCTGCGTGCGCGATCCGATCGTGAGGAACGCAATACAGAGCTTGAAGCGGCTCGCGTCAACCAGCGAAGCACGCGGTGGCTGGACACACGCCGCGTGGCATATACGCAGTTTATGGCGACGTTGAGGCGCGTCATCGACACGAACTACGCGCGGCTGGACCTGCTGAGGAAGGGCAGGGCGCCGGCCCTTCCCGGGTCGGCCGAGGACGAAGACCCGATGCCAACGATCCTGACCGAGCTCCAGGACCGCCTGTGCGCGATTGAACTCGTCGGCCCGACACCGATCGGCGAGCTGGCGCGCAGTTGCTTCGACTTCGCCTATGACACCGAGATGTCCGTTCGGCGGCATGCTGCCACGCTGGTTGCGTCGTCGGACTCGCCCGACCGCGAGGAACTCCTCGACTTCCTCGGCGAGAAGTGTGATCCCACGCTCGATCTCTACTTCGAGATCCTCGACCTCATGAAGACGGACCTGCGGCAATAGGCGCTGTGTGCCCAGGCCAGCCGTCCGGGACCGCACGATCACGGCGATCGATGCGACACCAACGACTGGCGCGGCATACGGAGCGACAATCGGTAGCCCGCCACCCCCAAGTTCCGCCGGCTGACCACACTCTGCTGCTCAGGAAAGGGTCTTTGGTCGTTGGGCTCGGTGCTCCGGCACCGGCTAGGTTGGTGAGCGGCGAGCATGACACCTAAGACCGGCGCGACGTGGGCAGAGAGTTATTTCCCGCGTGACTGGCAGGCGCGCTGCCGTCCGCCGACCTAGCGTTGAGCCATGATGCGCTCATCCATCGCGATCCTGTTGGTGTGGTGGATCGTGGCGAACCTGGTTTCGATCGCAGTGTGAGCGGCTCGCTCGAATGGTGGCTTCGGTCTCGATGTTGAACTCAGCAGGTCACCGCTCGATGACTGAGTAAGCTGCCGAACCGAACGAGGTGGCTCGGATGATTGTCGGCGGCTCCTCGAAGGGCGGCAGTGTTGCGAACGCGGACTCCAAGGCTCGGCCCAGGTCAGGGTGGATCTCCCAGACTCGGTCCAGAACGTCGGCACTGGCGAATTGACGCGCGCAGAGAAGGATGTCGTTCATGATGTCGTGATGTTCTGGCAGGACTTCGCCGGCGCCAAGAAGGTGGACCCACGCCTCATCGCTTGCTGGTTCGGAGAACGTCGCGGCCAGCAGGTGCTGGACTGCAAGCTCTTTCTGGTCGGAGTCCAGTAAGGCCTGACCGAGTACCCAGAGTGCTTGGGGGCATAGCAGGTCGTGCTCCAGGGCTTGTTTCGCGGTTGCGGCGTCTAGCGCATCGGTCTCACAAATGCGCTCCGCGACGAACTGATCGCGGGTCTGCGCGGTGATCGTGTACTCGGCGATCAAAGGTTCAAGGAACCACGCCTTGAGCCGAAACTCAGCATGTCGCACCATGTCACCTGCGTTACGTAGCAGTTCCAGCGACTGCGCGTACTGCCCGGCGTGCAGGAGAGCGTCCCCGAGCCGAACTCCGGAGTCCTCGTCACCAAGTTCGACCGCTCGTTGGTAGTGCGTCACTGCGGTCTGGAAGTCGCCGGACAGGAACGCCGCCCCGCCGACCTCGCGGTTCCAGTAGTCGCGATCGCGGTACGAAGGGTCCAGCTCTGCTGCCTGGATCAGTAGTCCCACTGCCAGGTCCGGCCGCTTGGACAGTGTTCGGCGGGCAACGTTGTACGCGATAGGCGCGGCCGACTTCAGGTCGCCAGCGGCGAGATCTTCTTGGACCCACTCGCGCAGGACCCCGGCGATAACCTCATCCTCACCTGTGGGGTCATCGACGAGCGAGGCAACGAGCACCGCGTGGTCCGCTCCCACCCTACGAGCCACGTCGAGGAGCCGGGCAGCCGCGCGGCGCTCTCCGCCGAGCGCCAGTACGGTGACCGCTGCCTGCAGTCCATCATCGTGTGCGACAGAGCGTTCGTCGACAATCGAAAGCAGGAGTTGAGCGGCTTCACGGGTACACCCGATCCCGTGCAGCTGGATGGCGATCGCGAAGAGGGCGTCGCGCGCGAGCATCTGGATGCGGTCGAGTTCGTCGGCGGCCGAGCCGGGCTCGGAGAACTGCTTGTACTCAAGAATCTTCGGGGATGTCCCGCGCATGCCCAGCAGGATCTGGTGCTGTTCCACGCGAAGGTCGATGACGACGTCGTGCGGGCCATCGATCCTGGTGGTGACGATGGCTGGGTATTGCCTCAGCGCTCTTCGCACCTCGCGGACGACGCTCCCGGCCGAGACCCCGATCGTGGTTCCAGAGCCGGTACACGTGAAGGGAAGGGGGAGGCGGACGCTTCGACGCCGGATCGCTCGCGCAGCACGGACCTCACGTTCGATCGTCCCGTGGGTGGCCTCGTCCCAGACGTCCGTATCAGAGAACTTCACACGGACAGTCGCCTGAGAGGACGACCGCGGCGGTTCGATGTGGTGCGCCCACATGATCCAGGCCCGGTCGAGCGCCTTGCTCCAGCGGAAGACCATGACCGGGGTGTCTTGCTCGAGCCAGTAGTTCAGCGATGCAACCTTCACCGGTACGGCCGATTCCTGCCCTTCGGTGGCCTTGAGCTGGACACCGAACCGCATACCCGTCGCGTCGTCACCAGAGAACAACTCCACGACGAGGTCGATCCCGTAGTCATGCTCTGACTGCCTGGAAACCGACCAGCTTTCGGGCGCGAGTGCCAAGAACGCGTTGATCGAAGCCTCTTCGAGGCGGTGCTGCTGGGGTCGCTTCGGCATCGACCGTTCCGTCACCATTATTCCAGTCTGCACGACGCCACCCACAGGGGAGCATTACGGCGATCTGCTCGACTTGCACTGACTGACACGTGTCGTCGCCAGCCGCCGCCTGGGTCAGTGGGTCGGTGCGATTAGGGGCAACCTGCACCTTGGGTGTGCTCTCCGTTGGGCGCTGAGGTGCGTGAGATCACAACTGCATCTGCTGGCTCTGCAGCGATCGGCCAACCAGCGCCCGCCGCTTGGGACAGGGCCTGGGTGAGTCGTAATGGCGGGGCCGTCATCTGACGTCACTATTGCTACGGTGCTGGACATGGCGCTGACCGATACAGAGCGCGCGGCCCTAGCCCAGATGTTGGAGACGGCGCCCGACCTAGATCGCTGGCGGCTCAGAGCGCAGCGTGTGGAGAAGCCTGAGCGAGGCAGTGACCTAGCGATCGACGACGAAATCTTCCCGCACATGGCAGTAAGCCAGCTTGCGCGGACGTCACTCGTCCTTGCTGGCGAACACCTCCGCCTCGCGCTCGACGTCATCAAGGCCGGGCAGATCTATCCTTCTTCGCACTTCACTGTGCTGCGGGGAGCGCTCGTCGGCGCATCCCAAGCGGTGTGGGTACTGGCACCCGAAGACCGCGGTCAGCGTTGTGAGCGAGCGCTCACTGTCCTCGCGGAGATGTACGCCCAGATGGATAAGTACTACGGACTCCTCGCCACCACCCAACTCGACGCCACCGATCGCGCGAGTCTCGATGATCAGCGGTCTTGGTTGAGTGAGCGCCAGGCTGGCGTCGCCGCGATACGAACTGGCAGGGCGAGCCTCATCCTCACCGATCTCATCGGCGCCGCGTCCGATCACGCCTTTGCGAACCGGGCGAGTCGTGAAGCCGTCCGACGACTGTGGCGCGAGATGAGCGCCGATGCACATGTTCTGGGCTGGTCACTCTTTCAACGGTCTTCCTTCGGGCCTCCTGACCGGCGCACCGGCATCGGCGAGGGGCACGCGTCAGGAAGTCTTGAGCATGTCGCGGAGCCTTTCCTGGCCTCGTACCGGCTGCTCAGGTGTGGGTGGTCGTTATTCGACCGCCGCTGCGAGGCGCCGACCACGTCATGACCATCGGTGGCCGCACCCGGCACTGTCGCCAGCGACCCCAACGGGCCGGTTCCAGTAGGGTTGCCAGACGAAGCGGTTAGAGCAGAGGGTTGAAGTGGATGTACCTCGAACGGGTCACGCTTACCAACTTCCAGTGCTTCGGGCCTAGCCCGCACACGATCACCTTCGACGAGCACCTGACTGCCCTTTTGGGTGTGAACGCTTCTGGCAAGACGGCGGCACTCCAAGCGGTGCTCAGGCTGTTCAGCGTAGTTGCCGACCAGCGAGAGATCCGCGTCGAGGACTTCCACGTCCCGCACGACGAGACTGAAGCGGCGACAGCCCGAACCCTTCGGATAGACGCGGTCTTTGCGTTCCCGGAGCTCGACGCCGATACGACGGTCGATGCAGGCGGCGACAGTGTTGGAGTAGATCAAGCCGATGCCGCTGCGACCGTGCCGGAGTTTTTTGCGCAGATGGCGGCTGATTCTGAGGGGCAACTCAAGCTGAGGATCGTCCTAGACGCGACCTGGGACGCTGATGGGTCGGCCAGTGGTCTCATTGAGGAGCAGCGTCGGATCGTCTACACCTTCGATGATGACTTCGAGGACCAGTGTGTTGACCTGAGGGCATCGGACCGCAACCGCATTCAGGCTGTGTACGTGCCGGCGACAAGAGACGGCGGTCGGCAGGTCAACTCGTTCCTCCGAGGGCGCCTGTGGCGGGCGAGCGTGTGGTCGGAAGGTTTTCGCGACCACATCACCGATGCGGCTGATGAGCTGTCCGTCAACTTCAAGACCGAGGCCGTCGTAGCCACTGTTACCGAGGCGATCGCGTCGCGCTGGCAGGAGCTCCACCATCTGTCTACGGAGCAGAACCCGACCTTCGAGCCGATCACCCGGGACATGACTGTCCTGGTTAGCAATGCGGAGATGCTCTTCGAGCCGACAGCTATCGGCCGAACGCGTCCAGCCCAGGAGCTCAGCGACGGTCAACAGTCACTCCTGCACATCGCTTTGACCGCGGCCACGCTCGACCTGGAGTCGGAGATCGCCTCAGGTAAGCACGACGATAAGTTCGACATGACGGCCACGACCCTGCCAACACTGACGCTCCTGGCGATTGAAGAGCCGGAGAACAACCTGTCTCCGTACTTCCTGTCCAGAGTCGTCGAGCAGCTCGTCGACGTCACCGGCTCGGGGCGGGCTCAGGCCCTGATCTCCAGCCACTCGGCCAGCGTGATGTCTCGCATCCCACCTGACCGGATTAGGCACTTCCGTATCGACGAGACTTCGAAGTCGACCGCCGTCAGCCGGATCGTTCTTCCTGACGATGCAACCGAGGCCGGCAAGTACATGCGTGAAGCGGTCCAGGCCCACCCCGAGCTCTATTTCGCGCGCTTTGTTGTCCTTGGTGAGGGTGCGTCCGAGGAACTGGTCATTCCCAAGCTCGCGGCGGCACGGGACCTTCACATCGATCAGTCCTTCGTGGCCGTTGTCCCGCTTGGCGGACGTCACACAAACCACTTCTGGCGCCTTCTCAACCAGCTCAATATCCCGCACGCGACGCTTCTGGACCTCGATTACGGCCGGGACGGTGGCGGTGAAGGCCGCATCCGAGACGTGTGCAACCGGCTCCTCGAGGTCGGCAAGTCGCCGTTCGACGGCAGTAAGGCCATCAGCGACTTTGCCAGTGTCGATGACATCGAAGTGCTCAGTAGGGACCAATTCAAGGCATGGCTCAACCACCTCGAGAAGTGGGACGTCTACTTCTCGACGCCGCTAGACCTAGACCTGCTCCTGCTCTACCGCTACGAAGACGCTTACACCAGCCACCTCGAAGACGGCAAGACCGGGCCACGCAGCACGGGCGACCCACGTGACTCGGTCCTTGGTGACCCCCAGGACCGACCCGAAGTCGACTTCTACGACAATGCCGCCTGGACCAAATTTCTCCGCTGGTACCGCTATTTGTTCTTGTCTAACTCCAAACCGGGCACACATCTTCGAGCGATGTCATACGTGTCGAAAGAGGAACTTGCCAAACTGCCACCGCGACTCAGCCGCCTCATGGACCGCATCGAGAAGGCGGTGGCTCCGTCTTGATCCCGTCCCCTCAGGAGTGGCGCCCGCACGGCATTCAGGACCTTGAACCAGCCGCGTGGGCTGCCCTGCGGGCCGGAACTGCTTCCGTGACAGCAGGCCCCGGCTCCGGGAAATCGGAGTTCTTGGCGCAGCGAGCCGGATACCTCCTCGAGACGGGCATCTGCCGCCCACCACAGCAGATCCTGGCCATCTCCTTTAAGCGCGCCGCCGCAACGAACCTGCGAGACCGGGTCAAACGCCGCCTTCCCGAACACGCGCATCGGTTCACCTCGATGACTTTCGACGCCTTCACCAAGTCGATCGTAGACCGGTTCCGCGGACTGTTGCCGAGCGAATGGGCACTGGGCGCCGACTACAAGATCGCCTTCTCCACTAAGAGAGAGGTCGAGGCCTTCTTTGCCGATGTCGCCGGTGGACTGGACCAGCGTTCGGCGCAAGCCGTGTACGCACTCTCGGCGGACACGTTTCTCCCCCATGTCCTGGGTGCAACTGAACTCTCGGCCGTCCCGTCCGAACAGCCAGCTCCGACCTCAGCGAGCGAGTTCGCCGTCCGGGAGTGGTGGAACCGCAGCTATCTGCAGGCTCAAGATCCGGTAGTCGACTTCGTCATGTTGAACCGGCTCGCCGACCTGATCATTCGGACCAGCCCTCAGCTACAACGCGCTCTGCGCGCCACCTATCCCTTCGTCTTCGTCGATGAGTTCCAGGACACCACCTACGCCCAATACTCGTTTCTCAGGGCCGTCTTCGCTCACGAGGGAACGACCGTCACCGCCGTCGGCGACCGCAAACAACGGATCATGGGCTGGGCCGGGGCGCTGGGCGACGCGTTCGCTCAGTTCGAGGCCGATTTCGCAGCCGAACCGTTCACCTTCACCTCCAATTTCCGCTCCACCCAACAGCTCGTCGACCTCCAGCAGCGCTTCGCGGTCCGGCTCGACCCAGACTCCCCACCGCAACGCTCACGAGTTGAGCCACCGGTCGGCGAGACTCCTGTTGCGGTCTGGTCGTTCCCAACTACCGAGCGCGAAGCTGATGCCATCGCGGCATGGATCGCCACCGACATAGAAGGGTCAGGTCGGCGCCCCTCCGATTACGCGCTGATCGCTAGGCAGCAGGTCGTCAAGCTGGAACCTGACCTGGCCCGGGCCCTGTCCGCTGCCGGCTTGCGGCTGCGCAACGATGACGCGCAGGTCGGCGAGATCAGACTGCAGGACCTGCTTACCGACGACCTCGTGCGGCTTCTGCTGGGCATCCTCGCTCTCGCGGCCAACAAGGGCGGGCAGCCTCAGATCTGGCGTGAGGTCACCTCAATCTTGTCGGGCGTGTCCCCGGGAGCGAGCGGTAGGGAAGTGGGAACACAGGTCGAGGACGATCTCACCGACTACCTCCAGAACCTTCGCAGGTGGCTGGCCGCGACGCCCCTCGACGACGACTCGGGTATCGACCTCAGCGAGGAGACTGCGGTATCGCTGACCAACCAATTGACGGACTTCGTTCGTGTAGAGGCGGCCGGACACAAACGCCTGTTCGGGAGCAGACCCGAGGACCTCACGGTTACCCTTGAGGCGTTCCGGACTCGGCTTACCCAGACGCTTTTACGCGTTGATTCGTGGAGTGCGGTGGCCGATGCGTTCTTCGATGAGGACGCGGTTCCTCTCTTGACCGTCCACCGGAGCAAGGGGCTGGAGTACCACACGGTGTTCTTCATCGGGCTCGACAGCGACCAATGGTGGGCACACGCACGGAACACCATCGAGTCGACGATGACATTCTTCGTCGGAGTCTCTCGAGCAGCTGAACGCTTGATCTTCACCCAGTGCGACCAGCGAGGCGCGCCGGCGCCGCTCGGAGAGCTTTATCAAGATCTACGGGACGCAGGAGTACCGCTAGTCCGTTTCGACTAGCCCTCCTATGTTGCGCCAGGCTGGGTGCGTGGAGTGGCCCGTTATTCCCGGTGGCGTCGGGATTCGGCGAGCATATGCCCGCGCAGCAGGAGACCTGACGTCACGGCAAGCGCTCGATCGCCGATTCCTCGAAGTCGTGGACGCGGGGCAGCGGGCTGAGCCGCGAGTGTGAGTGATTTCTGGTCGCCTACCACGCTGCCGCTCGCCGTGATGAGAAGAGCTGCAGCCCGGAGCAGCAGGGTCGCGTGGACCGGGTTCATTGTGGTGATGAATCCGTGGGCGATGTCGTTACGAATGTTGGTGCCCTCCGGGCCGAGTAGGAGCCAGGTCAGGAAGTAGTGCCAGGACGTATCGAGGCTGATCCTGCGCAGCTCATCGAGGAGGGTGCCGAGCGCGGGGTACTTGCCGGGGTTGTTGCCGACCTGAACCTGGTACGCGCCTTCGTCCATCTCGCGGAGGAGCCGTCGCGCGGCGGCTTCGACCGCTGGGGTCGCCACGTACGCGGCCTCCAGATAGTCCCCTGCCCAGAAGTGGCAGAAAGCCTTGGCGAGGACGCGTGCACCGTCGGGGTCGCATGCGTAGACGTCAAGGAGCCAGATCGTGAGCTCGTCCTCCGTGGGGGTGCCGTACTTCTCGCCGAGTCGGTACAGACCCGATGCGTGAATGTGACCCATGTGCTGGGCGGCTATCGCGACGTGCTGGGCTACGTCGTGTTCGAATTTTTCTTCCTGGGTGTCGAGGGTCTTTCGGGGGAGCCCGTCCGCGCCGAGCAGGACAGTGTTGAACAGATGCCGGATGCTGAAGGGGCGTCCGCGAACGGATGTCCGGATCTGGTCGATATCGCCGCACGGGACTGGTGACTCGAGGAAGTAGCGCAGGCCTCGGTGCCAGGTGTGAGCGCGGGTGAACGCGTGAAGCTCACTTTCAGGGATCCAGTTGGGGATGTTGGCGCTTGTGGAGATCTTCTCGAGGCCGAGGTCCCCGGCGGAGACGACCTCGAGCTCGCGTTGGATCTCCTTGAGATCAGTGCGCAGATTGTGGTGCGTCGCGAATCGGGCGGCGGTCTCAAGGTGGGCCTGTTTCACCAAGGGCTGGCTGGCCGCGGCAGCGATCCGCCGGAGCGCGGCCATCTCGTCGGCGCGTGTCGCGGTTCGCAGGGCATCGGCCTGTGGGCCGGGGGTGATCATCCTCCGGCGCAGGTCACTGGCCTCGGTGATCAGATGGTGCATGACTTCCGTCGCGACGATGTCAGTCAGCACGTTTTCTGCGGTGGCGTGCAGGGTGACCTGCCGAGCGGTGTTGGACGGCTTCTGCACCATAACTTCCAACAACGGCATGACATGGCCAATAGGCCGCCGGGTCCCCGAAAGGCCGACTCGCATCTCGATCGCGTCGAGGATGTCGTCCTCGACGTCGGTGAGCCTGAAGAGTCGCGAGATGGTCCATGCGCGCGTCAAGTACATGGCGGTGGTCAAGCTGTCATGGACTCCGGCGACGGCCGTCAGGTAGCTGGTGGCGGCATGGCGGGCGCGGTGGACGAGGTTCCCGTCACGGCGAACGATGAGAAGTTCCTCGAGCCGGGCAGCTGCTGCGGGGTGTGTAACCGAGTCCAGCACCTCACGCCACAGCTCAACGACGTCGGCGGACGCGGTCTTCGGATCGGGCCAGAACCTGTTGGCGACAAACTCCGTACCCACCTTGCCCAGCCCCCCGGCGTTCAGGCTTCGGCCCCCGACGGCGGCCAACTCCCGGGTCAGTGCTTCATCCATGCCGCCTCGGGCCTCGATCGCCTTCTCGACGCGTCCCCATCCGCTTGGGCTGTCGGTGATCTCGGCAAATGCGGCGTCGAGGACCTCCGCCGCGGCGACGACGTGGTCCTGGTCGAAAACGTACGGTGCCGGCTGGGGGAGCGGTGCTAGTGCTTCCTCGTCCGCTGTCACCAACGTGTCAGTGTCGGCGTCCTCATTGGTGAGCGAGCCTGTGTCCCTGGGTGTACCCGCCGATGATTCCTCCGGTGCAGCGCTCGCGCTCATGACTCCATTCTCCCGGTCAACGCAACGCAGTTTTCGACACGTCGTGGACACAGGTAGTAGTGAAGGAGTCGAGTCTTGGGTGTGACCGCTGCACCGATAGGTGACGACTGAGATGCGGCGCCGTAGCACCGCGGGACGGATGTTCATCTCGCCACACGGCGGTAGCGGTGCGGTCCTTCCGGAGCGCATCGGTGCTGGGACCAGCGCGCTTGTAGAGGCGACGGGACGATCGGTGACGACCCACAGCAGGGCGTGCTTTCCATTGGGTGCTGAGTCGAGGAACAAGAAACGCCCGCAGCCCCGGCCAGGTCATACGGCCTGTTCCGACGACCACCTCAGCGCGCTGCGCGAGCCGCCCTCGGAACGTCGCCTGACGTCGTGAGGACGATCGCGCCGAGATAGCATCTCACTGCTCGTCGAACCACTCGGACAAGCCTCCGAGGTCGTCTGCCGGAGGCAGTTGACTGACACGGTTCGTGACACAGTTGCCCGCCTCAGGGCCTGCCTGACACGCGAAATGACACACTTGCAGTACCCACTGACGCCCACGGTTGCCCACTGTCGGGTCGGCGTGGCACTCTGGGCTGTGTAGTCCGGGAACGGCAGTATCAAGCCGTTCTTACCGTCCAACACGGCCGGACGGCACGGATTCGAAACGCGCCTCGCGAGCGGCAACGGCGGCTTCCTGCGGAACAGAAGATGTTCCGCCGCAAGTCCGGCTGATCCTCGGTGGTGGAGGCCGCTGACCTGGTGAAACGACCAGGTCGGCGGCCTTTGTCGTACCTCGGATCAGGCCAGGGTGATGACCTTGACCCGGCGCGGTCGAGATGGGCCCGGATGTCGTGCGGTGACGGTCCGAAGGGCGACGCTGGTACTGCATGGCTTTGCCGTGGTCCTGGCGTGACACATGTCATGGGTGGGGACGACGAACCTCCTGGGTGCCGCTGACGGCTCGTCACTGGGCTGCGCGCCGGGCTCCGCGAAGACTGGTTGGACCGACCCCGGGTGCTGGTCGCTCGGTGTCCGGCGGTCCCGTCCATCACCTCATGGAGCATGAACATGCGACTCTTCCGACGCGCCCTCCAGACGATCCAGGCGAATCGCCGCGCGTATCTCGCTCTGAACGCGATCCTGTACGGCTCGGTCCTCGTCGGCTTCGGGGCGGGCCTGCTCTTCCCCGGCCTGGCCGCCGCGCAGAGGGAGTCCTTCGAGGATGGCGGTCAGGCCGACCTGGTGCGGTCACTGCTCGACAGTCCCTGGCTGTTCGCCCTCGCGATCCTGGCCAACAACGCACTGCGAGCCGGCCTGCTCAACATCGTTCTGCCGTCGATGCTCGTGCCGTTCGCGGGAGTCGTCTGGTACGTGTACTCCCTCTTCACGGTCGGCCTGATGCTCGCACCGGTCGACCGGGACGGCTGGCTGGTGCTCATCCCGCACTCGCTCACCGTGGTCATGGAGATCCAGGCCTACGTGCTGCTCGCGCTGGGCGCCTATCTCCTGGGCAGGGCATGGATCTGGCCGCGGACGGTCGACGCCGAGAACCGTCGGCAGGCCTACGCCCGCGGGCTGCGTCAGCTCGGCGTGCTGAGCCTGCCGGCGCTCGCGCTGCTCGTGGTCTTCGCGCTCTACGAGTCGTTCTCGATCGTCTACCTGGTGCCCTTGCTCACGGCGGGCTGAGCGGGTGGCCGCCCCGAAGTGCGAGCAGACGGAACCGCTCATGACTGAGCACGCCTGGCGCAGCAGGGTTGACCAGGCCCTTCACGCGACCTGTCCACCACGACCTGCCCACCACGACACGGAAAGGAGCTCCGGCATGACGACTGCCTGGGAGAACAAGATCCTTACGTACAAGCTCGCCTGGAAGGGATTCGACTACTCGCGGATCGAAGAGGACCTCAACGACTACGGCCGTGATGGCTGGGAGGTGGTGCAGACCATCGTTCCCAGCGTCGGCGCCGGCCAATCACTCGAGATCGCCGTGCTGATCAAGCGGCCCACGGGCGGGTGACGGTGATGTCCAGCTGGAGTGATCGGCGCCTCTCGCGACGAGTGAAACCCGGTGACGGGCGCCCCCTGAAACCTTTCCGCTGGTGGCAGATGCTGCGGCGTTCGGTTCTCTCGATCTCGCTGCCGGCCGGTGGGCGGATGGTCGTTCACAGCGTCGAGGTCATGCATGGCGGCGATCTCAACACGGGCGAGGTGATGGCGCGGCTCTATCGTGACGGCCGCCTCGACGCGGAGTCGCGCGTGCCGGCGCATTTTCCCGTCGAGGGCGGCGTCATCGAGGTCCGGACGAGCGAGGCGGGTATGCGTCGCTGCGCGTTTGTCGCCGATGACGGCAGCGAGCATCAGCTCGTACCCGATCCGGTATCGGCCGAGGGGCGCCGAATGCGCTTTGCGCGCGAGCATCCCGGGCCCAGCCGTCTGATCGGTGCCGTGTCGATCCTCGTGCTGCTCATCGGCGTCGGAGTGAATCTGCTGCAGGTCGCCGAACCGATCTCACAGATCCCGCCGATCGCGGACGCGATCGGCACCTTCGAGTCGCCAGTGGACCTGCCGCTGTGGCTCAACATCTCGCTCGGCCTTGCGGCGGCCGTCGGTGCGACCGAGCGTGCCCTCAGGATGCGCTACCACTGGTTGCTCGACAGCGGTGCAGGCACCTGACCGATGTGAGGGCAGAACCGGCAGCCCCACCTTTCAAGCTGACCCTGCTGGCGCCTTCGCGCCTCTCAGGAGGGCTTGAGTTGGACAGGACCGGAGTGCTGGTGGGAGGTGCTGCCCGGCGCGGCGTCGTGGCGCTGGACCGGGACGCTGACCTGGAACGTCCGCTTCGCCGGGTCGGGGCATCGGTCAGGAATCGAGAAGCCGCTTACCGCGCGCGAACCTAACCTTGGCTGTGTCAGCGACACGCGCACCAGGAGGAATTCCGATGGCCGACACGGCTGCAGCGAAGGCGAAAGAGGACGGTTTCTCTGCCCAGGAACGCGCAGCGATCAAGGCGCGCGCGGCAGAGCTGAAGACCGAGGCGAAGCGTCTGCGCGGGGCCGAGAAGGCCGCCGCCGACGAGGCTGACGTCCTGGCCAAGATCGCCGAGATGCCCGACGGCGACCGCGAGATGGCCGAACGGGTGCACGCGACAGTGACGACGGCGGCACCGGAGCTCGCTCCGAAGCTGTACTACGGGCAGCCCGGCTACGCCCGCGGCGGCAAGGTGGTCTGCTTCTTCCGCAGCGGACAGCTGGACAAGGAGCGCTACTCCACCTTCGGGTTCAGCGCCCAGGCGCAGCTGGACTCGGCGGACGGTCTCTGGCCGACGGCGTACGCGCTGGCGGACCTGTCCGAACCCGCCTGGGAGCGTCTGGGCGAGCTCGTCCGGCAGGCGGCCGAAGGCCCGGGTGCCGGCTGACGCGGACTCCCGGGCCGTCCCGGGCTCACGCCTCGGCGTAGGCGTCCGCGTACTCGGCAGTGGGCGGGATGGGCTGGATGACGTCGAGCAGGACGCCGTCCGGTGCGGCAACGATGAAGTGCCGCTGCCCGAAGTCCTCGTCGCGCAGCGGCAGCAGCGGCGCCGGCCCGGCAAGGCCGGCCAGGCGCGTGTGGACCTCGTCGGCGTCGTCGACCTCGAGGTTGATCAGGACTCCCTGCGGCAGGGCGTGGTAGCCCGCCGGGATCGTGGGGTGGTCGTGGGCGACCAGTGCGAGCTCGAACGTGCCGAGCCGCAGGCTGACGTACCAGTCGGAGTCGTAGGTGATCTCGAAGCCGAGCAGGTCGCGGTAGAAGGCCGAGGCAACGGCGACGTCCCGCGACATGAGGACCGGGTAGAGGCCGGTGACGTTCATGGGAGCTCCTTTTTAAGTACAGTGTGTATGTAAGTCCAAGGTTACATACACCGCGTACGTAAAGGAAGCGCTCTTGCCTCGTGCCTCAGCGGCGGACGCCGCCCAGACCGCCCGGACGATCCTCGCCTCGGCCACCGACCTGCTCGCCGCCCGTGGCTTCGCCGCGGTCTCGCTCGACGACGTCGCCGGCGCGGCCGGTGTCACGCGCGGCGCGGTCTACCACCACTACCGGAGCAAGGCGGGGTTGTTCCGCGCGGTTGCGGCGCGGCTCCAGTCGGAGGTCGCGGAGGCCGTGGTGGCGGCCGCCAAGAGTGCCGGAGCCGACCCCCGGGAGCAGCTGCGCGCCGGCTGTCACGCGTTCCTGGACGCCATCACCGCCGCCCCTGCGGTGCGCGTCCTGCTCATCGACGCCCCTGCCGTCTTCGGCTGGGAGCAGTGGCGACGCCTCGACGCGGAGAACTCGGTGGTGCACCTGCGCGAGGCGCTGTCCGACGTCGGTGTCCCCGCCGCACTGCTCGACGCGACGGCCGCCCAGCTGTCCGGTGCCATGAACGAGGCGGCGCTCTGGATCGCCCAGCAGCCGCAAGGTGGCGAGGCGCGGGACGCCGCGCACCAGGTGCTCGACAGGGTGCTCGCGGCCGCCGTCGACTGACACGCGGAGGGTGGGTTCCCGCTGCTGGGTGTCGGCCGCACGGGCTGATCACCTGGCGAAACGCTCGACGCTCCTCCCCTCTTGCCCTAATTCACCCTGCTAGTGTCGGTTCGATCCTGTGAGCCAGTACGGACCGCAAGGAGGCGGTGATGACCGAGATCGAGCCGGTCTACGGGGCGGGCATCCTGCTCCTGATTGCGGCGGCCGCTGTCGCCTTGCTCCTGTTCCTGATCATCCGGCTCAAGATGCACGCGTTCGTCGCGCTCGTGCTCGTCAGCCTGCTGACGGCGGTCGCCGCCGGGATCCCGATAGCGGACGTCCCCGACGCGCTGCTGAGCGGGTTCAGCGGGACGCTGGGTTCGGTGGCCCTGCTGGTGGGCTTCGGCGTCATGGTCGGCAGGCTGCTGGAGACCACCGGCGGCGCCCAGGTCCTGGCCGACACGCTCATCGCAAGGTTCGGCGAGAAGCACGCGCCGTTCGCGCTCGGCGTCGCCGCGCTCATCTTCGGCTTCCCGATCTTCTTCGACGCCGGCCTCGTGGTGTTCCTGCCGATCATCTTCACCGTCGCGCGCCGGTTCGGGGGCGGCATCCTCCGGTACGGGCTGCCCACGGCCGGGGCCTTTGCCGTCATGCACGCGGTGGTGCCGCCGCATCCCGGGCCGGTCGCCGCCGCCGACCTGATGGAAGGGAACATCGGCCTCACGCTCCTCCTGGGCGTGCCGGTCGCGGTGGCCGCCTGGTTCCTCGGCGTCCACTACGTCGCCCGGTACCTGAGCGCGCGGTACGTCATCGACATCCCGACCGCGGTCTTCGGCCAGCTGAACGGCGGCCGGGACCAGGACGCCGCCGACGGGGGCACCGGGGACGGGGGCACCGGAGCGGGCGGAGCGGCGACTGCCACCGCCACCCAGGCGCCACCGCGGTTCGGCACGGTCCTGTTCATCCTGTTGCTGCCCCTCGTGCTGATCTCGCTCAACACGGTGGTGGACACCCTGGTCAAGGCTGGGGTCGTCGCCGAGGACGCCGACTGGGCGAACGCGCTCATCCTGGTCGGCCAGACGCCCATCGCCCTGCTGATCACCGTCCTGGTCGCGCTCGTGCTGCTGTCCCGCGGGCGGTTCTCCATGGGCCAGGCCACCGGCATCCTGGACGACGCCCTCGGCCCGATCTGCTCGATCATCCTGATCACCGGCGCCGGCGGCATGTTCGGCGGTGTCCTGCGCGCCAGCGGCATCGGCTCGGCGCTCACCGAGTCGCTTTCCGACCTGGGCATGCCGATCCTCCTGCAGGCGTTCGTCATCGCGACGGTGCTGCGCGTCGCCCAGGGCTCCGCGACGGTCGCCCTGACGACGACGGCCGGGCTGCTCGCGGCGCAGGTGACGGCAGAGGGCCTCAGCGACGTGAAGATCGCGCTCCTGGTCTTTGCCGTGGCGGCCGGCGCGACCGTCCTGTCGCACGTCAACGACTCCGGGTTCTGGCTGGTGAGCAGGTTCTTCGGCATGGACGTCCGGACGACGCTCAAGACGTGGACCGTCCTGGAGACGACCCTCGGCCTCGCCATCTTCCTGATCGCCGCGCTGCTCTGGCTGGTGACGGGATGAGCGCGCCGCGCCACATCGTCGTCATGGGCGTCACCGCGACCGGCAAGACGACGGTCGGCCGTGCGCTCGCGGAGGCGCTCGGCGGCGTGTTCGTCGAGGGCGACGCGTTCCACCCGCCCGCGAACATCGAGAAGATGTCGGCGGGGATCCCGCTGGACGACGACGACCGGCGCCCGTGGCTGCGTTCGCTCGCCGACGAGATCGTCCGGCTGGACGCCGCGGGCGAGATCTCGGTGACCGCCTGTTCCGCGCTGCGCCGGGTGTATCGCGACTGGCTGCGCGAGGGGTATCCCGGGCTGTTCTTCGTGCACCTGGACTCGACGTCCGACGTGCTGCTCGACCGGATGAGGCGCCGTACCCACTTCATGCCGCCGTCCCTGCTGCAGTCCCAGCTCGACACCCTGGAGCCGCTGCAGCCGGACGAGGCGGGCGTCGTCATCGACGACACGCAGCCGGCCGACGTCGTGATCGCGACCAGCCTCGCCGCCGTCCGGCCGGAGTGACGCTCCCGGGGACCCGGGTGCCTACAGCGCGAACTCCTCCGGGGGCCAGCCGCCGGGGACGGGCTGCTGGAGCGGCGACGGGAACGTCACGGGCAGCCGGGCGGGGAAACGCATCCACGGGCTGGTCGCCCACTCGACCTTGTCGGGGTCGCCGACGAGAGTGACCTGCAGGCGCTGCAGCAGCTCCGCGACCGCGATCCGCGCGATGACCCGCCCGAGGCGTGGCGCGGGGCACCGGTGCGGACCGGCGCCGAACGACAGGTAGGCCCGGTTGCCCACGGTGTCCCACGGGTCGGCGGTCTGGACCTGCGGGTCGTGGTTGGCCGCGTGCACCCCGACGATCACCGCCGCCCCGCGCTCGATCAGCTTGTCGCCGATCCTCACCTCGCGCGTGGCGAACCGCGGCATGAGGTTGGGGTTCGTCGTCGAGCGCCACAGCACCTCGTCGAGGGCGTCGTCGATGTGCAGCCGGCCCCCGGACACCCGGTGGGAGAAGCGCGGGTCGCTCAGCACCAGTGCCAGCGTCTGCGCGATCCAGGCCAGCAGCGACTCGTTGGCCGCCAGTGTGATGGCGGTCAGGGTCTGTGCCCGTTCCAGGTCGCTCTCGAAGTTGTCGTGCACGGCCAGGATGCCCGCGATGTCGCGGGTGCCGAGCGCCCTGCTGTGGGCGATGTGCCCGGTGACGATCTCCAGCAGCTCGACGGTCCGCTCGCGCGCCGCGGCGCCGGACTCGAAGATCGCGCGGGTGATCTCCTGGAGGCGCTGCGCCTGTCCCGGTTCGAGCCCGTCGAGCTCGGACAGGACGAGGAAGGGGACGACCGCCGCGTACTCGGCGACCAGGTCCGCGCGGCCGCGGTCCTCGAACCGGTCGATGAGCATCCCGCACAGCCGGCGCGTGATAGCGCCCGCCCGGGCCTCGTCGACCTGACCCAGCGCGTCGTCGACGGGCGGCCGCATGCGGGCGTGCTTGGCGCCGTCGGCATCGGCGAGCGTGGGTTTCGGGGAGCGGGGGAGCACCAGATGGAGCGCCGACTGCGGGCCGAGCAGGTTCTCGGCGTGCCCGTGCCAGATCGACGGGTCCTTGATGAAGGTGCGGTCGTCCCGCAGCACGCCCACCGCTTCGTCGTGGCCGAGCACGAGCCAGGCCGGCACGCCCGGCTCCAGGTCCACCGGCGCGACCGTTCCCCACTGCAGCCGCAGCCGCTCGTACACCTCGTTGGCGTCGGCGGCCGCCGTCGTCTCCACGAGGAGCGTGCGGTCACTCACGTCACCCAGCCGTACCAGCGGGCCCGACGGCGGTCGTGCGGTCACGATTCCCCTCTCGACGACAGCCCGGCACGACGGTGTGACGCCGGGCACAGGCACTCGCTTGGGATGCTAGTGGACGGACGCGCCGGACGGGCGAAACAGCTTCGTCACGATCCGGTCGGGCGGGTGCCCGGCGGCTTGTCGCCACCCGTCGGTATGGGCAGGATGTGCGCCATGCCCCAGGCCACACCACTGCTTCGACTCCTCAACCTGCTGCTCGCACCCGGGATGCGCACCCGCAAGGACCCCGACGCCGTCTTCGAGCGGCTGCTCCAGGAGGTCCAGGAAGGGCGTGTCCCGCTCGGCGCCGACGACCTCGCCGCGCTCGACGGGCTGCGGCTGCTCCTCGCCGACCATGCCGCCAACCCCGACCTGAGCGGGATGGGCTGGATGAGCACCCAGCAGCAGATCCGGGAGCGGCTGGACAACCGCGCCGTGGTCCGCGACATCCAGGCGAACCACCCCGAGGTGCGCGACGAGCCGGTGACGGCGCCGGTGTTCGTCGTCGGCCTGCCGCGGACCGGGACCACGCTCACGTACAACCTGATCGCGCGCAGCCCCGGCAACCGCGGCCCCAAGCTGTGGGAGATGACCAACCTCGGCCTGCCGCGTCCGGAGGCGGAGCGCGAGAAGCTGATCGCACAGGCCCGCAAGCGGTTCGCGACGGTGGCGAAGCTCAGCCCCGCGTGGGCACACCTGCACCCGCTGGTCGCCGACAACGAGGAGGAGGACTTCATGCTGCGCGCCCACACGGAGATGTTCGCGACGTGGGGTCCCGCGCCGCGCTACCTGGACTACGTGGCGGACGCCGACCTCACCGCCGACTTCCTGTTCCTCCGCGACGCCCTGCAGGTCATCGCGGCAGGCGAGGCGCCGGACCGCTGGGCCCTCAAGCACCCGATGGACCTGTGGCGGCTGCCGGAGATCCTGCGCGCCTTCCCGGACGCACGGTTCGTCTGGACGCATCGCACGCCCGGGGCCGCCGTCGCCTCCGGCTGCTCGATGGCCGAGGCGACGCACACGATGTACATCAAGCCGGGCCGGATCGACCTGGCCCGGATCGGCCAGGAGTGGCTGGGGATCTCGGCCGGCGGGGTGGAGCGCGCGATCAGGCTGCGCGAGCAGCTCCCCGACGACGCCGTGATCGACGTCCTCTACGACGACCTGCTCGCGGACCCGGAGACGGTGCTGCGCGGGGTCTTCGGCCGGCTGGACCTGACGTGGGGCGAGCAGGACGACACGAACCTCGCCGCGTCGCTCGACCGGACGGGTCACCGCCCCCATGCGTACACGCTGGAACGCTACGGCCTGACGGAGGCCCAGGTGGAGGAGGCGTTCGCGCAGTACAAGCTCCCGGCCTCGATCCTGAACTGACCCAGCCCACCCCACTCGCCGAAGTAGAACCAGGGCGAAGTAGAACCCCAGCGGGATCTGCTCCGCTGGGGTTCTACCTCGGCGAGGGGTGGGTCAGCGGGCGGCCGGGCCCGGCGGGAACTCCGGGCGCTCGAAGGCGTCCCGGATGCGGAGGCGGATGGTGGCGTCGAGCGCCTGGAGCTTCTTCGAGGCGCCGCGCTCGGTCACGTCGGAGATGTCGGTGACCACGTAGCCGATGTCGCCGCGCGTGGCGAGCATCTGGCCCTCGATGTTGGCCCCGTGGTCGGCGAAGATCTGGTTCACGGTGGCCAGCACGCCGGGCACGTTGCGGTGCAGCAGCTTGATCCGGCCGACGCCCGTGTGCTCGAGCTGCAGGTTCGGCAGGTTGACGCTGAGCATCGTCGAGCCGGTGGTCACGTAGTCGCTGAGCTTCTTGGCCACGAACTGGCCGATCGCCTCCTGCGCCTCCTCCGTGGAGCCGCCGACGTGCGGCGTGAGGATCACGTTGGGCAGGTTGCGCAGCACCGACTCGAAGGCGTCGCCCCGCTTCTTGGGCTCCTCCGGGAAGACGTCGACCGCGGCGCCCGACAGGTGCCCGGACGTGATGTGCTCCGCCAGCGAGTCGACGTCGACGACGAACCCGCGGCACAGGTTGAGGAAGATCGCGCCCTGCTTCATGCGGGCGAACTGCTTCTCGCCGAACAGCCCCGCGTTGCCCGAGCGGCCGTCGACGTGCAGCGTCACGATGTCGGCGGTCTCGAGGAGCTCGTCGAGCGTCTCGGCGCGGCGGGCGTTGCCGAGCGCGAGCTTCTCGGCGGTGTCGTAGAAGATCACCGACATGCCGAGGTTCTCGGCGAGCACGGAGAGCTGCGAGCCGATGTTGCCGTAGCCGATGATGCCGAGCGTGCGGCCGCGCACCTCGTGCGACCCCTCGGCGGACTTGTCCCAGACGCCTGCGTGCAGGGCGCGGTCGCGCTCCGTCATCCGGCGGGTCAGGGAGATGATCTCGGCGATGGCGAGCTCCACCACGGACCGGGTGTTGGAGAACGGCGCGTTGAACACCGCGACGCCGCGGTTCGCGGCGGCGGTCAGGTTGATCTGGTTCGTGCCGATGCTGAAGGCACCTACGCCGACGAGGCTCGTCGCCTCGGCCAGGACGCGCGCCGTCACCTCGGTCTTGGACCGGATGCCCAGGAGGTGGACGCCGTCGAGCGCGGCGATCAGCTCGTCCTCGTCGAGGGCTCCCTTGCGGTAGTCGACCTCGTACCCGGCCGATTCCAGGATCGGGACGGAGGTGGGGTGGACGTTCTCGAGGAGAAGGGCTCGCTGCACGCACCCATGGTGCGCCAGGTGAGGCGTAAGCAACAAACGCACGACCCCCGCATCCCGCCCACTGGGACAGCCCTGCCGAAGTAGAGCGCTCGTCCACTTCTGGCGTTCGGTGATCCGTCCGCAGTCTGGGACAAGCGCTCTACTTCGGCGAACCGTCAGAAGCCTTCCGGGAGGTTCCTCGTGTGCACCACGACCAGGCGCTGGGTCGGGCGGGTCATCGCCACGTAGAGGTCGCTCGTCGCGCCGGCACCCTCGGCGATGGCGGCCGGCTCCACCAGCACCACCGCGTCGAACTCCAGGCCCTTGGTCTGCCGCGGCGCGAGCACGACGACCTGTGCGTCCTCCGGGCGCTGCGCCGCGAGCCGGGCTGCCTCGGCGACGCCGACCGCCTCGGGCAGGGCCGCGGCGACCGCCTCGGCCAGCCGCGCGACGCCGGCCGACGGAGCCACGACTGCCACGCGCCCGGCGTCCGGCCCCACGAGCTCCTTGACGAGGGCGAGCGCCTGGGCGACCACCGCGTCGTCGTCCGGCAGGCCGTCGGGGCCTGGCGTGGTACGTACTGCGGTGAGGGAGCCCTCGACGTCACGCGCCGCGCGCAGCTCCGAGACGGGGAGCCCGGCCGCCCGCGCGACGGCCTGGGCCGTGTCCGCGACCGTCGAGGGCGTGCGGTAGGAGACGGTGAGCTCGGCGAGCCGCCAGCCGTCGTGCAGCAGCGGCGTGAGCATGCGGTCCCAGTTGCGCGCGCCCGCCGCGGACGACGTCTGGGCGACGTCGCCGACGATGGTCATTGACCGGGTGGGTACCCGGCGTACGAGGGACCGCCAGGCCATGGGGGAGAGCTCCTGCGCCTCGTCGACGACCACGTGGCCGTAGGTCCAGGCGCGGTCGCCCGCTGCGCGTTCGGCGGTGGTCAGCGACGGGCCGCTCGCGGCGAAGCGGGAGGCGAGCATCTCGGCGTCCACCAGGCCGTCGCCCGCGCCCGTCGAGGACAGCACGGTGCGGGCGTACTCGATCTCCCGAGCCTGCTCGGCCTCGCGGTTGCGGGCCTCGGCGAGCGCTACGGAGTCGTCCTCCCCGAGCAGCTCGTACGCCTCGTCGAGGATCGGTACGTCGGACTCCGTCCACGGCGCTCCGGCCTCCCGGAACAGCAGGCGCCGCTCGCGTGCGGTCAGCTCGGGCGCGGCCTCGGCGAGCCGGTGCGGCTTCGAGTACAGGTCCCTGACCAGCTTCTCGGGGGTGATCGGCAGCCAGGCGATGTTGAGCGCCACGCGGACCGTGCGGTCCGAGCGCAGGTCCTCGAACACCGAGGAGCGGTCCTCGCCCGACAGGAGCCCGCCGGTGAAGTCGCGGTACTGGTCGGTGAGGCGGTCGAGCATGTCGCGGACGAACGCGCCGCGCGCCAGGTTGTGTGGCTTGTGCGTGCGGCGGGCGCGCGCGATCGCGTCGCTGATGTCCTTGGGGCGGATCACGAAGTCGTGTCCCTCCACCCGCACCGGCGTCTCCTGCTCCGGCACGCGCTCCCGCGCCCGCACGGCGCGGCGGATGATCTTGCGCCACAGGAGCAGGCCCTTGAGCCGGGCCACCTGCCCCTCGTCGACGGCGGTCGCCCGGATCCCGGGAATGAGGTCACCCACCGTGGTGGACACGACGCCGGTCTCGCCCAGCGACGGCAGCACCTGGTCGATGTAGCGCAGGAACGCGCTGGACGGGCCGACGACGAGCACGCCCGACCGCTCCAGCAGGCGCCGGTGGGCGTACAGGAGGTAGGCCGCGCGGTGCAGCGCCACCGCCGTCTTGCCGGTGCCCGGGCCGCCCTGGACCACGAGCGCGCCCGACAGGTCGGAGCGGATGATGCGGTCCTGCTCGGCCTGGATGGTCGCCACGATGTCCGACATCCGGCCCGTACGGCCCTGGGCCATCGCCGCGAGCAGCGCGCCCTCGCCGGACAGCGCGTCGGGGTCGATCTCGGCGTCGAGGTCGAGCACCTCGTCCTCCAGGCCGGTCACCGACCTGCCCTTCGTCACCAGGTGCCGACGCCGGTGCACGTCACCCGGGTGCAGCGCCGTGGCGCGGTAGAACGCCTCTGCCGCAGGGGCACGCCAGTCGGTGAGCATCGAGCGGTGCTCGACGTCGGTCAGCCCGATGCGCCCGACGTACCGCGTGGCGCCGTCCGCCAGGTCGAGACGTCCGAAGACCAGCCGGTCCTCCACCGCGTCGAGCTGCGCGGCACGGTCCTCGTAGAGGGTCGCGAAAGCGTCCCGCTCGCTGCGGTTCTGGTGCGTACCGCTGGCGCCCGCCAGGCGGACCCCTCGCAGGCGGTCCGCCGTGGTGCCCCGAAGGGTGTCCAGACGGACGTACATCGTGTCGACGACTGCCTGCTCGTGGGCGAGCTCGCCCGCGATTCCCGTCACGCCATACCTCCGTGGTTCACCAGCGAAAAAACCTCGGTCAGAATCAACCGGCCGACCATTATCGCCCACCTCTCGGCCTGTCCGCTGACACGGCGTCATCTCGCTGGATAGGATCGCCGCCATGGCACTGGGCGGGGCAGGTTCTGCGGGGCCCGGGAGCGGGCGCGGACCCGAGGCGCGCCCGGCCTGGATCGACGGTCCCATCTCGGTCCTGCTCGTCGAGGACGACGACGCGGACGCGTTCCTCGTGAGCGAGCTGCTCGCCGACGCGGACGTCGAGGCGGACCTGCGCGCCGAGCTGCACCGGGCGCGGTCGGTCGACGAGGCGCTCGGGGTCCTGTCGATGGTCGCTGTGGACTGCCTGCTCCTCGACCTGGGCCTGCCCGACGCCGAGGGGCTGGGCGCCCTGCGCCGGGTCATCGACGGCATCGACGTGCTGCCCGTCCAGCCCGCCGTCGTGGTGCTCACCGGAAACACCTCGCACGATCTGGGCGCGGCCGCCGTCGCCAACGGCGCCGACGACTACCTGGTCAAGGGTGAGGTGGACGGTGACGCGCTCGCCCGCTGCCTGCGGTACGCGACGCTGCGGCGCCGCTCCGCCGCCCAGCAGATCGCGCTGTACCGCAGCGAGGTGCGCGCCGCCGAGACCACCCGGCTGGAGCGCGCGCTGCTGCCCAAGGAGCTGGTCACCGACGAGAAGGTCTCGGTCATGGTCGGCTACCTGCCCGGTGGGAACGGGCTGCTCGGGGGCGACTTCTTCGACACGGTGGAGCGTCCCGACGGCACGCTCGTCACGGTCATCGGCGACGTGGCGGGGCACGGCCCGGACGAGGCGGCGCTCGGTGCCGCCATGCGCACCGCGTGGCGCACGCTGGTGCTCGCGGACACCCCCGCCGACAACGTGCTGCCGCTCCTCGAGCGTGTGCTCCTCGCGGAGCGGGGCCGCCCGGAGGTGTTCGTCACGATCTGCCAGGCGGTGATCTCGCCGGACCGCTCGCGCATGGACGTCTACCTCGCCGGCCACCTGCCGCCGCTGCTCGTGGTGCCCCGGACCTCCACCGACTCCGCGGCGCAGGTGACGCACCACTGCGAGGAGCTGCCCTCGGTGCGGCGGGGCCGCGCCCTGGGCATCCCGGTGGACGGCGGCTGGTCGGCGCACACGGTCGAGCTGCCAGAGGTGTGGACCGCCGTGCTCTACACGGACGGGCTCGTCGAGGCCGCGGTCGGGGCCGACCCGAAGGGCACGCCCGTCCTGGCGCCCAGTGCGCACGGCCGTATGCCGCGGCTCGGGGCGCACGGCCTGCGCAGCGTCGTGGAACGCGAGATGGACCAGGGCACCGACGAGGTGGTGACCCGTGTGCTGCGCCGCGTGCGTGAGCTGCACGGCGGCCCCCTCGTCGACGACGCCGCACTGCTCTTCGTCGGCTGGGCCGGTGCCGGGGCGACGGGGCCACCGGAGCGGACGTCGACGCTCGCCGACTCGGTGGAGTGGTCGCGCGCATGACCCTGCTGCCCGACGAGCACCGGTTCACCGGTGTGTCCATGCGTCGCAGGCTCGCCCGGCTCCTGGGTGCGGTCGCGGCCATGCTCATCATCGCGCTCGCGGTGGCGGTGCTCGCCCTGGTCCAGTCGCGCAGCCTCGACGCCAGGGCCGACGGCCCGTACACCCGTGCGCTGGTCGACGGCGAGCGCGCCTCGCTCGCGCTGGGCGACGCCGAGGCCTCTCTGCGCGCCTACCGCGCGACGTGCGACGAGGCGGCGCTCGAACCCTGGACCCGGGCGGTCGGGTCGAGCGGCCGCATCATGCTCCTGGCCGACGTCGAACGGCGCGAGCTCGCGTCCGACGCCGAGGTGGCGCTGGCCCACGAGGAGGCGGTGCGCCGCATCGACGCCTGGTTCGAGGAGTATGCCGAGCCCGTGGTCGCGGCCGTCGAGGCGGCGCCGGCCGGCCAGATGGCGTGCCGGATGGAGCTCCTCGGCACCGCGCCGGCCTCCGCCGAGGGCGACGCGCTCTACGACAGCGCCCGCGTCGCCGTCGTGCAGTACCTGGCCGAGCTGGGCGCGCAGCGCGACGAGATCATGGAGACCCGGGCGGTCTGGGAGCAGCTCCTGCTGGGCGCGGTGGTGGCCCTGGTGCTCGTCGTGGTGCTCATGGGCACGATGATGTGGCTGGCCCTTGAGACCTGGGTCATCCGCCCGCTCACCACGCTCACCGCCGGCGTGCGGGTGGTCAGCAGCGGGGTGCTCGGCCGCGAGATCCGTCCGGTGGGCGCCGGCGAGGTCGCCCTGCTCGCCATGCACGTGGAGACGATGCGCCGCGAGCTCGTGCACCAGGTGGAGGAGATCCGGCTGTCGCACCAGGAGGTCGAGAACGCGCACGGCCTGCTCAGCGAGCAGGCGCGCGAGCTCGAGCGGTCCAACCGCGACCTCGAGCAGTTCGCCTACGTGGCCTCGCACGACCTGCAGGAGCCCTTGCGCAAGGTCGCGAGCTTCACCCAGCTCCTGCAGAAGCGGTACGGCGGCTCGCTCGACGACCGCGCCGACCAGTACATCGAGTTCGCGGTGGACGGCGCCAAGCGCATGCAGCGCCTCATCCAGGACCTGCTGAGCTTCTCGCGGGTGGGCCGGACCGGGGTGCCGCGCGAGGACGTGGAGCTCGAGTTGGTGCTCGCCGGCGCGCTCTCCGAGCTCTCCGAGCGGGTGGTGGAGACGCAGGCCGAGATCGTCCACGACCCGATGCCCGTCGTGCACGGTGAGCGGGCGCTGCTGCAGCAGCTGTTCGTGAACCTGGTGGGCAACTCGCTGAAGTTCCGCGACCCCGAGCGGGCGCCCCAGGTGCGCATCGAGGTGCGCAGCATGCGCGCGCACTGGGAGATCTCCGTCGTGGACAACGGCATAGGCATCGACGCCCAGTACGCGGAGCGGGTCTTCATCATCTTCCAGCGGCTGCACCCGCGTGACGAGTACGCGGGCACCGGCATCGGCCTCTCGCTGGTGAAACGCATCGTCGAGTACCACAAGGGCCGGATCTGGATCGAACCGGCGGCCGGGGGCGGCACCATCGTGCGGTTCACCCTCGCCAGGCGGCAGGGGCAGCCTGGCGGAGGGCGCCTTTCGACCGAACGTGCGCAGTCGACTACGCTCGGATGAGGCGGCCTGACCAGGGCCGACGGCGGGTCGCGACGACGGGTCCCGTTGTTGCCGAATCCAGGGGACAGGTACGGGCGTGAGCGGTCACAAGGTGATGGAGATCCTCCTGGTGGAGGACGACCCGGGCGACGTCCTGATGACCCGGGAGGCGTTCGAGGACCACCGCGTGCCCAACAACGTCTCGGTGGTCGGTGACGGCGTCAGCGCGCTCGAGTTCCTGCGCAAGCAGGGGCAGTACGCCAAGGCTCCGACGCCGGACCTGGTGCTGCTGGACCTCAACCTGCCGAAGATGGACGGCATGGAGGTGCTCGCGGTCGCGAAGGGTGACCCGATGCTGCGGCACATCCCCGTGGTGGTGCTGACCACGTCGGACGCGCAGGAGGACGTCGTCGGCTCGTACTCGCTGCACGCCAACGCGTACGTCACCAAGCCCGTGGACTTCGACCGCTTCATCGACGTGGTCCGCCAGATCGACGATTTCTTCGTCTCCGTGGTGCGGCTGCCCGGTCGGTAAGGTTCCTGCGACGCTGAGGGCGTAACGGGAAGACACGGGGCCGTCGCGGCGTTGGACCTCAGCAGAGCATCCGGACGGTATGTCCGGGTGATCGCCGAACCACTCCGACGAGCGAGGGAGCGCACGTGCTTGACCCCCAGGGCATCTACGACGTCGACGAAGCAGCGGTCGAGCGCACGCTGGGTCGCAGCGTGCCCGGAAGCACCGACGGACCTGTTCTGCTGCACGCGGTCCGCGGGTTCGTGGACGCAGGCAGCGCGGGCGACCTCGCCGTCGAGCACCTCGTCGACGAGTTCCGTGTCGAGCGCCTGGTGACGTTCGACGTCGACCAGCTGCTCGACTACCGCTCCAAGCGGGCCACCATGACCTTCGACTCCGACCGCTGGTCGGACTACCAGGCCCCCTACCTCGCGATCGACCACGTGACCGACGCGGAGGGCACCGGCTTCCTGCTCATGCACGGCGCGGAGCCTGACCTGCAGTGGGAGCGTGTGGTGGCCGGCGTGATCCAGCTGGTCGAGCGTTTCGGGGTCAGCCTCGTCGTCGGTATCCAGGGCATCCCGATGGGCCTGCCCCACACTCGCCCGCTGTCCCTGACCGCGCACGCGACGCGGCCGGCCCTCGTCGAGGACTACACGTCGTGGTTCGGCAGCGTGAAGGTGCCGGGCTCGCTGGCCGCGTTGCTGGAGTACCGGCTCGGCGAGGCGGGGTACGACGCGATGGGCTTCACGGTCCACGTGCCGCACTACCTCTCCCAGGCGCAGTACCCGCCGGCGACCGTGGTGGCGCTGCACCACACGGAGCGGGCCACCGGGCTCGACCTGGCGATCCCCAAGCTGGAAGAGGCAGCCACCGACGCGAAGATCGAGGTGGAGAAGCAGGTCGCCGACTCGGCCGAGATCGCGGCGGTGGTGAAGGCGCTGGAGGAGCAGTACGACGCCTTCGCGCGTTCCGTGGGTCGCCCGAGCCTCCTCGCGGAGACCACGCCGATCCCCAGCGCGGAGGAGCTCGGCGCGGAGTTCGAGCGGTTCCTCGCACAGCAGAACGGCGACTGATCCGGGAATCCCGCGTGGGGTGCGCGCCGAGCAAGAGCTTGCGCGCCCCCCGCGGAACCGCGGGCCTGAGCCGCACAGCGGACGCCTGAGCCGGAGGCAGAGGCGCACACCAGCCTCGTTCGAACGCTGCATACCGAGCCCGGTGTGTCATAGCTGCGGCAGAAATGTGCCTGTTCCGTGGCACATTTGAAGGGTACGTGCCACACTGGCGCACGTTGCAGTGACGTACCAACGCCACGTCCGCCGTGTCGTGAGCAAGCGGGGAAAGCATTGCGGCACGGGGGTGGGCAACGGGCCCGCCGTCGGTTCCCGGACGGAAGGTCGAAGGACAGCATGGCGCAGGGTTCTGTGAAGTGGTTCAACGCGGAAAAGGGCTTCGGGTTCATCGCCCAGGACGGCGGCGGCGCCGACGTCTTCGTCCACTACTCCGCGATCCAGTCCAACGGGTACCGGTCTCTCGAGGAGGCCCAGCGGGTCGAGTTCGAGATCACCCAGGGTCCCAAGGGTCCGCAGGCGGAAGCAGTCGTTCCGCTCTGAGGTATCTGTGAAAGGCCGCCGCCCTCGGGTGGCGGCCTTTTCGCGTCCGGGTCCGGGTCGGGGCCGCGTCCGGGTCCGTGTCCCGGTCGGGCGCCCAGGTCAGGGCGCGGCGGTCTCCAGCGGTGCCGCCGTGCCGGCGAACGCGGTGGCGTCGTCGCCCACGAGCAGGGTGGCCGGCACCGCGAGCGTACGCAGGGTGCGCCCCAGACGGGCCTCACGCAGGTCCGGCCGCACGGCGTCGGCGTCGTGCCCTGCGCGGGCCTCTGCGGCGCCCTGAGGGGCGTTGTGCGGCTCTCCGTCGTGGCGGGCCGGGTCGTGGCCGGTCGGGTCGTGCCGGGCCGCCGGAGGGTCCTTCGGCAGCTCCCGGACGGCGGCGAGGACCAGGTTGCCGTAGCGGCGGCCCTTGAGGATCGCGGGCTCGGCGACGGCGGCGAGCCGGCCGGAGGAGGCGGCGTCCGGCCCGAAGGCCTTGGCGAGGCTCGCGACCTCGCGGCGGGCGGTGGTCAGGGGCGGCTTGTCGGCACAGTTGACCAGCAGGACGCCGCCCGGGCGGAGCACGCGGTGCGCCTCGGCGGCGAACCCGGTGCCCACGAGGTGCGCGGGCGTGCGGTCCCCGGCGAAGACGTCACGGACCACCACGTCGTAGGACGCGTCGCGGGCGGACGCGAGTGCCCGCCCGGCGTCGTCCGCGCGCAGCCGCAGCAGGGGTGAGCGCGGCAGGGCGAACCACTCGCGGACGAGCTCGAGGAGCCGGGCGTCGAGGTCGACGCCGAGCTGGCGGGAGCCCGGCCGTTCGTGCTCCACGTGCCTGGCGAACGCGCTGCCGGCGGCGCCGAGATGCAGCACCTTGAGCGGTCCCGGCGGCAGCAGGGCGACGAAGGCGGCCATCTGCTGCATGTACTCGAAGTCGAGGAATCCCGGGTCCGACAGGTCGAGGCTGGAGCTCGGCACGCCGTTGACGTGCAGCGTCACCCGCTGCGGGAAGTCGGGGTCGCGGACCACCTCTGCGGTGCCGGTGCTGATCGGCACGGGGCCGACGGGCAGCTCGGCGGTGAGTGTCAGTGGTGCGGAGGAGGATGGGCTGCGTCGGGCGGAGCGGCGGGCCATGAGGACAGTCTCTCCCGGGTCAGCGGGTCGCTTGACAGAATAGAACGTATGTTCGATAGTGTCGCACAAGGGGTTCGATCGGAGGTTCGAGATGGGCACCATGCACTCTCAGAGCGCGCGGGACGTCGTGTCCGCGCGGATGCTCGTGCCGGTCCCGCCAGGCGTCAGCGCTCTGCTGCGCAAGGCGGACGCGGAGCTGGCCGAGGCGGCGCGTTCGGCAGACGCGGGCGACCGGTTCGTCCATGCGCACCTCGCGGCGATCCGCTCTGCGGCCGCTGTGGTGGCGCTCCGTGGGCGACCGTCGGCGCGTTCCGGCGCGCGGACGGTGTGGGACATGCTCGCGCACGCCGAGCCGGAGCTGGCGGCCTGGTCCGGCTACTTCGCGGCAGGGGCGCCCCTGCGGGCTGCCGTCGACGCGGGCCGCCCGGAGCAGGTGGAGCCTGCCCGGGCCGACGAGCTGCTCGCGTGCGCAGAGGACTTCCGGGACGAGGTGGCGATGCTCGTCGACCCGCACGCCGGGTTCTCCGCGCAGCGCCTGACCCTGGTGCCCGAGGCGTCGTAGCAGGCCCACGTGCGACCGGGGCGGGCGCGTCCTGCCTGGTCGACACTCGGAGCGATTCTCGGGTCACCGAGCAAGCACTGAGCAACAGCAAGAACGGAGCACGTTCGTGAGCAAGGGGCCGCGGTCAGCGGCAGCGAGACGCAACTGGGGATCGGACGAGTCCGGCTGCTCGGTGCTGCACCTGGACATGGACGCGTTCTTCGCGTCGTGCGAGCTGGCTCGCCGGCCGGAGCTGCGCGGGCGGCCGGTGATCGTCGGAGGGCAGGACCGCGGTGTCGTGCTGGCGGCGACCTACGAGGCCCGCGCGTACGGTGTGCGGTCCGCGATGCCGATGACGCGGGCCCGCCTGCTGTGTCCCCAGGCCACCGTGATCAAGCCCGACCACACCCTGTACCACGACGTGTCCCGGTCGGTCATGGGCATGCTCCAGGAGGTCACCCCGCTCGTCGAGCAGATCAGCGTGGACGAGGCGTTCCTCGACGTGAGCGGTGCCCGGCGGCGGCTCGGCCCGCCCACGGTGATCGGGGCCGCGCTGCGCCGTCGCATCCAGGCCGAGCACGGCCTGACGGCGTCGGTGGGCATCGCGCGGAACAAGTTCGTGGCGAAGCTGGCCTCGACGCACTCCAAGCCCGACGGGCTGATGCTCGTGCCCGCCCAGGCCACGGTGGACTTCCTGCACACGCTGCCGGTCGGCGCCCTCTGGGGTGTCGGCGAGAAGACCGAGAAGGCCCTCGCCGCGTGGGGCATCACCACGGTCGAGGAGCTGGCGCACACGGACCTGGCGAGCCTGCAGACCGCCGTCGGGCGGGTGAGCGGTGCGCACCTGCACGACCTGTCGTGGGGTCGCGACCCCCGTCCCGTCGTGCCGGAGCACCGTGAGCACAGCATCGGGGCCGAGACCACCTTCGGCACCGACCAGGACGACACCGTGGCGGTCGGCCGGCGGGTGCTCGAGCTGTCCGACCGGGTCGCCGCCCGGTTGCGGCACCAGGGCGTCATGGCGCGCACGGTGTCCGTGAAGGTCCGGTCCAGCGACTTCGCCACGTTCACCCGATCGCGGACACTGGAGGGCCCCACCGACGTCGCGCGGGACATCTACCTGGTCGCTCGGGAGCTCGTCGCAGGGGTCGATCTGGGTGGGCTGCCGGTGCGGCTGGTCGGTGTACGGGGTGAAAATCTCCAGCAGAGAGACGGGTCCACCCAGCAGCCGACGCTCGAGGAAGCGGTCGATCCGCGCTCGGGAGCCCAGCGAGAGGCTGAACTTGCACTCGACGCTGTGCGCGAAAAGTTTGGGAAAACAGCGATCGACCTGGGTGTACATCACAAGAACGGCGCGCATCGATACTGATCTGCCCCTATAGTCGCTGGTATGCCCGGGATGTCGACTACCAACGACGGCCGGGTCGTCCTATCCTGGAAGGGACACTGTTCCTTTGCGAGATCCGGGGGTCTCGATGCCTCTGTCCGAGTACGAGCAGCGGGTGCTGGAGCAGATGGAGCGTGCTCTGACGTCAGACGACCCGCGGCTTGCAAATACGCTTCAGTCCACAGGTCGGGGTAACGCGCTGCGCTATGTGCTGTCCGGGGCCGGCGTTGTCGTCGGTCTGCTTCTTCTTGTCGTAGGTGCGGCAACGTCACAGACCTGGCTCGGCGCCATCGGCTTCGTGCTGATGTTCGCGGGTGTGGTCTTCGCGTTCCTCGGACCGCGCAAGAAGCAGCAGGACGGTCCGGTCGGCGTCGTCGCTGACGACGGCACGGTCCAGCCACCGCACGGGGGAGCACGCAAGCCCCGCACGCGGCAGGGTGGTGGCCGCTCAGGCGGTTTCCTGGCCCGGCTTGAAGAGCGCTGGGAGAACCGGCGCAACGAGGGTGGTCGCTAGCCGACCGACAGACGTCGGTGGTCCGTTACCGGACCACCGACCCATGTGCGTGTCAGGCACAGCGCTACGTGCCTGACACGGCCACATGAACAGGAGCCGGGCCCCTCGGGGCCCGGCTCCTGTCATACCCGCTCAACGGGTTCAGGGCTTGCTGGTCAGGGCCTGTGTCAGGTCCGTCGTGATCGCCGTCGTCAGCTCCTCGAGCTCCTCGGCGGAGGGCGGCGTCGAGGAGCGGGCATAACGCTCCTCCTCCGCGGCGTCGGCGAGCGCGGTGAGCCGCTCCGCGACGTCGTCGGGCAGGGGCGTGCCGGTCCGGGCGCGCACCTCGTCCGCGATGAAGGCCGGAGCCCTGCGCAGGGTGACCGACGGGCCGAGCCGCACGTCCTGCTCCGCGAGCAGCGCGAGGACACGCGACCAGGCGCGTTCGGGATCGAGCACCTCCACCTCGTCACGCCGGCGCAGCAGCAGCCATGCGGCACCGCCGAGCACGCCGAGCGCGATGATCACCGCGACCACCCAGGCCCAGCCGGGAAGCGTCTGGTCGGAGACACCGTTGCCGGACGACCCACCCGCCGTGGCTGCCGGGTTCGACTGCTCGGGGTTCTGGGTCGGCCGCTGCGTCGGGACCTCGTTGCCCTGCGGGGACGTGGGGGAGGCGCTGGGGGCGCTGCCGATACCCGGGTTCGCGTACGAGGGCAGCGGGCCCGTCTGGACCTGGGGCGTCGGCTCGAACCGGACCCACCCGACGGACGGGAAGTAGATCTCCGGCCAGGCGTGCGAGTCCTGGCCGGTGACCCGGTAGCTGCCGTTGCCGTCGGGCCGGCCGGGCAGCCAGCCGATGCCGATCCGCGCGGGGATGTCGAGGCTGCGCGCCATCACCATCATGGACAGGGCGTACTGCGTGCAGTACCCCTCCTTGTTCTGCAGGAAGTCCCAGACGGTGTCGGACGAGTCCTGGTAGTCCGCGTCCGGGTTGTACACGAACCCGGAGCCCGACCGCAGGTGGTTCTGCAGCGCGACCGCCGCGTCGAACCGGGTGGGCGCGTCACCGGCGATCCGACGGGCGTACTCGGCGATCTCGGCCTGGTGCGCGGTCTCGGGCACCGAGGTGTAGCCGGACGACCGGGGGTCGCCGGACATCGGCGCGGCGCGTAGTACGTCCGGCGTCAGCTCCCGGTCGATGATCTCGACGCCGTACGTGGCGCCGCGCTCGGTGCCACCCGGGCCGCGTACCTCGTCCCGGTCCACGTCGTAGGCCCACTCGCCGCTGACATCGACGGTGCGGGGCTCGAGCGGCAGCGGAAGCTCGGCGCCGGTGAGCTGACCGATCTGGATGTCCATCCTGCGACGTTCGCCGATGCCGCCCTCGCCCGCGGGCGCCAGGACGGTGGACGAGTCGAACTCGGCGAGCCCGCCGTCGGGCACCGAGCGGTGGGTCTGGACGCCGTCGAAGGCCGTGAGGGTCATGACCCGCAGCGGGCCGGCCGGTTCGTCGCCCGCCAGCGTGTACGTGAGCACGGTGCCCTGGGAGCGAGCGCCCAGGGGCTGGCGCATGTCGAGCGTCGACGACAGCTCCACCGTGTCGGACGGCGTGGAGATGAGCTGGCTCCACGTGCCGGCCAGCGCGGGCAGCGCGGCCATGCCCGTGGCGACGCCGAGCGACGCCGCCGCGACCGCGGCAGCCGTGGCCGCGGTGATCCACGAGCGGAACCGCTGTGCGCGGCGGACCGCCGCGGAGTCGGCCTCGCTGTGCCGGCCGGGCGTCACGCCCACCGGGTCGACCGTGAGCAGCAGGAGCATCGCGGTGACACTGATGACGAAGACCTGCCACGGCACCTCGCCGATCAGCGTGAGGGGCGGGGTCCACAGGAGCAGCAGGGGTACGCCGGCGAAGCCGGGCATGCGGGCGCCGGCGAGCGAGTCCACCACGAGCAGCACCAGCAGCGTGCCACCCACGGCGACCATGCTGATGGCCTCGCCGGGGCCGACAGGGGCTACCTGCGTGCTCATGGTCTCGGTGGCCTGCCGGAACCGCTCGATGACCTGGTCCAGGGAGTCCGGTCCGACGAACGGCTCGAAGCGCTGGCCGGGGCCGCCGTAGCGGGCCAGCACGAACCAGCAGGCGACCAGCACGCCTGCCGCCGTCGCGACGAACGAGGCGTTGCCCGACGCGCGGTCGGCGGCCCGGTCGGCACTCAGGCCCTGGCCCGCGGCACGGCGAGCCGCTGCCCGGTCGACGGCGGCCCGGAGCAGCAGGTAACGCACCAGACAGCTGGTCGCGGACACGAGGACGACGCCGGTGGTGCCGGCCGTGAGCCACGGCCCGGGGTCGATGACAAGGGTGAGCGCGTGCATCGACGTGATGACGGCGATGGCGACCAGGACGCCCGAGGCGACCGTGCGGACGAGCGGTCCGCGGTGTGCGGGGATCACCGTGCACGCTCCGCGAGCAGGGCCCAGGCGCGTTCCGGGTCGGTCCGGGCCTCTGACGTGCTGACCTGCCAGCTGGAAGCGCTCAGCTCGGCCGCGGTCTCGTCCATCTCGTGCTGGAACCCGGCTCCCCGTGGGGTGACCAGGATCGCCCAGCACGTGCCTTCGGCGCCCAGGGCGGCGAGGTTGTGGCGGGCGTCGGGATCGTGCGGGCCGAGCACCGCGATGACGATCTCGCCGGGCGTCCTGGCGAGCCGGAGCGCACGCGCGGTGGTGCTGGTCGCGTGATTGCCCTCGGCCGACCCGCGGTGCCCGCGGATGTCCACGCAGGCGTCGAGCAGCGCCGATCTGCTCGCCCGGGTCGTCGCGAACCGCTCGCCCTCGAGGCTCGGGGCGACGGCGGTGGTCAGCAGGCGGGTCGGGTGCCCGGCGTCGAGGAACGACGTGGCGATCGAGGCGGCGAGCTCCACGGCCCACTCGCCGTCGTCCACCGCCGCGGGACGGCGCGGGCTCCCTGCCTCCTGCCAGTGCGGCAGCAGCGAGCGGTCGAGCAGGACGGTCACGGGGCGCACGCCGGCGCTCTCGTCGGCGCGGACCATGAGCTGGCCGCGCCGTGCGGCGCTCGCCCAGTGGACCCGGCGCGGGTCGTCGCCCGCCACGTACTCGCGCAGCACCGAGTCGTCGGAGGACTGGAGGCGGGCACCGGTGGCAGAGTGGTCGACGTCGCCGACGGATCGGGTGCGGACGGCGAGCTCCACGGTGCGCGGCCACACGGGCACGTGCGTCGCGGCGCCCAGCGGCTGGGTGGCGCGGACCAGGCCGAACACGTCGGTCCGGGTGGTCAGCAGCGGGCCGAGCGACCAGCGCCCGCGCCGCGTCGGCGTCAGCGAGTAGTGCACGGCGATCCGGTCGGCGCGGGCCGACACCCGGGCGCGGATGCCCTGGTGGCCGGCGAGCTCGTGCGCCGCCTGCTCGGACAGCCGGAGCCGGGACAGCCGTTCGTACGCCGCACCGCTGGCGTGGTGCGCGGCGACCAGCAGGCTCACCTCGGCGGTCCGGTCGCGGACCACCGGGTTCGGGGTCACCGCACGGGTCACGTGCAGGGCACCGCGCCCGGACTCGAGCCGCTGGGTCCCGATGGCCACCCAGGCCACCGCGACGGCGAGCAGCGCGGCCGCGCCCAGTCCGACGAGGTCGGGCAGGGTGAGCACCAGGCCGAGCGGCACCAGCGCACCACCCAGGCAAGCCGCTCCGATGCCCCGCGGGGTCAGCCTGACCCTGCTGATCCGGACGAGCGTGTCACGCCACCTCATGCGCTTGTCGCCCTGGCCGCTCAGAACTTGCGCCGGTCGGCGGGCCCGAGGGCAGGCACCGGTGTGCGCTGCACCAGCTCGTCCACGAGCGTCTCGGGAGTCACACCGCTGAGGCGGGCCTCGGTGGTGAGGATGAGGCGGTGTGCCAGGACCGGCCGGGCGAGCCGCTGGACGTCGTCGGGCAGCACGTGGTCACGGCCCGCCATGGCGGCGATCGCCTTGGCGGCGCGCAGCAGCTGGAGCGACGCGCGCGGCGACGCGCCGAGGCGCAGCCCCGGGTGCTCACGCGTGGCCCCGACCAGGCCCACCACGTACCGCTTGACCGACGGCGACGCGTACAGGGACCGCGCGAGCTGGGAGAACCGCAGCATCGAGCGCCCGTCCGTCACCGGCTGGAGGTGGGCCAGCGGGGTGGTGCTCTCCTGCCTGTCCAGCATGAGGATCTCGGCGTCGACGTCGGGGTAGCCGACGGTGATGCGTGCCATGAAGCGGTCCCGCTGCGCCTCGGGCAGCGGGTAGGTGCCCTCCATCTCCACGGGGTTCTGCGTGGCGACGACGAGGAACGGCCGCGGCAGCTGGTGGGTGGTGCCGTCGACGGTGGTCTGGCCCTCCTCCATGCACTCCAGCAGCGCGGACTGCGTCTTGGGGGAGGCGCGGTTGATCTCGTCGCCGATCACGATGTTGCTGAACACCGGCCCGGGCCGGAACTCGAACTCGTGGCTGCCGGTGCGGAAGATGTTGACGCCGGTGAGGTCGCTCGGCAGCAGGTCGGGCGTGAACTGGATACGGCCGACGTGGCAGTCGATGCTGCGGGCGATCGCCTTGGCGAGCGTCGTTTTGCCGACGCCTGGCACGTCCTCGACCAGCAGGTGGCCCTCGGCCAGCAGGACGGCGAGGGTGATGTCGGCCAGCCCTGGCCGGCCGGTCACGACGGACTCGACGGCTCCGCGGACGCGAGCCATGGTTTCCACGAGCTCGTCGAGCGCACCCGGTGCCGGTGCCGCCTGCGGGGCGGCCCCGCCGCTGTAGTGAGTTTCCGCGAGGCCGGGCGCGGCGGGTTCCGTGTGCACAGGTGGAGACCTCCATCAGGGCCGAGCTACTGGCCGGGGTTCTCGGCGCGTGACCGCGCCGATTCGGAGCCGGGGCGGCTGGCGCTGCCCGGCTGGTCCAGCGTAGTAGAGATGTAAAGCACTCAGTTGTCTGCATCACGCAGTCTTCACAGGTCCCAGAAGGTGATTTGCCCGGCGGGATCGGCCCCCTGCCAGGGCTGCGGACTGGCGCGGGAGCACGGCCCGGGGCCAACTACTCCGACATTCCACGCCGCGCCGGACACGAATTCACTCCACCTGCTCTTTACCTCTTTGACCTGCGCATTGAGGGTCTGTGGGTAGTTCTCCCCATCGTTTTTCCGAGTGGGGTGGTGGAAAGTGGAGTAGCGTGGAGTGTGCGGGAGCGAGAGGAGGTGCTGGCCCATGGCTGCGATGGCAGAAAATTTCGCGGGTCTGGGTCTGCTCCTCGGTACGTACACCCCGAAGCTGGACGAGAAGGGCCGGTTGATCCTTCCCGCCAAGTTCCGGGGGCGTCTGTCCAGCGGTCTGGTCATGACCAAAGGGCAGGAGCGGTGCCTCTTCCTTCTCCCGATGGACGAGTTTCAGCAGATCTACACCCAGATCCGGCAGGCGCCGGTGACGAGCAAGGCTGCACGGGACTACACGCGAAACTTCCTCGCGGGAGCTAGCGACGAAGTACCGGACAAGCAGGGCCGGGTCTCCATCCCGTCACACCTGCGCGAGTACGCCGGCCTGGATCGCGAAGTGGTCGTGATCGGGGTCGGGAGCCGCGTGGAGGTGTGGGACGCGCAGGCCTGGTCGACATATCAGGAGCAGACCGAACCCGACTACATCGATCAGGCCGAGGAGATCTTCCCCGGTCTGAGCTTCTAGACAGGCTTATAGGGCGAGACAGGTGGCCGTACGGCCAGGCCTCCTCCCGCTGGATCCGGCGCACTTCCCCGCCGCCGGAACCGTGCGGAGGGAGACCTGACCGGACGGCCTGCTCCGGCAGGTTCAGCAGCAGGACAGCAGGGCACCACGCAGGAAAGGAGCCACCGATGAACGCGACCGACAACCGTCCAGGTACCAACAGCGACGCCGCCGACCGCCACCTCCCGGTGCTGCTCCAGCGGTGCGTCGACCTCTTGGCGCCGGCGCTCGCCGCGCCCGGCTCCGTGCTCGTGGACTGCACGCTCGGCATGGGCGGCCACACCGAGGCGGTCCTCGACCAGATCCCGACGGCCCGCGTGATCGGCATCGACCGGGACCCTCAGGCGCTCGCCCTCGCGGGTGTGCGGCTGGCTCGTTTCGGCGACCGGTTCACGCCGGTGCACGCGGTCTACGACGAGATCGGCGAGGTCGTCGCCGAGCACGCCGGCGGCTCGGTGCAGGGTGTGCTCATGGACCTCGGGGTGTCCTCGCTGCAGCTCGACGAGGCCGACCGGGGCTTCGCGTACGCGCAGGACGCGCCGCTCGACATGCGCATGGACTCCACCCAGGAGCTGACGGCGGCCGACGTGCTCAACACGTACGACGAGCGCGACCTCGCGCGGATCCTGCGGGAGTACGGCGAGGAGCGGTTCGCGAGCCGGATCGCGAAGGGCATCGTCCGGCTCCGGGCGGAGCGGCCGTGGGACCGCAGCGGTGAGCTCGTCGACCTGCTGCGGGCCAGCATCCCCGCCGCGACGCGCAAGACCGGTGGACACCCGGCCAAGCGCACGTTCCAGGCACTTCGGATCGAGGTGAACGGTGAGCTCGAGGTGCTCGAGCGTGCCGTGCCCGCCGCGATCGAGGCGCTCGCCGTGGACGGCCGGATCGTCGTGGAGTCGTACCAGTCCCTGGAGGACCGGATCGTCAAGCGTGCCATCGCGCAGGGCACCACGTCGTCCGCCCCGTCAGGGCTGCCCGTGGAGCCGGAGACGCACCGGCCCTACCTCGAGGCGCTCACCCGGGGCGCGGAGGAAGCCGACGCCGAGGAGCTGGAGCGCAACCCGCGTTCCGCCTCGGTCCGGCTCCGCGCCGCCCGGCGTCTGCGCCCCACGCCTGACCACCTGCTGAACCGCACCACCAAGCACCACACCGCGAAGGAGGACCGCCGATGAGTGCCACGACCGCTGCTGCGACGGCCCGCGCCGCTCGTCCCGCCGAGCTGCCCCGTACCCGCAGAGCGCCCCTGACCGCGATCTCTGGAGGTGCCGGCCAGCGCGGCCGCCGCCTCGACGCCGTCCGCGCGCCGCTGCACGCGAAGAGCCGCGTGCCGTTCCTCGTGCTGTGCGCGACCCTGATGATCTGCTCGCTCGTGGCGGTGCTGGTCCTGAACACCACGCTCGCGCGTGGCTCCTACGAGATGTCCAAGCTGCAGGGTGAGGTCGCGCAGACCGCTCAGGACGTGCAGGGCCTCCAGGAGGAGCTGAGCGCCGCCGAGACGAACCTGGACGACAAGGCCCGCAGCCTCGGCATGATCCCGGCGGAGAACCCGACGATGGTCAGCATCGAGACTGGCAAGGTGGTGAAGGGAACGGGTCAGTGACCCGCCCGACGTCGGACCCGGGCCGGCAGCGCACCCCCACGGGGCGCGCTGCCGGCCCGCGTTCCACGCAGCCGCGCGCTACCCAGCCCCGCTCTGCGCAGCCCCGTTCTGCGCAGCCCCGCAAGCCGCAGGGCGGCAAGCCTCAGCTCAAGAAGGCCCAGCCGAAGCCCCAGGCCAAGAAGCCTCAGGCCAAGAAGCCGCAGCCGAAGGCTCGGCCCAAGGCCCAACCTGAGGTCCAGCCCAAGGCCCAGCCGAAGAAGTCCCAGCCCAAGAAGCCCCAGCCCCGTGCGACGAGCACCCGGCTGGGATTTCAGGCGCCCGCAGGGCCCGGCCGGAGTGCGGCAACGACACGTCCCGCCCAGTCGCCCGCCCGCTCGAGGGTGGCGCGCCCGCTACCGCCCCGGCCGGGCCGACCGGAGGTGCGGCAGCGCTGGCTCGTCGGCATCGCGGCGCTCGTGGTGCTGATCTTCCTGGTGCGGCTGGTCCACGTACAGCTCATCGAGGGCCCGAGCCTCGCGGAGAAGGCGCAGGCGGCCCGCACGGCGACCGCCGTCACCCCGGCACACCGTGGTGACATCACGGACGCCAACGGCGTGGTGCTCGCGACGTCGGTCGACCGGTACACGGTGATCGGTGACCCGGTGGCGATCAAGGAGTTCCGCGGCGCGGCGCGCGGCGTCGAGGACGGCGCGCTCGGCATCGCGCACCTGCTCTCGCCGATCCTCGACATACCCAAGAACGAGCTGGCGGCCCAGCTCGTGGGCAAGTCCCGCTACAAGGTGCTCGCCAAGAACGTGGTGCCGGAGGTGCAGCGTGCCATCGCCGCGCTGGAGGTCCGCGCGTACGTCCGGACCGATCTCACCTCGCGGCGCACCTACCCGTCGGGCACGGTCGCGGGCTCGCTGGTCGGCTTCGTGAACGACGAGCAGACCGGCCAGGGCGGCATCGAGATGGCGTACGACGACATGCTGGCAGGCACCGCGGGGTCGGACACCTACGAGCGCAGCCTCGACGGCCTGCGGATCCCGGCGGCGGGGCAGGAGTCGGTCCCTGCGGTCCCGGGCAGCGACGTCATGCTCACGCTGGTGCACGACATCCAGTGGAAGGCGCAGGACGCCCTCGACGAGGCCAAGCGGAAGACCGGCGCGGCCTACGGCATGGCCATCGTGGAGGACGTCCGTACCGGCGAGATCCTGGCGCTCGCCGACTCGGGCTCGGTGGACCCGAACGACCGCTCGACCGCGGCGGTGGCGGACGGTTCGCGCGTCGTGAAGGACGTCTTCGACCCGGGCTCGACCGGCAAGGTGATCACCACGGCAGCAGCGCTGGAGGGCGGCTACTGGACCCCGGAGAGCAGGTTCACGGTGCCGGACACGTACACGGCGCCGAACGGCCAGACCTTCCACGACTCGCACGACCACCCGGTGCAGCGGCTCACGCTGACGGGGATCCTTGCGCAGTCGTCGAACACCGGGACCGTCCAGGCGGGCGAGAAGATCCCCCTCGAGGAGCGGCAGGAGTACCTGGAGAAGTTCGGTCTCGGCCAGCCGACGGGCCTGAACCTGCCCGGCGAGTCGGTGGGCTTCATGCCGCCCGACGACGTGGACGACTGGGACGGTCGCACCCAGTACACGGTCCTGTTCGGCCAGGGGCTCTCGGTGAACGCCATGCAGGCCACCAGCGTCTTCTCGACGGTGGCGAACGGAGGGGTGCGGATGACCCCCACCCTGTTCGAGGGCTCGACGAGCCCGGACGGCACGGTGACACCTGCCGAGCGGGAGCCCGGGAAGCGCGTCATCTCCGAGAAGACCGCCGACATGGTCGTCGAGATGATGGAGACGGTGACCGAGGACGGCGGTACCGGCACCAACGCCGACATCCCCGGATACCGGATCGCCGGCAAGACCGGTACCGCGCAGATGCCCGCGGGGAACGGCTGGACCATCATGGCGTCGTTCATCGGCGTCGCCCCGGCCGACGACCCCCGGTACACGGTCGCCGTCTTCCTCAAGAGCCCGAAGAGCTCGATCTTCGGCGGCGACGTCGCGGCGCCGGTGTTCAGCGACATCATGGGGTTCACCCTGCAGAAGATGGACGTGCCGCCCAGCAAGAACGAGCACCGGCGGCTCAAGACCGAGTGGTAGCCCTTGGGCTCACCGGCCCGTGATCAGGCGTCGCTGATCAGGAGCCGGTGATCTCCACGGTGCTGCCCAGCGTCGCCGTCAGTATCGACTCGATGGCGAACCGGGTGGCCTCGGCGAGGTCGACGGCGTCCGGGTCGAGCAGCCACTGCAGCTGAAGGCCGTCCATCAGCGCGATGACGGAGCCCGCCGCGCGCTCGGCCTCGCCGTCGGGCAGCCGCACGTCCCGTTCCGTGGCCAGCTCCACCACCGCCTGCGAGATCTCGCCGCGCAGCACCGAGAACCGGTGGGCCACCCAGCTCGACGCCGGGTGCCCGTCGGTCACCGACTCGCCGGTGAGCACCGCGTACGCCTGCACGATGCCGCGCCGGTCGGCGTTCAGGCGTGCGGTCGTGACCAGGTGCCGGAACAGGTCCATCCCGCCGGGGATGTGCTTGCCCTCCAGGTGCTGCACGTCCACGCGGTCGCGGTACTCGAGCACCTCCCACAGCAGCTTGTCCTTGCTGCCGAAGTGGTGCAGCACGCCGGCGTGCGTGATCCCTACCTGCGCGGCGACGTCGACCAGCGAGCCCTGGTGATAGCCCTTGGACCCGAAGACCCGCGTGGCCGCGGCGAGGATCTCCTCCCGCCGGTGGGCACGGGTGGGTCGCTTGGTCTTCGGGGCAGCCTGCTCGGTCGCTTCGGACATGCCCATACGATACGGGGTGAACTGGCTTACTAACCAGTAAGTAAGTGTGGTTGAATGCGTGGCAGCCGTCCGACGCTGAACGGAGCACACGTTGTCATCGCAGGCAATCACCAGGCAGGCCAGCACCACGCAGGCAGCCGCCACGCAGGCCCCCACCGCGCAAGCCATCGCCCCGGAGCCCGAGCTGCTCCGCCTTCTCGACGCGCTGTCCGCCGAGGAGAAGGTGTCGCTCGTCGTGGGCGCCTCCATGTGGGCGACCACCGCAGTGCCGCGCCTCGGCCTGGAGCCGGTGGTGATGTCCGACGGTCCGGTCGGCGTGCGCGGCCCGGGCGGCGGGACGTCGGCGATGTTCCCCGCGCCGTCCGCCCTCGCGGCTACCTGGGACCTGGACCTGGCCCGCCGGTCGGGTGCCCTGTTCGCCGCCGAGGCGAAGCGGCACGGCGTCGACGTCGTGCTCGCCCCGCAGGTGAACCTGCAGCGCACGCCGGTGGGCGGCAGGCACTTCGAGTGCTACTCCGAGGACCCGCACCTGACCGCCGAGATCGCGGTGGCTCTCGTGGGCGCAGCGCAGGAGCGGGGCGTCGGGATGTGCGTCAAGCACTACGTCGCCAACGACTCCGAGACCGAGCGCACGCGCTACCTCGCGCGCCTCGACGAGCGGACCCTGCGCGAGGCCTACCTTGCGCCCTTCGAGCGGCTCGTGCGCGACGTCGGCCCGTGGTCGGTGATGGGCGCCTACAACGGCGCCGACACCGGCGGCGTCTCCGCCAGGCTCCTCGAGCACCGCCCGCTGGTGGTCGACCTGCTCAAGGAGGAGTGGGGCTACGACGGCCTGTTCGTCAGCGACTGGGTGGCCACCCAGTCGGTGGCGCCCGCGGTGCGCGGCGGCCTCGACCTGCAGATGCCCGGACCCGACGGCGCGTGGGGCGACGGCCTGCTGGACGCCGTCCGCTCCGGCGAGGTCGCCGAGTCCGAGCTCGACGACAAGGTGCTGCGCCTGCTGCGGCTCGCCCACCGCACGGGGCGGCTCACGCTGCCCGACGACGGGGCGGGCGACCGCACGGGTGCGGCCGCTGCCGGTGTCCACGCCGCGATCCACCTCGCCGCCGCGACCACCGGCGAGCCTCCGGCCGAGCTGCTCCTGCGCGAGCTCGCCGCGCGGTCCGTCGTCGTGCTCAAGGACGACGCCGGGCTGGTGCCGTTCGGGCACGACCCGGCCCGGCCGCTGCGTGTCGCGCTGCTCGGACCCGCGGCCGTGGAGCCGTTCTTCCAGGGCGGCGGCTCGTCGTTCGTGCACCCCGACCGCCTCACGTACCCGGCCGACGAACTGCGTGCCGCGCTGCCGCAGGGCTCAGAGGTGACGGTGCTGGCCGGCGCTCGCGCTCTGCACAACCCGCCGGAGCTCGACCTCGCCCGGTGCACCGACCCGGCGACGGGCGAGCCCGGCCTCCACGTCGAGCTGCTCGCCGCCGACGGCAGCACGCTCGAGGAGTACACGGCCCGCGAGTGGACCGGCTGGCTCCACGACGTCCGGCCCGACGCCGACGCCGTCCGGCTGCGGGCGCTCGTCCGTCTCGACGAGGCGGGCGAGCACGAGCTCGGCGTCGGCACGGTCGGGGTGCACAGGGTGCAGGTCGACGGCGCCAGCGTGGCCGAGGGGGACACCCGGGTGGACGAGGGCATAGTGCTCTCCTCGGGGCACAACCACCCGATCGCGGAGCTGGTCACGGCGAGCGGAGCCGCAGAACTCGACGCGACGCTCCAGGTGGTGCACGCGGTGGGCTACGGGCACTTCGTGCGCGCCGCCCTGGTGCACCGGCTGCCCGGCCCCTCGGTAGCGGACGAGCTGGCCCGGGCGGTGACGGCCGCCGCGGCCGCTGACGTCGCCGTCGTCATCGTCGGTACCACCGCCGAGGTCGAGTCCGAGGGTTACGACCGCCCCGACCTGAACCTGCCGGGCAACCAGGACGAGCTCGTGCGCCGCGTCGTCGCGGCCAACCCGCGCACCGTCGTCGTGATCAATGCCGGGGCCCCGGTGCTGCTGCCCTGGCTCTCCGACGTACCGACCGTGCTGTGGGGCTGGCTGCCCGGGCAGGAGGCGGGCACCGCGCTCGCCGACGTGCTGACCGGCGTCACCGAGCCGTCCGGGCGCCTGCCGTGGACCCTTCCCGCGCGCTTCGAGGACGTCCCGGTGCCGCACGCGCGGCCGGTCGACGGGGTCGTCGACTACGCCGAGGGCACCGACATCGGCTACCGGGCCTGGGAACGGCGGCTTGCAGCTACGGCCGACGGCGGCCCTGCCGCCGGGGGCGCGGACGCCCCCGTCCCGGCCGCCCCGTTCGGGCACGGCCTGGGCTGGACCACCTGGGACTACGAGGACGCGGTCCTCGCCCGGGGCGAGGCCCACGACTCCCCGGCGACCCTGACCGTGTACGTGACGGTCCGGAACACCGGACGCCGCGCGGGCCGTGAGGTCGTCCAGGTGTACATCGAGGCGCCCGACGGCGGCCCGAGCCGCCCCGTGCGATGGCTCGGCGGCTTCGCGGTCGCCGACGTCCCCGCCATGGGGAGCGCCACCGTCCGCGTACCCGTCCCGGCCCGGGCGCTGCAGGTCTGGGACCCGCAGACCAAGGACTGGGTCACGCCGCCGGGTGTCTACCGGCTGCGTACCGGCAGGTCCGTCGCGGACCTGCGACTGACCAACGAACTGACCACATAACCATCCGTCCCGCACACGCGGGAGGAGTGCAAGGAGGCACACCGTGAGGATTCACAAGCACGTCGCCGCGGCGGCAGCCGCGGCAGCCATCGCGCTGCTGGCCACGGCCTGCGGCGGGGGCGGCGGAGGCGAAGGCAGCACCCAGACCGGAGGCGGGGAGACCCTGACCGTCGGCATGCCGAACGGCGTGCAGACGGAGAACCACAGCCCGTTCGCCACGGGCTCGTCGGCGCTGTCGCTCGGCTACGCGTTCACCATCTACGAGCCGCTGATGATGCGTAACCAGGCACGGCCGTCGGAGGAGCCGTCCCCCTGGCTCGCCGAGAGCGTGGTGTGGAACGAGGACTTCACCGAGGCGGTCATCACGCCCCGCGAGGGCGTGACCTGGTCCGACGGCGAGGAGTTCACCGCGGACGACGTCGCCTTCTCGATCCAGCTGCGCAAGGACTTCGACGCGCTCAACGCCGCGGCCCTGCCCTACGACACCATCGAGACCGACGGCACCACCGTCACGGTGACGTTCACGGCCGGGCAGTTCGTGAACCAGTCCAAGCTGTACGACCTGGTCATGGTCCCGGAGCACATCTGGGCCGACGTCGAGGACCCGACCACCGACACCAACCCCGAGCCGGTCGGCACCGGCCCGTACACGCTCGAGTCGTGGACGCCGCAGGCCGCCACCGTCGTCGCCCGCGACGACTACTGGGGCGGCGAGCCTGCCGTGCCCGAGATCCGCTACTCGTCGTACAACGACAACAACGCCCTGACCACGGCGCTCACCACCGGTGAGGCCCAGTGGGGCTGGACGTTCATCGCCGACTTCGAGAACGTCTACATCGCCCAGGACCCCGAGCACTACAACCAGTACGCCGCGGGCGGCCTCGGCATCGACGTCCTCTACCTGAACAACGAGACCAAGCCGTTCGACGACAAGGCGTTCCGGCAGGCGCTCAACATGGTGATCGACCGCCAGGAGCTCGTCGACGTCGCGACGTCCGGCGTGAACCCCCCGCTGACCAGCGTGACCGGCCTGCCCCTGCCCGCCGGTGAGGAGTTCCTCTCGCCCGAGTACGCCGGCCAGGAGTACGAGGTCGACGTCGAGGGCGCCCGCGCCCTGCTCGAGGACGCCGGGTACACCTGGAAGGGCGAGAAGCTCGTCGACCCCGACGGCGAGGACGTCACGTTCGAGCTGGTGAACCCCGCCGGCTGGAACGACTACCTGACCGCCCTCGACCTCATCAAGAACTCGGCAGCCGAGCTCGGCGCCACCGCGACGGTCAACCCCGTCAACCAGGACGGCTGGTTCGCCGACGTCATCCCCGGCGGCGACTTCCAGGCCACCCTGCACTGGACCGACGGCGGCGCCACCCCGTGGGACATGTACTCCGACATCATGGACGGCGCCCACTACAAGAAGCTGGGCGAGCCGGCCACGTGGAACTTCGGCCGGTTCCAGAACGACGACGCCACCCAGGCGCTCGCCGACTACGCCGCGGCGCCCGACGAGGCCGCCCGTGCCGCCGCGCTGGAGACCGTCCAGAAGGTCTTCGTCGAGGAGGTGCCGGGCATCGCCATCTGGACCCGCCCGGCCACCGCGCAGTACTCGACGCAGAACTACGTGGGCTGGCCCTCCGAGGAGGACCCCTACAACCAGCCGCAGCCGACCGGCGTGCAGGCCGCCCAGATCCTGATGAACCTCGAGCCCGCGGAAGGCTGATGAGTCAGAGCACACCGGTGCTGGCCGCGCACGGCCTCACCAAGCACTTCCGGGCGGGTGGACGCCGCATCGCCGGCCGTCCGCCCGCCCGGGCGATCCACGCCGTGGACGGCGTCGACCTCGAGCTCCACCGCGGCCAGGTCCTGGCCGTCGTGGGGGAGTCGGGCTCCGGCAAGTCCACGGTCGCCCGGCTGCTGGCCGGGTTGATCCCGATCACGGCCGGCCACGTCCTGCTCGACGGCACCGAGGTCCAGGTGCGCGGCCGGCGGGCATTCCGCGCGTACGTGCGACGCGTGCAGATGATCTTCCAGGACCCGTTCGCCTCCATCAACCCCGTGCATCCCGTGCGCTACACCCTGACCCGTGCGCTGCGGCTGCACCGGGGCAGGCTGCAGGGAGCGCAGCTGGAGGCTGCCCTGACCGAGCTGCTGGAGCGCGTGCACCTCACGCCCGCCGCGCGGTACGTCGACAAGTACCCGCACGAGCTGTCCGGCGGGCAACGGCAGCGCATCGCCATCGCGCGGGCGCTCGCGGCGGAGCCCGAGGTGCTGCTCGCGGACGAGCCCGTCTCGATGCTCGACGTCTCGATCCGGCTCGGCATCCTCAACCTCCTGGCCGATCTCCGTGACCGGCTCGGGATCGCCGTCCTGTACATCACGCACGACATCGCCTCCGCGCGGTACTTCGCCGACCGGACCACCGTGCTGTACGCGGGGCAGGTCATGGAGACCGGGGACAGCGAGTCGGTCACCCAGGAGCCGCTGCACCCGTACACCCGGCTGCTCGTGGCCTCAGCGCCCGACCCGGACGACCTTGCCGGCGCCGGTGCGGCGGCCGTGCGGGACCAGGGGACCGGCGGCGAGCCGCCGAGCCTGGTGGACCCGCCGCCCGGGTGCCGGTTCGCGCCGCGCTGCCCGTACGCAACCGACCTGTGCCGGCGCGAGACGCCGGAGCTGATCGAGGTGTCGGCCGGCCGGTCGGCGGCCTGCTGGGGGTACAGCGACCGGGAGGACCGGCCGTTGGTGCCTGCGGGTTCGGGGGTCGCAACAGGCTCGACCGGCGGTGCGGGCTCGATCGACGGTGGGGTCTCGACCAGCGGTGGGGAGGGGAACGCATGAGCTTCCTGCTGCGCCGGGTCGCGTTCTACGCGCTGACCGCGTGGGCCGCCATCACTATCAACTTCTTCATCCCGCGCCTGCTGCCGGGCGACCCGGTGACGGCTCTGCTGGGCCGCATGCAGGGCCGCATCGACTCCAATGCCGAGCACTCGCTGCGCGTGCTGTTCGGGCTGGACCAGGACACCAGCCTGTGGCAGCAGTACGTCGACTACTGGGGCCTGCTGTTCCGGGGCGACCTGGGCCTCTCCTTCACGCACTTCCCGACGCCGGTCGCGGACATCGTGAGCCAGTCGCTCCCGTGGACGGTCGGGCTGGTCGGCGTGGCGACGATCATCGCGTTCGTCATCGGCTCGCTCATCGGCACGTTCCTCGGCTGGCGCCGCGGTACATGGGCCGACGGGCTGCTGCCCGTGGCGACTTTCTTCCAGGCGGTGCCGTACTTCTGGCTCGGCCTGATCACCATCGCGGTCCTGTCGGTGAACCTGGGCTGGTTCCCGTCCAGCGGCAGCTACGACCGCGGCCTGGTGCCCGCGTTCACGGGCGAGTTCATCGGCTCGGTCGTCTACTACGGCTTCCTGCCGGCCCTCACCGTGGTGCTGTCGTCGGTGGCGGGCTGGGTGCTCGGCATGCGCAACATGATGGTGACGGTCTCCTCGGAGGACTACGTCACCGTCGCGCACGCCAAGGGCCTGCCCGAGCGCCAGGTCATGCTCGGCTACGCGGCCCGCAACGCTGTGCTGCCACAGGTCTCCAGCTTCGCCCTGTCCCTCGGCTTCGTCGTCGGTGGCACGCTGATCATGGAGATGGTCTTCTCCTACCAGGGCATCGGCTACACGCTCTACCAGGCGGTCTCCACGCACGACTACCCGCTGATGCAGGGCTGCTTCCTGGTCATCACCCTGTCCGTCCTCGTGGCGAACATGGTGGCCGACCTCGCCTACGCCCTGCTCGACCCCCGCACCCGGACGGAGGACCGATGAACAACCGGCTGATGTTCCTGCGCAACGGCAAGGTGATCACGGGCCTGGTCATCCTCGGCTTCTTCACGCTGCTCGCGCTGCTGGGCCCATGGATCGCGCCGTACGACCCGAACCAGGTGAGCGACGCGCTGCTCAGCCCGCCGTCGGCGGCGCACTGGCTCGGGACCGACCACACGGGCCGCGACATCCTGTCGCAGCTCGTGGTCGGCACGCGTGGCGTGCTCGTCGTCGGCCTGGTCGCCGGCGTGAGCGCCACGGTGGTGGGCGTGCTCGTCGGCGTGACCGCCGGTTTCGTCGGCGGCATCGGCGACGAGTCGCTGTCCGCGCTGTCGAACATGTTCCTCGTGATCCCGCAGCTGCCGCTGATCATCCTGATCGCCGCGCAGCTGCCGTCTGCGGGCGGGCTCACGGTGGCGCTCGTCATCGGCGCCACCGGCTGGGCGTGGGGCGCACGTGTGCTGCGGGCCCAGACGTTGTCGCTGCGCAAGCGCGACTTCGTCGAGGCGGCACGGGCCAACGGTGAGCGCACGTGGCGCCTCGTGCTCGCCGAGGTGATGCCCAACCTGACGGCGGTGATCGCCTCCGGCTTCGTCGGCACCGTGACGTTCGCCGTGCTGTCCCAGGTCACGCTGTCGTTCATCGGCATCACGCCGGTCAGCGAGTGGAACTGGGGCACCATCCTGTTCTGGGCGCAGAACAACCTCGCGCTGCAGCGTGGCGCGTGGTGGTGGTTCGTGCCCGCCGGCGCGTGCATCGCCCTGCTGGGTATGGCCCTGACGCTGGTCAACTTCGGTATCGACGAGATCGTCAACCCCCGCCTGCGGTCCACCGGCCTGCACGCACGCTCGCTGCGCCGCCGGGGCATCCGACCGCGCGTGGGGTTCACCCCGGTGGTGCGGGAGGCACGGTCATGAGCCAGACGGACATCAGTACCCAGACGAGCGCGCAGGCCCAGGCGCCGACGCCGTCGGACCCGGTCCTGGAGATCCGGAACCTGAGCGTCGACTACGGGTTCGGCGACGATCCAACGCACGTGCTGCGGGAGGTCTCGCTCACCCTGAACCGCGGCGAGGTGCTGGGGCTGGCGGGGGAGTCGGGCTGCGGCAAGTCCACCCTCGCCTACGCGGCTACCAGGCTCCTGTCGCCGCCCGGTCTCATCACGGGCGGCGAGGTGTGGCTCACGGGCCGCGACGGCAAGCGCGCGGACCTGCTCTCCCTGTCCGACGCCGAGCTGCGGGCCGCCCGCTGGCGCGACATCGCCATCGTGTTCCAGGGCGCGATGAGCTCGCTCAACCCGGTGTTCCGGGTCGACCGCCAGCTCATCGACGGCATCCTCGCGCACCGGCCCAGGATGCGGCGCGAGGAGGCCAGGGAGCGGGCGGCCGAGCTGCTGCGGCTCGTCGGCATCTCGGCGGACCGGCTGCGGTCCTACCCGCACCAGCTCTCCGGCGGCATGCGGCAGCGCGTCATGATCGCGATGGCGCTCGCGCTGGAGCCGCAGGTGCTCATCATGGACGAGCCCACGACGGCACTCGACGTCGTCATGCAGCGCCAGATCCTGGAGCAGGTCATGGAGCTGCGCGAGCGGCTGGGGTTCTCCGTCGTGCTCATCACGCACGACGTGTCGCTGCTCGTCGAGGTCGCCGACCGGATCGCCGTCATGTACGCGGGCGAGATCGTGGAGACGGCGGTCGCGCGGGACGTCTACGCGAAGCCCCGGCACCCGTACTCGGCAGGGCTGCTCGGGTCGTTCCCTCCGCTGCACGGGCCGCGGCGGGAGCTCACCGGCATCCCGGGCGCGCCGCCGGACCTGTCCCAGCGTCCGCCGGGCTGCCCGTTCGCGCCCCGGTGCCCGCACGCCATGGACGTGTGCCGCACGGAGCTGCCCGTGCTGGGGCGGACGGCGCAGGCCGAGGAGGGGCGGTTGGTGGCGTGCCACCTGCACACGTCCGGGCTGGTGGACGGCGAACTGCCGGACCTGGTGTCGCGGTAGCGGATTGCCTCCGCCGGGACCGACCGGCAGAAGGTGTTGGTCTGCGAGGTGTGTTGCTGTGAGTAGACATCGTCTACTCACAGCAACACACCTCACCTGCGTAAACAGTGCTGGGTCAACAGTGCCGCCAGCTCCGGACCGCCGCTAGCCTGCAGCCATGTTCGAGACCCCCTTGTTCTGGCTCGTGATCCCGCTGGGCGCGCTGCTCGCGGTGATCTTCGGCGGCGTGCTCATCAGGCGTCTGCAGAAGAAGCTCCGTGAGCCGCTCTTCCCGAGCGGTACGGAGCCGACGGGCGCGGGCAGCCGCCCGGAGCCGACGGGCTGGGACGCCAGCCCCAGCACGTTCCAGCAGGGAGCCGGGGAGAGCCGTGAGGACTTCGTCCGGCGGCACCGCCACCGGCCGGGCGTCGTTGCCGACGGCGTGACCCTGGTGGACCTGTACGACCGGATCAGGCGGCTCGAGCACCGCATCGCGGTGCTCGAGGGCGACCGGGACGAGGGCCTGCGTGGCCCTCGTCCGTAGCCTCGAAACATCACCCTCAGCGGGTAATAGTTCACCCGCAATTCGGTAAGATTGGTTCCTTCTTACCCCTTAATCTCCCCTATGCGGATGTTTTGGGCATGGGTGGGGCGCGTCGAACGGCGAGTGCGGTGTGGGAGCGTTCGGCGCGAGGGATCCGGACGCGTGCCGGCAGCGCGGTAGCCGCGATGACGGCACTGTTGGTGCTCGCGACGGGTGCATCAGCTCTGGTCGCGACCGGCGCTGCCGACGGGATGCTGTCGGCGATGAGCCTGGGCGACGAGCCCGTGCTGGAGTGCCCCGTCGAAGAGCCCACGATGTCGGACGCCCTGGCCACCGCCGCCCGGTGCGGCCACGAGGTCGAAGCGCTCGACGAGAAGACGCCCTGGCAGTCGTTCTTCGGTCAGCCGTCGGGGCAGGTGAGGCTGGAGGTCGGGAGTGACCACGGTGCTCAACGGGCAGACCGGGGTCTCCAAGACGATCACCATCCCCGAGGCAGAGGAGACGGCGAGAACGGGTAGTGCCGGGACGGATGACCTGCTGGTCGCCACCCGGACCACCCGGATGGACGTCTACACCGCGTCGTACACGGCCGACGGCTCGCAGGAGTACGTGACGCGCACCGATACGGAGTACGGCGAGCACGGAGAGGTCACCAAGGTCAACGACTACGGGGCGTTCTCGGAGACGGCTGACGACAACACGACGTCGGACGACATCTGCACCACCACCGGCTATCTGAAAGACAGCGCCAAGCACTTCGTGGTGCCGATTACGACCAAGACGGTCAGCGTGCGCTGCGCCATCACGGAGACCACTCCCGACCAGTTGATCGGGGCGTCAGAGATCAGCTATGACGATCCTGGCGACCGAGGGCTGCCGACGAGCGTCAAGACGAACGACAAGGATGGTGCTCTCAACAACGCGTCTCCGACCGTGCACACGGTGTATGACGACCGGGGCCGTGTAGAGAGCTCGACCGACCCGTTGGGGCGGGTATCCGAGACTCGATATGCGGAGTCCTATGGTGTCCCTGCCACGGTGACCACCAAGAGCCCGGATCCGGACGGCACGGGCGATGGCGACGGTGACGGCGTCACCCTGACAGCACACGAGTCGACGACCACCCTGCACCCACTGCTCGGTGTACCGACCAAGGTGAGCGACCCGAACGGCCACCTGACTACGGCGACCTACGATGCCGCCGGCCGCCTGCTGTCGGTGACGTACCCGGACCGCCAGGGCAAGTCGGCGAACGTCACGTACGCCTACTCGACATCGCGCACCGGTGTGAACGCGGTGACCACCAAGACGCTCGCCGCGGACGGGGTCAAGTACCACGTGTCCGTGGCCCTGTACGACGGTCTGCTGCGGCCCATCCAGACGCAGACCGAGTCGCTGGACGGCGACGAGGAAGCCGTCAACGGCCGGCTCATCACCGACACGGAGTACGACGGGAACGGCCGGGTCTGGTTCACCACCTCAGGCTGGCTCGCGACCGGGAAGCCGAGCACGACCCTGGTGGGTGCGGCCGTCGAGCCGGACGCCACCACGGTCTTCACTTACGACGGCCTAGGACGAGTCCGGACCGAGGCCCTGTTCACGGGGACCATCTCGAATGCGGCCTACGAGCGGTGGCGCACGACCACGCACTACGACGGTGCCACTACGACCGTCATTCCTCCGGACGGCGCGACCCCGACCCAGACCAAGGTCGACGCCCGTGGCCGGACCGTGGCGCTGAGCCAGTTCCTCCGTGACCCGGTCAAGGACCTGTCGGTCCGCACGCTGGCCGGCGTGCTGGACCTGGACGAGCAGACCACGAAGTATGAGTACGACAAGGCGGGACGGCTGTCCAAGGTATTTGACCCCGATAGCAACAAATGGGAGTACCAGTACGACAAGCTCGGCCGACAGGTCGTGGCCATCGACCCGGACGCCGGCAAGACGGAAACGGAGTACGACGCCGCAGGTCAGGTCACCTGGGTGATGAACGGCGCGAACCAGAAGCTGCACTACACCTACGACCAGCTGGGGCGCCGTAAGACGGTCCGGCAGGACACGGCCGGCACAGGCGCACTCCGCGCCAAGTGGACGTATGACGTCTTGACCTCCTACGCCGGCACGAACCCGCCGTCGGCCAAGGGCCAGGTCACGAGCTCGACCCGCGTTGCGCCGTCGGCCGACGGGAGCGGCGAGTTCGTCACGGCCCTGACCGGGTTCGACGCGGCCTATCGTCCGACGCGCACCGTGACCGTCATCCCAGACACCAACACCAAGATGGCGGGCCTTTCGGGGACCTACGAGCAGAAGGTCACCTACACGGCGGACGGGCAGGTCGCCTCGACCACGTATCCGGCCGCCGGTGGGCTGAGCAAGGAGACGGTGACCACCCACTTCGACGACGAGACGAGCGTCGCCGAGTGGATGGGTGGCGGGTTCGGGTGGGGTACGTACGTCGCCTCCAGCCGCACCGACGTCTTCGGCCGGTTGTCCTATCTCGACCTCGGTAACACCTACGGCACCGTCGTGTCCTACGGCTACGAGGTCGGCACCAGCCGGCTGATGAACGTGAAGCTTGACCGCGAACGGATCGGCGGAACCGAGCTCGACATCAGGTACGCGTACGACGACGCCGGCAACGTCCTCAGCGCCAAGGACAAGCCGACCACGGCGGGCCGCGCCGCGGACCAACAGTGCTATCAGTACGACGCGCTGCGCCATCTGACCGAGGCATGGACGCCTGCTACGGGCAACTGTGCGCTGGCGAAGTCGACCGCCGCACTGGGCGGGTCTGCTCCGTACTGGGCGTCCTTCCAGTACGACGACGTTCTTGGCAATCGCACCGACGAGACTTACAGGACTCGCGGACTTGCTGGCGACGTCGACGGCGGAGTGACGACCCAGAGGGGCTACGACTACGAGGGCAGCAGGGACCTCAACGCGGACGGTGACTCCACGGACGCGGGTGAGTTTGCCGGGTCGCATGCGGTCACGTCGATCACCACGAGCGTGGACAAGCACTACACGCTGCCGTTCGGTGAGCAACGTGGCGGAGTCTCGGCTCCTGGCGACCATGAGTTCCTCGGCAAGGTCCGGGACGGTGCCACGGGCCTGACCCTGGTGGGGGCTAGGTGGTACGACGAAACGGTTGGCAGGTTCCTGACCGTGGACCCCGTTATGGACCTGGCCGATCCACAGCAGTGGAACGCGTACACGTACGCCAACAACAACCCAACTACGTGGTGGGACCCTGACGGGCTCGAACCACGACCGTGGCACCAGGACGGCGTGAGCTTCAGCCACCCCAAGTCCAAGGCGTACCTCCGCAGTGAAGGCTCCAACAGTGACGGGTGGAACACCGGCTGGGGCACAGGCACTTACTCCGGACCTATGACCATCTCGACAGGGATTCCTGATGTGGTCGATGGCTCGGAATGGAACTGGGGCGATGATGCCGTGGACCTGCATAGTGATTACAAGGGCCCGCAGCACACTCTCGCCTATGACTTGCTCCTGGCCGGTTTGTATTCGCCGGGATCCGAACAGGCCCTCACGAATGCCAGCTGGGTCAGCCCACTTGCCGAAGCAGCAAACCTGGGCCTGGACCTGGCTTGCAAGCAGAAGGGCTGCTCCGCCTACGAAGACAGCAGCAACGGTGACGCTGCCCTGTCGGCGGCTACCCTTTTCATCCCCGGGCCCAACGTCGCCAGCCACGGCGACGAAGTCGCAGACGCTACAAAAACTGCTGACGAGATCCCCTGGGGAGCTGCATGCAGCTTCGCTGGTGCTACGCCTGTGCTCATGGCCGATGGATCACGTAAGCAGATCAAGAACATCGAGGTTGGTGACGAGGTCATCGCGACCGATCCCGAGGGTGGCGAGGAGGCCGCGCGCAAGGTCACGCACGTGTGGGTCCATCAAGATGACCTGTTTGAGTTCGAGGTCGACGGCGAGCTGATCGTCACGACCGAGGACCATCCGTTCTGGTCGGTGACCGATCAGGCGTGGGAAGGTGCGCAGGAACTAGATGCGGGGGAAGAGGTGTTGGGTGCCGATGGTAGCGCTCTGACTGTTACCCGTGTTCTCGACCTGGGGTCAATTAAGTCGGATGCGGCTTATAATCTTACAGTTTCCGGCCTGCACACTTACCACGTCGGTGTACAAGACGTCCTGGTCCACAATGCTGGTGGTGGCGGTCCGTTCGATGGGTTCGATTGGGACAGCGTCCTCGGTGATTGGGATGCGGAAGATGTTGACGATGATGGTTATCATGCACCACGAGGCAATCAGGCAGAGAATAAGCAGTTCAACGATGCGATCAAGGAAATTGAGCACGGTCTAGGGCAGAAGGTCACGCCAGATCAGCGTCGCCAGTTGCACGACCGAATTACGGGAAAGGGATACGACTATCACAGGATCGTTAGGGAGGGGCGGCAAATTTTTGGATGCGGATAACTGGTCAGCGAAAATCGACTCGCGCCTTCTCGGTGTTTCAGTAGCCTCGATCGGGCGGGCGCTTGATCTGGTTGTGCTGTCTTTTGACCCTCGTGGAGGGCCGCCTGGGAGTCTTCGACTCCACGTACAGTGCCCGTCGAGGCTCGTCCGGCAGGAAAAGATCCTCGTAGGGAGCCGAGATCTTCTCTACCCGGCACCAGGAGGAAAATCGACCGATATGACGATGTTCGACCAGAGGATTTCCGTGATAAATGGAGCCTTTCGATCGCGCAACATTCGCGTTAAAGAAATTATTCATGGAGCTGCAGGTCACCTCCGGCTTGCGCTCGCGGACGATCTGATTTTTGAGGCATTTCCAGACACGTCTGGAAACATTGAGGCATGGAGGTTGGTGAGCGAGGGGGGTGAGCACTTTGGGTTCCCTGAGGGGGTCATTTGAATTCGGCAAGCTGTTGGAAACTCGGTGATCTTTACTCTGGAGTTCGCGTGGGTTGTGGCGTTCGTTGAGTACCCGAATGAAGGGCGCATTGCTTCTCGCCGCGGACCGAGGGTTTTACGCCCACGTCGAACGGGTCTTGGTGGGGCTTGGTGCGACAACTGCGTCGGACGCAACGGTTCAGTTCGTCGACGAAGCTGGCTGATACCTGACTGTGTTTGGGGACATGGGCCCGGAGTTCGAGGCAGATCTTCGCGCGGAACGGGCTGACGTGCGATCTGGGGAAATTTGGCCGCCGGTAGTGGCGACGTTGACGCCATGTTGGGTTGAGTGTTGCTGGGAGTCACTGTTCGTACAGACGGGGCGCCGGATCGCCGCTGAGCGACATGGTGAAACATGGGTTCTCGACGGAAATGGTGTCCTCTGGTTGGTGGATGAAATCGACGAGACCAGCGTCGTCCTGTGACGTGACATCCGACGTCGCTGTGTTCAGGCATCGAACCTGTCGAACTAGGTCAGCAGTTGCAGGATCCAAGAAGGACGACGTGGCGACGTTCATGGAGAGGCGATCGGGATCGCTACCGGAAGCTGTAACCCTCGCGCGGTGAGCCTGCCCAAGGTGCCATAACAACCGAGGCGATGAGAGCTCTACTGATCTCTGGACTTCATGACTGGTTCATGCTCGATGAAGTGACGTGGGAGGTAGTGGACGGCGACCTCTCAGAAGAGAACCAGGCGAAGACTATTGCGGTCCTGCGTCGTCTCCATGGTGAGGAAACGATGGTTCCTAGCGACCTCACTCCACGAGGCTTTGAGGACTGGCCGGGCGGGCCTGCCGACTGGCTGCTCCGGTCGAAACGGGAGCTGGAACGTCTTGACTGGAAGCCGATGGGAGCAGGTTTCTACTTGCGACTTGCTGATGGCGTGATGCTGCACTGATGGCCAAGTTCAACTGGGTGTGCGGCTACATCATTTCAACGAGCGGGGATATCCCGCACCCCTACCAGTGGAATCTGATCGCGGACTCCGTGTTCGACGACCCTTCCGACAGCGTGGCGGTCGATCAGCTCTACACGCAGGCAACTGTCATGTTCAGGTGCCCTCGGAGCGGGCATCTCTGGATCTACTGGGATCGCCTGGGGGCCCCGCCTGCAGGGGAGAGTCTCGTTCCGTTCGAGTCTAGAGCGAGGGGTGCCCGCTGGCAGTGATTGGAGCAATTGGTTCTACTGATCCATCGGAGTCGGAGATTAGAGTCGAGATGTTCTGCGTTGGTGGGGATAGGCGATGAATTACGAAGACGCGGACGAGTCACTTCTAATAGGTCCAATCATGGAGATTTTGACGTCACTCTATTCATTGGCCCCCATCTCTGATATTGCCCTGCTTTTAAAGGGGGTTGGATATCACTTTGCTTCATACGATGCGGTTCGCAATGTGTGTGAGAACAGCGACGAGATTTCGTTTGCTATTGATATTGATTCGGGCGAGATTTCTGATGAATTCGCGTCGTTGACTGAACTGTCGGTTTTCTATCGACTGGTCGATCGTGTGTTGTCCGAGTATCAGGAAATTGCGTTGCTGCAGGGGCTTTGCGAGTACTACATGAGGTCTGTCGAGGTCGGTGGTCCACCGGACGTCATCGCCGAGATTTTCGGCGAGATAGAAGACCTGTCGATCAACTTGCCGGCAGACCAGGTGAGAGAACGCGCTGCTAGATCTGGTGCTCCCATCGACTGGGTCGAGGTGTATCGGAACGTTGCCGAGGACGTATATGGCGAGGTCAAACGCCGTGATCGCGCGCGGATGGCGAAGAGATTGGCCCACGACGATCGGTACGATTTCTAGCCTTGCCCTTCTCTGGACAGAGTCCGCCGGGTGGTTTTTCGGCCCGGCTCGCCGAAGGTGCACGAGCCCCTGCTGACCACCCCACAACCACCACCCAAGCCCCACAGACAGGACAGGCCCCTACCCCCGGACGCGGTAGGTTCTACCCCGTGACATCCCCGTTCGACCGGATCCGCCCGGCGGCCACCACCGCGCGCCAGGTCTCCGACCTCGCCGCCGCGTTCGGCCTCACCATCGCCCCAGGTCATCCCGCTGATGCCGCGGTCACCTGCGTGGCCTCGGACAACCGGGTCGCCAGGCCGGGAGACCTCTTCGTGGCAGTCCCCGGTGCTCGCTCGCACGGCGCGCAGTTCGCCGCCGACGCCGTCGCGCGCGGGGCCAGCGCCATCCTCACGGATGCGCGCGGAGCCGAGCTGATCGACACCGGCAACGAAGTCCCGGTGCTCGTCGCCGACGAGGATCCCCGCGCCATCCTCGGCCAGGTCGCCGCCTGGGTACTGGGCAACCCCGCCGAGGACCTGATGACCTTCGGCGTCACGGGCACGAACGGCAAGACCACCACCACCTACCAGCTCGACCACCTGCTCCGGGCGCTCGGCTGGAAGGGCGGCCTGATCGGCACGGTCGAGACCCGCTCCGGGGACCGCGTCATCCCGAGCGTCCTGACGACCCCCGAGGCCGCCGACCTGCAGGCCCTGCTCGCCGCGATGCGCGAGGACCACGTGCGCACGCTCGCCATGGAGGTCTCCTCCCATGCACTCGCGCAGCACCGGGTCGACGGCGTCGTGTTCGGCGTCGCCGGGTTCACCAACCTGACCCAGGACCACCTCGACTTCCACGGCGACTTCGAGTCGTACTTCGCGACCAAGGCCGACCTGTTCACGCCCGCCCGCGCCCGCCGCGGCGTCGTCACCATCGACGACACCTGGGGCGAGCGCATGGCGCAGGCCGCGCAGATCCCCGTCGCGACGCTCACCACGCTCCCCGGCAAGGACGCCGACTGGACCGTGACCGACGTCGCGCCGTCGGGCACCGGATCCGCCTTTACCCTCACCCACCGCGACGGGCGCACCCTGCGCACCTCCACCTCGCTGCCCGGCGGCTACAACGTGGCCAACGCTGCACTCGCGGTGACGATGGTGCTCGAGGGCGGCTCGGACATCCGCGACGTGACCGACGCGCTGGCGGCGGGCGACGGCCTCAGCGCCACCGTCCCCGGCCGGATGGAGGTGCTCGCCACCGCACCGCGCGTGGTCGTGGACTTCGCGCACAACACCGAGGCGCTCGAGCTCAGTCTCGCCGCCCTGCGCCCGACGACGCCGGGCAAGCTCTCCGTGGTCTTCGGCGCCACGGGCGACCGCGACCCGGGCAAGCGGCCGTTCATGGGCGCCGCCGCCGTCCGCGGCGCGGACGTGGTCTACGTGACCGACGACGACCCCCACGACGAGGACCCCGCGAAGGTGCGGGCAGAGGTGCTCGCGGGCACCGGGATCGACGGCACGCCGAGCCGCACCGTCGATGCGGCGGACGGCAGCGGCTCGCGTACCGTGGAGGTCCACGAGGTCGCCCCGCGCGCGGACGCCATCCGCGCCGCGATCCTCGCTGCCGGCCCGGACGACACGGTGCTGGTCGCGGGCCGCGGGCACGAGACCGTCCAGGAGATCGCCGGCGTGGACCATCAGCTCGACGACCGCGTCGAGGCGCGCGCAGCGCTGGCGGACCGGGCAGTCGTACCCCAGCAGAACGTGTAACCCCAGCAGTACGTGCAAGCCCAGCAGTACCTGTAACCCCAGCAGTACCTGTAACCCCAGCAGGCCCCAGCAGTACGCGTAGCCAGAGCAGGACCCCGTGCAGGAGAGGACACCACAGGCATGATCGAGCTGACTGCGGCCCAGGTCGCTGCAGCCACCGGCGGGCGGCTGCACGCCGACCCGGACGTCACGGTCACGGGGGCGGTGATCATCGACTCGCGCGACGCCGCGCCCGGTGTGCTCTTCGTGGCGCTCCCGGGCGACCGGGTGGACGGTCACGACTACGCGGCCACCGCGGTGGCCGCTGGTGCCGCGCTGGTGCTGGCGTCCCGCGAGCTGGACGGCCTGCCGACGGTGGTGGTGGACGACCCCCAGGCGGCTATCGGTGAGCTGGCGCGCTACGTCCTGGCGACGGCGCGCAGCGGCGCCCACGGCGGCGTCGTGCCTCAGGTCGTGGCCGTGACCGGCTCGGTGGGCAAGACGACCACGAAGGACCTGCTGGGCCAGCTCCTCACCCCGCAAGCGGGTGGCGAGGACGCGATCGTCTTCACCAAGGGCTCGTTCAACAACGAGATCGGCCTGCCGCTGACGGTCCTGCGGGTCACCGCAGCCACGCGCTACCTGGTGCTCGAGATGGGCGCCGACCGACTCGGCAACATCGCCTACCTCACGGGCATCGCGCCGCCCGACGTCGGTGTCGTGCTCGCGGTGGGCGTCGCCCACATCGGCCACTTCGGCAGCGTCGAGATCATCGCGAAGACCAAGTCCGAGATGGTCTCCGGCGTCGTCGACGGTGGTTCCGTGGTGCTCAACGCCGACGACCAGCGGGTCGTCGCCATGGCGAGCCTGGCCGGTCCCGGCACCACCGTCCAGACCTTCGGCACCATCCCGTCCGCCGACGTCCGCGCCGAGGACATCACCATCGACCCCATGGGCAGGGCGAGCTTCACGCTGCGCGTCGCCCGCGGCGGTGAGGCCGACGAGCAGCGCGCCGACGTCGCGCTGAAGCTCGTCGGAGCGCACCACGTGAGCAACGCGCTCGCTGCCGCGACGGTGGCGCTGCGGCTCGGCGTGCCGGTGGCCGACGTCGCGAAGCGGCTCTCCGAGGCCACCGCGCTGAGCCCGCACCGGATGGCCGTGACCGAGCGGCCCGACGGCGTCACGGTGATCGACGACGCGTACAACGCCAACCCGGACTCGATGAAGGCCGCGCTGCGCACCCTCGCGGTGGTGTCCGGCCGGACCCGCCGCTCCGTTGCGGTGCTGGGCGAGATGCTCGAGCTCGGCGACAGCGCCCGTGCGGCGCACGACGAGATCGGCCGGCTCGTGGTGCGGCTGAACATCAAGCAGCTCGTGGTGGTCGGCCAGGGCGCCTACCACATCCATGAGGGCGCCATGCAGGAGGGCTCCTGGGGTTCGGAGTCGATCTTCGTGCCCGACATCGCCGCCGCCCGCGAGCTGCTGGACGAGTCGCTGGAGCCCGGCGACGTCGTGCTCGTGAAGTCCTCCCTCGGTGCCGGGCTGACCGCGCTCGGGGACCACCTGTCGGGCGCCAAGACCATAGAGGACAACAACAAGTGATCGCGATCCTGGTCAGCGCCACGGTGGCGCTGTTCGTCGCCCTGCTGGGCACACCGGTCTTCATCAAGTTCCTGATCCACAAGAACTATGGCCAGTTCGTGCGCGAGGACGGCCCCACCGGGCACTTCATCAAGCGCGGCACGCCCCAGATGGGCGGCGTCGTCATCATCGCGGCGACCGTCTTCGGCGTCGCTGCCTCGATGCTGGTCTCGCAGCGGCTCCCGAGCGTGTCGGCGCTGCTCGCGCTCTACCTCATGGCGGGCCTCGGCCTGATCGGGTTCCTCGACGACTTCACCAAGATCCGCAAGCAGCGCTCCCTCGGACTGACCCCGCGCGCCAAGCTGATCGGGCAGGGCGTCGTCGGCGTCTCGTTCGCCGTGCTCGCGCTGCAGTTCCCCAACGAGAACTCGCGCACCCCGGCGTCGACCAAGATCTCGTTCCTGCGCGACACGGACTTCGACCTCGACCTGTCGCTCGTCGGCGCCACCGGCGCCACCGTCGGCCTCATCCTCTTCGTGATCTGGGCCAACCTGCTGGTGTCCGCGTGGTCCAACGCGGTGAACGTGACCGACGGCCTGGACGGCCTGGCCACCGGCGTCTCGATCATCACGTTCGGCGCGTACGTGCTGGTCGGGATCTGGCAGCTCAACCAGTCGTGCCAGCTCGTCGCCACAGCCGGACCACGCTGCTACGAGGTGCGCGACCCGCAGGACCTGGCCATCGTCGCCGCGGCGGTCACGGGCGCGTGTGTCGGGTTCCTGTGGTGGAACGCCAACCCCGCCAAGATCTTCATGGGCGACACCGGCTCGCTCGCCCTGGGCGGCGCGCTGGCGGGCCTGTCGATCCTGTCGCGGACCGAGCTGCTCGCGGTGATGCTCGGTGGGCTGTTCGTGGTCATCGTCTCCTCGGTGGTGATCCAGGTCGGATTCTTCAAGATGACGGGCAAGCGGGTCTTCAAGATGGCGCCGCTGCAGCACCACTTCGAGCTGTCCGGCTGGGGCGAGGTCACGATCGTCATCCGGTTCTGGCTGATCGCCGGCCTGCTCGCGGGCCTGGGCATGGGCATCTTCTACGCCGAGTGGGTCGCTTCGTGACGGACGCGGCCGGCTCGGACACCTACGGGACGGTCGAGCCGCGCGTCCCGCTCGCCGAGGCCCGGGTGGTCCTGGCCGGCCTCGGCGTCACCGGCCGCTCGCTGCAGCGCGTCCTGGCGCCCCGGATCGCCTCCCTGGTCACGGTCGACGACAAGGCCGACGACGCCGACCACCGCGGGCTCGACGCCGACGCTGCGGCCGCCGTGCTGGCCGAGGCGGACCTGCTGGTCGCCTCGCCGGGCTTCGCGCCGCACCACCCGGTCGTCGCTGCGGCGCTGGCCGCGGGCGTGCCCGTGTGGAGCGAGCCCGAGCTGGCCTGGCGCCTGCGGGTCGACCGCCTGGGCTCCGACCAGCCCGCCGAGTGGCTGGGCATCACGGGTTCCAACGGCAAGACGACCACCGTCGAGATGCTGGTCGCGATCCTGCGGGCCGCCGGCCTGCGCACCGCCGCCGTGGGCAACGTGGGCAGGTCCCTCGTCGAGGCGGCGCTCGACCCGACGCTCGACGTGGTCGCGGTGGAGCTGTCGAGCTTCCAGCTCCACTTCACGCACACGATGTCGCTGGAAGCGGGCGCGGTGCTCAACGTCGCAGCGGACCACCTCGACTGGCACGGCTCCATCGACGCGTACGCGCGCGACAAGGGCCGCATCTACGAGAACGTGAAGGTCGCCTGCGTCTACAACGCCGCGGACAAGAGGACCGAGGAGCTGGTGCGCGAGGCCGACGTCGTCGAGGGCGCGCGCGCCGTCGGCTTCGTGGCCGGCATGCCGGGCCCTGGGGACCTCGGCCTCGTCGACGACGTCCTCGTGGACCGCGCCTTCCACGCCGCGGGCGACGATCCGGACCGCCGCAAGAGCGCCGCGGAGCTCGGCACCCTCGCCGACCTCGAGCAGCTGGGTGACCACAACGGTGTCGTGCCCACGCACATCGTTGCCGATGCCCTGGCCGCCGCCGCCCTGGCCCGTGCGCACGGCGTGCCCGCGTCCGCCGTCCGCGACGGACTGCGGTCCTTCGGGCCGAGCGAGCACCGCATCCAGCGCGTCGCCGAGGCGGACGGCGTCACGTACGTGAACGACTCGAAGGCGACGAACGCGCACTCCGCGGCCGCCTCGCTGGCCGGTTTCGCGCACGGCACCGTCGTGTGGATCGCCGGCGGGCTGCCCAAGGGCGCCACGTTCGACGAGCTCGTCTCGTCCCGCGCCGACCGGATGCGCGCGGCAGTCGTGATCGGCGCGGACCCCCGGCCGCTGGCCGACACGCTGGCCCGACACGCGCCGAAGATCCCGGTGGTGGTGATCGATCCCGGTGACACTGGGTCCGTGATGCACCGGGCGGTAGCCGCAGCGCGGGACCTGGCCCAGCCGGGGGACACCGTGCTGCTGGCCCCTGCCGGTGCGTCGCAGGACCAGTTCACCTCGTACGCCCAGCGCGGCGAGGAGTTCGCACGCGTGGTGCGTGAGCTCACCGCCTGAGCCGGAGGGACGGGTATGGCCACGACGAGTACGAACCGCGGCGCTCCTGCGCGTTCCTGGCTGGGCCAGTGGAACTCGAACGTCTCCAGCTACTACCTCCTGGTGGGCGTCACGGGGCTGCTGACCGTCATCGGCCTGATCATGGTGCTGTCCAGCTCGACGGTGACGTCGATCGCCGCGGACGAGTCGCCGTACGCGGCGTTCCTGGTCCAGGCGCAGTACGCGCTGATGGGTCTGCCCGTGCTGCTGGTCGCCGCCCACCTGCCGGTCCGCTGGTACAAGCGTCTCGCGCTGCCCGGTCTCGCGATCGCGCTGGTGCTGCTCGTCGCGGTGATCTTCATGGGGGACGTCACCAACGGCCAGCAGAACTGGCTGGTGTTCGGGCCGGTGCGTTTCCAGCCGTCCGAGCTCGCCAAGCTGGCGCTCGCGATCTGGCTCGGCACGGTGCTCGGTCGCAAGCAGGCCCTGCTCGGCAGCTGGTCGCACGCGATCCTGCCCGCCGCGCCCGGGGCCGTGCTGGTGCTCGGGCTGGTGCTCGCCGGGGGAGACCTCGGCACGGCGCTCGTGATGGGCCTCCTGGTGGCCGGCGCCTTCTTCGTGTCCGGCGTGCCCATGTCCCTCATGACGCTCGGCGGAGTGCTCGCGGCCTTCGTCGTGGGCTACGTCTTCATCCTGCAGCAGGACGGCGGCGACCGCCTCCAGCGCATCATCGCGACCTACGGCGCCGAGTGCGACGCGGCCTCCGACTGCTACCAGTCGCTGCACGGCCTGTTCGGCCTGGGCACCGGCGGGCTGTGGGGCGTGGGCCTCGGCGGGAGCCGCGAGAAGTGGAACTACCTGCCCGAGGCGCACAACGACTTCATCTTCGCCGTCATCGGCGAGGAGCTCGGCCTGTTCGGCACGGTGCTGGTGCTCGCGCTCTTCGCGGTGCTCGGGCTGGCGATGAGCCGGGTGATCCGGCGGCACACCGACCCGTTCGTCAAGGTGACCACCGCCGCCGTCGGCTGCTGGATCGTGGGCCAGGCGTTCGTGAACATCGGCGTGGTGATCGGCGTCCTGCCGGTGATCGGGGTGCCGCTCCCGCTGGTGTCAGCGGGTGGGTCCGCGCTCATCACGACGATGGCGGCGCTCGGGATGGTGATCTCTTTCGCCCGGACCGAGCCAGGGGCTGCCAAGGCACTGGCTGCACGCGGTAGCGTCGTCCGCAAGTCACTGGCTGTGCTGGGCGGCGCGGTTCGTAGACGGTAGAAATGTGCACGGCGGCCCCATCCGTGACGAGATCCAGCACCTCAGGTCTTGTCGCGGCGGGGTGGCCGCGCACCGATCCGCCCGCGCCGTTCGGCCGGGCGACGACGAGAAGGTGATGATGAGCTCAGCAGTTGTGTCGGTGGTGCTCGCCGGTGGCGGTAGCGCAGGACACGTGAACCCCCTGCTCGCGGTGGCCGACGAGATTCGGCGCAGGGAGCCCGGCGCGCGCGTGCTAGCGCTCGGCACCACCACCGGTCTGGAGGCCGAGCTCGTGCCGGCCCGCGGCTACGAGCTGCGGCCCATCCCGCGTGTGCCGCTGCCGCGGCGTCCCAGCCCGGACCTGCTGCGGCTGCCGGGCAGGCTGGCCGCCGCGGTGAAGTCGGCGGAGGACGCGATCGACGAGATCGACGCGCAGGCGGTCATCGGGTTCGGCGGTTACGTGTCCACGCCGGCGTACCTCGCGGCCCGGCGCAAGGACATCCCGATCGTGATCCACGAGCAGAACATGCGTCCCGGCCTGGCCAACCGCCTGGGTGCCCGGTGGGCGGCCCGGGTCGGGCTCACCTTCGCCGGCACCCCGCTGCGCGGCGGCGTCCTGACGGGACTGCCGCTGCGGCAGGCGATCGCGGGTCTCGTGCAGGAGCGCGAGGCCGACGCAGCGGGCGTCCGCGTCCGTGCCGCCGCCGAGCTGGGTCTCGACCCGGCGCTGCCGACCCTCGTCGTCACCGGCGGTTCCCTCGGTGCGGTGAACCTGAACCGCGGGGTGTCCGGCGTCGCCGCCCAGATCCTCGCAGCTGGCGCGCAGGTGCTGCACCTGACCGGCAAGGGCAGGAGTCCCGAGGTGCTCGAGACGCTGGCGGCGGTCCCCGACCTCGACCGCCGGCGCTACCAGGTCCGCGAGTACCTGGAGCAGATGGAGCTCGCCTACGCGGTGGCGGACCTGGTGGTCTGCCGCTCCGGTGCGGGTTCGGTGGGCGAGCAGGCAGCGCTCGGCATCCCCGCGATCTACGTTCCGCTGCCCATCGGCAACGGCGAGCAGCGGCTGAACGCCGCGCCGCTCGTTCAGGCCGGCGGCGGCCTGCTGGTGGACGACGCGGACCTGACACCCGAGTGGGTGTCCACGAACGTTCCCCCGCTGCTCGCGGACCGCGAGCGGCTCGGTGTCATGGCGAAGGCCGCTCGGTCGGCCGGCACCACCGACGGCGCCGCACGTGTCGTCGATCTCGTCGAGCAAGCCGTACGGTCAGCAGGTACCGACACCACGGAGGTCAGGTCATGAGCACCACGGTCACGGATCAGATGACGGATCAGGTCGCGAAGCTCGGACGCGTCCACATGATCGGGATAGGCGGAGCGGGCATGTCCGTGGTGGCGCGCCTGCTCGCCGGGCGCGGCGTGCCCGTGCAGGGCTCGGACGCCGCCGACTCGGAGACGCTGGAGGCCCTGCGGGCCGAGGGCGTCAAGGTGTGGGTCGGACACGACCCGGCCCACCTCACCGGCGTGGACTCCGTGGTGATCTCGAGCGCCGTGCACGAGGACAACCCGGAGCTGGCCGCCGCCCGCGCCCGCCGCCTCAACGTGCTGCACCGCTCGCAGGCGCTGGCCGCGCTGATGGAGGGCCGGCGCGGCGTCGCCGTCGCCGGAGCGCACGGCAAGACGACGACGTCGGCGATGATCGCGACGATCCTGCGCGAGGCGGGTCTCGACCCGTCGTACGCGATCGGCAGCACCGTCCGGACCGCCAACGGCTCGACGCCGGGGGGTCACCTCGGTACGTCCGACGTGCTCGTGGCCGAGGCCGACGAGTCGGACGGCTCGTTCCTGAACTACACGCCGACCATCGCCGTGGTGACGAACGTCGAGGCGGACCACCTGGACCACTACGGCACCCCCGAGGCGTTCAGCGGAGCGTTCATCCGGTTCGCGCGCCGCCTGGTCTCCGACGGCTGGCTCATCGCGTGCGCCGACGACGAGGGCTCGCTCTCTGTGGGCGCCACCATCTGCGCGACCGGTGGCCACGTCATCACCTACGGCACCAGCGACACGGCGCGCGTGCGGGTCACGGACATCTCGACGACGCCGGAGGGCACCACGGCGGTACTGCGCGGCGACATCCTCGGCACCAACGAGCAGGTGGCCGACGGCGCCGGCGTGTCAGGCAACGTGCCTGGCATCCTGATGCGGCTCTCGGTCCCGGGCAAGCACAACGTGCTCAACGCGACCGCCGCCGTGATCGCCGCGGTGAAGCTGGGCGTGGAGCCCGCGCAGGCGGTCGCGGGCGTCGAGGCGTTCGTCGGCACGGGCCGTCGCTTCGAGGAGAAGGGCACCGCCGACGGCGTCCGCGTCATCGACGACTACGCCCACCACCCCACGGAGATCCGGGCCATCCTGACCGCCGCGCGCGAGATCGCCGACGGCGGCCGCGTGCTGGTCCTGTTCCAGCCGCACCTCTACTCGCGCACCAAGTTCTTCGCCGACAAGTTCGCGCTGGAGCTGTCCGCGGCCGACGAGGTGGTGGTCACGGACATCTACGGTGCCCGCGAGGAGCCCGACCCGACGATCACCGCGAGCACCATCGTCGACCTGATGGCCGACCACGGCGCGGTCTACGCGGTCCCGGACCGTCTGGATGCCGCACACGCGATCGCCGACCTCGCCCGGCCGGGCGACGTGGTGCTCACGGTCGGTGCCGGCGACGTGACGCAGCTCGGGCCCGCCGTCCTGGCGCGCCTGAACGGCCGCGTGGCGACGGGGCTGGGCGAGGACTGATGCGACCGCCCGCGCGTCCTCGCGCCGCGGGCACGGCACGGCCGCGCCCCCCAGGTGAGGGTCCGGCACAGCACGAGTACGACGGCCAGGAGGCCACGGGGCCGACCGCTCGTGGCGCCAGGGGTCCGGCGCAGGAGTCCGCTCAGCGGCCTGCTGCGCCGGGCGGGCCCGGCCGCAGGCCGGCCGGTGCGAAGGCACCGGCCCCGCGGCGCTCGGTCGAACAGCCGGCACCGCGAGGGCCGGCGCCGGAGCCGCTCCCGGCGAGCCGCCCCGGCACGGCTCGCCCGACGCCGTCGGGCAGCCGCGACGCCGTGGTGTCGGACCAGCTGGCCGACCGGCTCGCCGAACGTACGGCGATGGCCCGCTACCGCATGTGGCGCCGGATCGGCTGGACCGCCCTCGCGCTGGCGGTCACCGCCGGCCTGGTGTGGGTGACGTTCTTCTCGCCGCTGCTCGCGCTCGACCCGGCGCAGGTCCAGGTGTCCGGGCAGGGCACCACCGTCGACGTCGAGCAGGTGCGCGAGGCCGTGACCGACGAGGCGGGCATACCGCTGCCGCGGATCGACACCGTGGGTCTGCGCGAGGAGATCCTCGCGATGAACGCCGTCAAGAACGTGGCGATCACGCGCGCGTGGCCGGACGGCCTGACGGTGCGGCTCACGTCCCGCGAGCCGGTGGCCGCCGTCCCGCAGCCGGGCGACGTGTACGCGCTGATGGACGCCGAGGGTGTGCGGGTCGGCACGGTGGAGGACGTCCCCGACCGCCTGCCGTCGATAGTGGTCTCGCTCACCGACGACGAGGCCGGCCGGCGCGCCATGAACGCTGCGCTCGAGGTGCTGGGCGCTCTGCCGCGGAAGTTCGCGGGCCGCGTCCAGACGGTCAGCGCGGCGACGCAGGACGACGTGCGGACAACGCTCTCGGACGGACGGGTGATCCGGTGGGGGAGCGGGGCGCAGGTCGAGCTCAAGATCAAGGTGGCCCAGACCTTGCTGCGCGCGGAGCCGTCGGCCAGGACCATCGACGTGTCGTCGCCTGCCCTGCCGGTCACGCGCTGACCAGCACCTGCCGGTTTCGCCCCCGCTGGGGTGAATGACGCCGAGGTCGGACTCGTGACGTCGCAGGTCAGGCGCGGAACACCGCAGATCGGGCTTCTGACGTCCCTGGTCAGACTGGTCGCGTCCCAAAATGACATCCGTGTGATTTCTCGCGTGCATCGGTGCGCGACACGCGCAACGATGTCTTCGACACACCTCGACGACGCACCTACCGTCGAACTCAGCAGCAACCTGACATAACTCTAACCCTCTACCTCAACCTGAGGGTTCTGGGATGAGAGTCGGGACTCGGGACCCGATCGAAAGGCAGACGACGTGGCAACTCCGCAGAACTACCTGGCAGTAATCAAGGTGGTCGGTATCGGCGGCGGTGGTGTGAACGCCGTCAACCGCATGATCGAGGTCGGCCTCAAGGGCGTCGAGTTCATCGCGATCAACACAGACGCACAAGCACTCCTGATGTCGGACGCCGACGTCAAGCTCGACGTCGGGCGGGAGCTCACGCGCGGCCTCGGCGCCGGCGCGGACCCCGAGGTCGGCAAGAAGGCGGCGGAGGACCACGCGGAGGAGATCGAGGACGTCCTGCGCGGCGCCGACATGGTCTTCGTGACGGCGGGCGAGGGCGGCGGCACCGGAACGGGCGGCGCGCCCGTCGTCGCACGCATCGCGCGCTCGCTCGGCGCGCTGACGGTAGGGGTGGTCACCCGGCCGTTCACGTTCGAGGGCCGGCGCCGCGCGGTGCAGGCCGACAGCGGCATCGAGAACCTCCGCGAGGAGGTCGACACGCTGATCGTCATCCCGAACGACCGGCTCCTGTCGATGTCGGACCGGAACGTGTCGGCCATCGCGGCGTTCCACTCGGCCGACCAGGTGCTGCACTCCGGTGTGCAGGGCATCACCGACCTCATCACCACGCCCGGCCTGATCAACCTGGACTTCGCGGACGTGAAGTCGGTGATGCAGGGTGCGGGCTCCGCGCTCATGGGCATCGGCTCGGCCCGCGGCGAGGACCGTGCGGTCCAGGCCGCGGAGCTGGCGATCTCGTCGCCGCTGCTCGAGGCCTCGATCGACGGCGCGCACGGCGTGCTGCTGTCGATCCAGGGTGGCAGCGACCTCGGTCTCTTCGAGGTGCACGAGGCCGCTCGCCTGGTGCAGGAGGCGGCGCACCCCGAGGCGAACATCATCTTCGGTACGGTCATCGACGACGCCCTGGGCGACGAGGTCCGCGTCACCGTCATCGCGGCGGGCTTCGACGGCGGCCTGCCCAAGGAGCGCAAGGACAACCGCGCGCTCGGCCAGGTGGCCGGTGCCGTCACGAGCCCCGCGGCGACGCGGAGCCCCGCGACCGCGCCGGTGCCGCTGCCCGACGTGTCCGACGCGGCGCGCCGCGCACCGGAGCACCACCACGGCAACGGCATGCCGCCGTCAGTCCCGCCGGTGCACCAGCCCTCGCCGGTCTCCACGCTGCCCCGCATCATCGACGACGAGGGTTCGGACGACGTGCCGCGCACGCTCGACGAGCCCGCCGTCGTGGTGCACGGCTCGTTCAACCGGCAGGAGGTCTCGCGCGAGCAGGGCGAGCGTGTGGAGGTGCCGCCGCTGTACGACGAGAACCCGCGCCGTATCTCGGAGGACCTGGACGTCCCCGACTTCCTGAAGTGATCCGGCCCGGAGTCGGCCGCCGGGTACTCTCGCACCCGTGAGCGACAGCCGGACATCTTCAGGCGTGCACCCCGTCGAACTTGGCGACGGGGTGCACGCCTTTTTCACCACCGGCGCGGGCGGCGTCTCGCCGGCCCCCTGGAGCACGTCGGACGGTGGCGGCCTGAACCTGGGCCTCAACGTTTCCGACGACGCGGCCCGGGTCGCGGTCAACCGTTCCCTGGTCGCCGAACGGCTCGGCGCGCCGGTGGCCTTCGCCACGCAGGTGCACGGTGACGCGGTGCTGGAGCTCGGCCCGGGCGACCGTGCCGCGTGGGCCGCCGGCCATCCGCCGGCGTCGACGGGGGAGGGTGACGCGCTGGTCACCGCGGAACGCGGGCTGGGCCTCGGCGTCCTGGTCGCCGACTGCGTACCGGTGCTGCTCGCCGATCCGGAGGCGCGCGTGGTCGGGGTGGCGCACGCGGGACGCAAGGGCGTCCTCGTCGGTGTGGTGCACAGGGCCCTGGACGCGCTGGTCGCACACGGCGCGGACCCCGCGCGCGTGCGCGCCGTCGTCGGGCCCGCCGTGTGCGGGCGGTGCTACGAGGTGCCCGCCGCCATGCGTGACGAGGTGGCCGGCGTAGTACCCGAGGCCTACGCGACGACAAGGGACGGCACACCCGGGCTTGACCTGCCGTCCGGGGTGCTGGCGCAGCTGGCCGCGCGCGGTGTCGCGGCGAGCCGGGTGCATCGCTGCACGTTGGAGGATCCGGACCTGTTCTCCCACCGCCGGGCCAGCAGGGCCGGTACCACAACGGGCAGGCAAGCCGGGATCATCGCGCTCATTTGACGCCAGCGCCCGGATCGTCCTTCCGCGACACGCCGGTGGCAACGCTCTGACCTGCGAAATCACACGGATGTCGTTTTTAGCGAGCATTCGCTGAACAACTTTGGCAAAGTTGTTCGTGGCACGGCGTGTCGCACTTCCGGGTCGGATTGCGCCGGGCTACTTTTGTCAAGGCGACCTCGACCAGGGGTCAAGGTCGGACCTGCTTGCGGGCCCGCTGGACACCGAGACAGAAGGACGCACAGCAGGCGACGAACGGAGAATGAGCGATGGCCGGAGCGCTTCGCAAGACCATGCTGTATCTGGGCCTCGCCGACGATCAGGGCGAGCAGGAGTACCTCGACGACTACGACGAGGGCCTGGAGGAAAACGTGGAGGATCACCGGCACGCGCAGGTCACGCCGCTGCACCGCGATGGTGTGCCGCGTGAGGCACTGTCCTCCTCGGACCTACGCCGGATCACGACCGTGCACCCCCGGTCCTACAACGACGCACGGAACATCGGCGAGGCCTTCCGCGCCGGTACCCCCGTCATCATGAATCTCTCCGACATGGACGACGCCGACGCCAAGCGCCTGGTCGATTTCTCCGCCGGCCTGATCTTCGGTCTGCACGGCTCGATCGAACGGGTGACCAACAAGGTCTTCCTGCTCTCGCCCGAGCACGTGGAGATCGCTGCCGAGGAGCAGGCTCCGGCCGAGAAGCCGAACGGGCGCGGCGGCTTCTACAACCAGAGCTGAGTCCGACAGGGCTGACGGTGTAGCCGGACGATGTATGAGGGGCGGTCGCTACGGCGGCCGCCCCTCACATGTCCCTCGACGGCCGCGGTTGCGGCCAGGATCCTTGCTCTCGTGTGCTTCCCAGTTCAGACAGGTTAGGTTGTGCCTTGTGACTGTGATCTGGCAATTCATCGGCTTCGTTCTGTGGCTGTTCCTCCTGTTCCTCATCGGACGGCTGGTCTTCGACTGGGTGCAGTTCTTTGCCCGGGACTGGCGGCCGCGTGGCGTGCTGCTCGTGATCGCGGAAGCGATCTACACGGTCACCGACCCCCCGCTGAGGTTCCTCCGTCGCCTGATCCCGCCGCTGCGGCTGGGTCAGGTCCAGTTGGATCTCGCCTTCATCGTCCTGTTCTTCGGCGTCTCGCTGCTCCAGGGCCTGGTCGGGTTCCTCGCGAGTGCGTGAAGGTGTCGAATCTGTGCCGGTTCGTGGCGGGTCTGATTGGGGCTGTTGCGCCAATCCCCGGAAACATTGACCAGAGCATGGATATGGCCTGGGGTGACACGGCACACTCTGTGAGGAAATCGTGCCCGGCAGTGCTCCCGGTGTCCCACGCCGATCTCGTCCGCTACCGTGGGCTTCGACGGAGGGCGCGCGGCTGGGCAGCGCCGACGTCCGAGTTCTGCGTTCCTACGTTCTAACTTTCGAGGTGACACGATGGCACTGCTTACTGCAGAGGACATCCTCAACAAGAAGTTCTCCGCGACGAAGTTTCGCGAGGGCTACGACGTCGAGGAGGTCGACGACTTCCTCGACGAGGTCGTGCGGACCCTGACCAACGTCCAGGAAGAGAACGAGGGTCTCCGGCAGAAGGTCGCCGCCGCGGAGCGACGTATCGCCGAGCTCTCGCGCAACGAGGCCGCCGGTTCGGCCCGGGCGCAGGCCGCGCCGGTCGCGGCTCCGGTCATGCCGACGGGACCCGCGGGTGGCCCCAAGGGCAACGGCCCCGAGCCGGAGTCGGCGACCGGGATGCTCCAGCTGGCCCAGAAGCTGCACGACGACTACGTGCGCTCAGGCCAGGAGGAGGGCGACCGGCTCATCACCGAGGCCAAGACCGAGGGCGCGCGTATCGTGCGCGACGCCGAGGAGACCTCGCACCGCACGCTGTCCCAGCTCGAGCAGGAGCGCTCGCTGCTGGAGCGCAAGATCGACGAGCTGCGCCTCTTCGAGCGCGACTACCGCACCCGTCTGAAGAGCTTCCTGCAGAACCTGCTCGGCGATCTCGACGCACGTGGCTCGGCCCTGCCGCCGCGCAACAACCAGCAGGCCGGCCGTCCGGCCGAGATGGCGCAGGGCATCTGACAGCACTGTCTGTCGAGCACGACGGCCGGGCGTCCCCACCTCACGCCCGGCCGCCGTGCGCGACGAGCCAGACGCACTCATGATTGGGGCACGCCACATCGGCGTGCCCCGTTGTGCGTCCGGCCGCTTGTGCTTACGCTTCGTTGACTTGACCACCGGGGGCGACCGTGAAGGGGAACCCATGACCAAGATCTCGACCGCGACGCGAGCCGCGATCAAGCAAGAGTTCCCGAACCTTACGCGCGACGTGAAGAAGTTCCCCGTCCGCGAAGGCGAAGAACCCTGGACCGTACGCGAGGCCGAAGAGCTGGCCGCGCTGCTTGTCGAGGACAAGGAGCGGCTCGAACGCGAGCTGGAGTCCGCCGACCGCGAGCTGTCGGACCTCCTGCGCAACTCGGGCGACGGGGCGGGCGACGACCAGGCCGACTACGGCTCGAGCGCGCTCGAACGCGAACAGGAGCTCACGCTCGTCAACAACATGCGTGACCTGCTGGACCAGACGAACCACGCGCTGGACCGGATCCGCAAGGGGACGTACGCCACGTGCGAGCTCACCAACCTGCCGATCGGCAAGGCGCGGCTCCAGGCGTTCCCCAGGGCCACGCTGTCGGTAGAGGCCAAGGCGCGCGAAGAGCGTCGCGGCGCCTAGCCGCCGGGGCGCCGGAGCCCCGCGGTCGACCGCCTCGAATATCCGATATCAAGGTTGTGATGTCTGGGTTACGGGTATTCCTGGCGGAATGCCGCGGGGTTCGGTCCGGGAATGTCTTGTTTTATTCCCTGTGTGCCGCGTCACGTTCGAATTGACAGGGTGAATTACTCATCGGATGCTCGTCGAGGTGAATCACACGTGTGTGGTTCATCGCTAATTCGTCTGAGCTATTCGAGGGGGAAAACACAATGATCCGAGGATTCCGTGCAACCTGCCGTGCAGGGGCAGCCGTTGTCATGTCGGCCGGTCTGGTCGTCGCCGCTGCTTCGGGTGCGAGCGCCATGGTCATGGGCGACACGCCCGAGCTGATCAGCGCACCCGCCGCCAGCGCAACGGACGCGGCCGCCGCGGCTGAGCTGCTCGGCACCACGGACCCGCTGGGTGTCGTCACCGCTGACGGTGCGTTCGACCAGCTCGAGGGCTACGGCACGACCGAGCTGCCCGCGGGCGTCGACGGTGCGATGGTCCCCGAGGAGGTCGCCACCGCTGGTGAGGTCGTCTCCTACGAGGAGAGCGACGGCAGCTTCAACGCTCTGAACAACGTGTGTGTCGCTCCCTGGTACTGGGAGGGTCCGGGCAACGTGGGCAGCACCGCCAACGTGACCGAGTACAAGGCCTGCAACGACGGCGACTACGAGCTGGGCGGCGACGGTTCGGTCAACATCCTGAACAACGTGTGCGTCGCGCCGTGGCACTGGGACGGCCCGCTGAACCTGTTCAACACGGGTAACTTCACGAAGTACGCGGCCTGCAACTGACGCTCGCGTCAATTGACTGCCGTCGTGCGGTGACGCGACGGTAGTGCTGCACCAGGTGAGGCCCTTTCCCGGATTTCCGGGAAAGGGCCTCGCTGCTTTACCGGTCAGCGTGCCTTTGATCGAGAATCAATTGTTGAGTGCCGAGAAGGGGCCTGAGGCCCAGCAGCACGGCGCCCGTCGTCCGGCCTCCGGGCGGGCGGGCTCGGTACCGTCCGCGGCATGGGAGACTTTGCCTGATGTCTACTCCCGCTGAACCTTCCGCCGTGGCCGGCGGCGAGACGGATCCCGCAGCAGCCACGCCCCCGTCGTCCGGCAGCCGTGTGCTGGTTGTCTGGACCGGTGTCCTCGCGGCCTTCGTCCTTGCCGCCGACCAGCTCACCAAGTGGTGGGCCGAGTCCGCGCTGGACGTGAACGCGCCGACCATCCCGATAGTGGGTGACCTGCTCGGCCTCCGGCTGATCTACAACCCCGGTGCCGCGCTGTCGATCGCCTCTGGCATGACCTGGCTCCTGACCATCGTCGTGACGGTGGTCGTGGTCTTCATCGTCCGGGCGATCGGCCGGCTCGGCTCGCGTGGCTGGGCGGTCGCGCTCGGCCTGCTGCTCGGCGGCGCCGTCGGCAACCTGGTGGACCGCCTCGTGCGCGAGCCCGGGTTCGCGCGCGGCCACGTGGTGGACTTCATCGACTACGCGGGCTTCTTCGTCGGCAACGTCGCCGACATCGCCGTCGTCTCCGCGGCCGTGCTGATCGCGCTGCTGTCGCTGCGGGGCATCGGCCTGGACGGCAAGCGGCACACGGACGACGCACAGCCCGCCGAGCGGCCGGCGGACCGGCCGGACGACCAGAACGACCCCGCCTGATGGCGCTGCGCACGCTGCCGGTGCCCGACGGGCTGGCAGGCGACCGCGTGGATGCCGCCCTTGCGCGCATGCTCGGCTTCTCCCGCACCCGCGCGGCCGAGCTCGCCGAGGCGGGCGCCGTGCGCCTCGACGGGCGCCAGGTGCGCAAGTCGGACCGCGTGGTACCCGGCGGCTGGCTCGAGGTCGACCTGCCGGAGGAGCGTCCCGCCGTCGAGGTGGTCGCGGAGCCCGTGCCCGGCATGGGCATCGTGTACGACGACGACGACCTGGTCGTGATCGACAAGCCGGTCGGCGTGGCGGCGCACCCCTCGCCGGGCTGGACCGGACCCACCGTGGTCGGGGCGCTCGTCGCGGCGGGCTACCGCGTCTCCACGTCGGGCGCGGCGGAGCGGCAGGGCATCGTGCACCGGCTCGACGTCGGCACGTCGGGCCTGATGGTCGTCGCGAAGTCGGAGCTCGCCTACACGGGCCTCAAGCGCGCCTTCAAGGAGCGCACCGTCGACAAGATCTACCACGCGCTCGCCCAGGGCCACCCGGACCCGACGTCGGGCACCGTGGACGCGCCGATCGGCCGGCACCCGAGCTCGGACTGGAAGTTCGCGGTGACCGCGGACGGCAAGCCCTCGGTGACGCACTACGAGACGCTCGAGATGCTGTCGTCGGCGTCGCTGCTGGAGGTGCACCTGGAGACCGGGCGCACCCACCAGATCCGCGTGCACCTCGCCGCGCTGCGCCACCCGCTCGTCGGCGATCTGACCTACGGCGCGGACCCCGTCCTTGCCGCCAAGGTGGGGCTGAAGCGGCAGTGGCTGCACGCGCACCGGCTGGGCTTCGAGCACCCGACGACGGGCCGCCGGGTTGAGGTCGAGTCGCAGTACCCGCAGGACCTGGCGGACGCGCTCGAGGTCGTACGGGGCGCGTACAAGTGATGTGAGAAGAGGCTCGGCGCGGGTCGCGCCGAGTGTCAGGGAGCAGTCTTAAGATCGTGGACATGCCCACCGCCACCGCTTCGAAGAGCGACGACTTCGTCCATCTCCACGTGCACACCGAGTTCTCGATGCTGGACGGGGCGGCGCGGATCGGCGACCTCATGGAGGAGGTCGCGCGGCAGGGGCAGCGCGCCATCGCGACGACCGACCACGGGTACCTGTTCGGGGCGCACGAGTTCTGGGCACAGGCGCAGAAGGCCGGCATCAAGCCGATCATCGGGGTCGAGGCGTACGTCACGCCGGGCACCAGCCGGTTCGACCAGACGCGGGTGCGCTACGGCGAGGCGGGCCAGGAGTCCGACGACGTCTCGGCGCGTGGTGCCTATACCCACATGACGCTGCTGAGCAAGAACAACACCGGCATGCACAACCTGTTCCGGGCGTCCTCCCTGGCCTCCCTGGAGGGCCAGATGGGCAAGTGGCCCCGCATGGACCGGGACCTGCTGGAGAAGTACTCCGACGGCCTCATCGCGACCACGGGCTGCCCGTCGGGCGAGGTCCAGACCCGGCTGCGGCTGGGCCAGTGGGACGAGGCGGTCCGGCAGGCCGGCGAGCTGCAGGAGATCTTCGGCAAGGAGAACTACTACGTCGAGCTGATGGACCACGGGCTCGACATCGAGACCCGGGTGACCAAGCAGCTCCTCGAGCTCGCCAAGACCATCGGCGCCAAGCTGGTGGCCACGAACGACCTGCACTACGTGCGCGAGGAGGACTCCACCAGCCAGGAGGCCCTCCTGGCGATCAACTCCGGCTCCACGCTGGACGACCCGAACCGCTTCAAGTTCGACGGCTCGGGCTACTACGTGAAGTCCGCCGCCGAGATGCGCAAGGTCTTCAAGGAGCTTCCCGAGGCGTGCGACAACACGCTGCTCATCGCCGAGCAGTGCGAGGTCTCCTTCGACACCTCGGCCAACTACATGCCGCGCTTCCCCGTCCCCGAGGGCGAGGACGAGATCTCCTGGTTCATCAAGGAGGTCGAGGCGGGCCTGCTGCGGCGGTACCCGAACGGCTACTCGGACGCGGTCCGCAAGCAGGCCGACTACGAGGTCGAGGTCATCATCCAGATGGGCTTCCCGGGGTACTTCCTCGTGGTCGCCGACTTCATCAACTGGTCGAAGGCCCAGGGCATCCGGGTGGGGCCGGGGCGCGGCTCGGCGGCCGGGTCGATGGTCTCCTACCTGATGGGCATCACCGAGCTCGACCCGCTGGAGCACGGCCTGATCTTCGAGCGGTTCCTCAACCCCGAGCGCGTCTCCATGCCCGACGTCGACGTCGACTTCGACGAGCGTCGGCGCGGTGAGGCCATCCGGTACGTCACGGAGAAGTACGGCGACGACCGCGTGGCGCAGATCGTCACCTACGGCACCATCAAGGCCAAGCAGGCCCTCAAGGACTCCGCCCGGCTGCTCGGCATGCCGTACGCGATGGGCGAGAAGCTCACCAAGGCGATGCCGCCCGCCGTCATGGGCAAGGACATCTCGCTGAGCGGCATCTTCGACCCCAAGGACAAGCGCTACTCGGAGGCGGCGGAGTTCCGCCAGGTGCACGAGGCCGACCCCGAGGCGCAGCGCGTGGTCGAGCTCGCGCGCGGTATCGAGGGTCTGAAGCGGCAGTGGGGCGTGCACGCGGCCGGCGTCATCATGTCGAGCGACCCGCTGATCGACATCATCCCGATCATGAAGCGCCCGCAGGACGGCGCGATCATCACCCAGTTCGACTACCCGACGTCCGAGGGCCTCGGCCTGATCAAGATGGACTTCCTGGGCCTGCGCAACCTCACGATCCTCGACGACGCGCTCGAGAACATCGTGATGAACGGCAAGGACCCGGTCGACATCGAGAACGTGGCCCTCGACGACAAGGCCACCTACGACCTGCTGGCCAGCGGCAACACGCTCGGTGTGTTCCAGCTCGACGGCGGGGCCATGCGGTCCCTGCTGCGGCAGATGCGCCCCGACAACTTCGAGGACGTCTCCGCCGTCATCGCCCTGTACCGGCCTGGGCCGATGGGCATGAACTCGCACATCAACTACGCGCTGCGCAAGAACAAGCAGCAGCAGATCGAGGCGATCCATCCGGAGGTCGTCGAGCCGTTCGCCGAGATCCTCGACGAGACCTACGGCCTGATCGTCTACCAGGAGCAGGTCCAGCGCGCCGCCCAGATCATGGCCGGCTACTCGCTCGGACAGGCCGACCTGCTGCGCCGCGCCATGGGCAAGAAGAAGCCCGAGGTGCTGGCCAAGGAGTACGTCAACTTCGAGAAGGGTGCCAAGGAGAAGGGGTACAGCCCCGCCGCCATCAAGGCTGTCTGGGACACGCTCGTCCCGTTCGCCGGCTACGCCTTCAACAAGGCGCACTCCGCCGGCTACGGCCTCGTCGCGTACTGGACCGCCTACCTCAAGGCGAACTACCCCGCCGAGTACATGGCCGGCCTGTTGCAGTCGGTGGGTGACAACAAGGACAAGATGGCGCTCTACCTCAACGAGTGCCGTCGTATGGGCATCACGGTGCTCCCGCCGGACGTCAACGACTCCTCCGCCAAGTTCACGGCCGTGAAGGGCGACATCCGCTTCGGGCTCACCGGCGTGCGGAACGTGGGCCGCAACGTCGTGGACGCGATCGTGGAGAGCCGTGAGGAGAAGGGCACCTTCACGTCCTTCCAGGACTTCCTCGACAAGGTCCCGGCGCCCGTCTGCAACAAGCGCACCATCGAGTCCCTCATCAAGGCCGGCGCGTTCGACTCGCTCGGCCACACCCGGCGCTCGCTGCTGGTGGTCCACGAGCAGGCGGTCGACTCCGTGATCGGCGTGAAGCGCAAGGAGGCCGAGGGCCAGTTCGACCTGTTCGCGGACTTCGGCGGCTCGTCCGACGACGATGCGGGCATGGGCTTCTCCGTCGAGGTGCCGGACCTGCCCGACTGGGAGAAGAAGCAGAAGCTGCAGTTCGAGCGCGAGATGCTCGGCCTCTATGTGAGCGACCACCCGCTGTCCGGGCTGGAGCACGTGCTGCAGCGCGCCGCCGACACCTCGATCGCGTCCCTGATCGCCGACGAGGGCCGCCCGGACAACTCGCAGGTGACCGTGGCCGGCCTGCTCACCTCGGTGCAGCGCAAGATGAGCAAGAACGGCAACCCCTGGGCGGCCGTGACGGTCGAGGACCTGGAGGGTGCCGTCGAGGTCATGTTCTTCGGCGAGACCTATCTGGCGTACTCGACGATGCTCGTCGAGGACCAGGTGGTGGTGCTGCGGGGCAGGGTGCGCCGTCGCGACGAGACCCTGTCGCTGCAGGCCATGGAGGTGGCCATGCCCGACATCACCGTGGGCTCCGACTCGCCGCTGGCCGTGACGGTGCCGCACACCCGGGCGATCGAGGCCACGATGGTGCGGCTGCGCGAGGTGCTCGCCACCCACCCGGGCTCGGCGGAGGTCCATGTGGTCGTGGCCGAGCCGGGCAAGAAGACGCTGGTGCGGGCCTCCGACAGCCTGCGGGTCGAGAAGTCGCCCGCCCTCTTCGGAGACTTGAAGGCGCTGCTCGGCCAGGGCTGCCTGTCGTGACCGAGGCACCCGGCGTAGCTCCGGTCGGGAGCGACCGGTACGACGAGCGGGACCACGAGCGGTTCACGCTCGTCCCCGCCGCGTACCTGTACCTCCGGCGCGAAGGACAGGTCCTGCTGCAGCTGCGGCAGGGCACCGGCTACCGCGACGGGTTCTGGGCGTGCGCGGCAGCGGGTCACGTCGAGGAGGGCGAGTCGGTGATCGACGCCGCCGTGCGCGAGGCGGCCGAGGAGCTCGGTGTGGTCGTGGCCCCCGAGGACGTGCGGCCGCTGACCGTCCTGCACCGCGGTGAGCCGGGCGGGCCCGCGATCGAGCAGCGGGTCGACTTCATGTTCGAGGTCACCCGCTGGACCGGGACGCCGTCGATCCAGGAGGCGGACAAGGCCGCCGACCTGGCGTGGTTCCCGTTCGTCGCGCTGCCGGAGCCGCTCGTCCCGCACGAGGCCGCGGTGCTGCGCGCCGTGCACGACGCGGGCCGGCACGGCACCGAGATGCCGCGCCTCATGACCTTCGGCTTCTGACCGGACGCGTCGTCGCGGGTAGACGTCATGCCGCCCGGTCCACCTCCAGGGACTCCCGTTCCGCGCGCCGATCGGCCCGGCGCCTCGCACGGATCGCGACAAACGCTCCGAGGAACAGTCCCGCACTCCACGCTGAGCTCAGATCGAGACGGGTCACGGGAGTACTCACGATGTTGACCGCCACGATATAGACGGCTCCGGTGACTGCGAGTAGCGGAAGCCCGACGAACCAGCGAAGTCTCAACACCTGGGCCATGCCGAATCCGTAGATCGCGGCGGTCACGAGCCAGAACAGGTCGGACAAGAACAAGCCTCTATCTCTCGGGAGTAACTCTCGGGCGGAAGGGGTTCGCGCGACCGCCGCCGCGGTGCAGCCCCACGTGAGGGCTGCGCCGCGGCGGCGGTCGGCGCCTGGTCAGTGCCTGTGCGTCACAGGCCCTTGCACTGGCCCAGCTCCTTGCCCTTGGTCGTGTTCGGCGACCCGTTGTTCACAGGCGGCGGGTCGTTCTGAAGGCAGGTGAGCACGCCGGTGATCCGGTTGCCACCGATGACCGGGCCCTCCGACCTGGTCACGGTGACGGGGCCGGCGATCCGGTTGCCCGCACAGTCCGCAGCCGGGTCACCGATCATGACCCCGGAACTGCGGGTCACGGTCAGCGTGCCCGTGATGCTCGTATCGCAGACTCGTACCTCGGACGCCTCCGTGGCCTGGACGACCGCGAGGATCCGCGAGTCGGTGACCCGCAGCCCCGCGCCGTCGGACACGGTGACCCGGCCTGTGACGGTCGCGCCGTCGATGCAGGTGGTGCCCTCATCGACGACGATCCGTCCGTTGTGCCGGCCGGTGATCGTCTCGTCGCACGGCGCCAGACCCGTCACGGCGACGTTGACCGCCGCCACGGCGGGCTCGTCGAACGGGTCGGACGTGACGTGCTCGGCGGAGTTGACGTAGACGCCGGTGAGCGCGTCGGGATCGACCGTGACCTCGTACGAGAGCTCGACCGGGTCGAGGTTCGGGCCCACGTAGTCGAAGCAGACGCTGCTGCCGTCGGAGATGGCCGAGGACGGGTCGCCCGCGTTCACGACGGCGGTGCCGAGCGTGCCCGCGAGGTTCTCGATGCCGATGGTGGCCGTGGCCGGCAGCGCTCCGACGTCGCCGTACTCGAAGGTGATCTCAGGACGGTCGTCCGCCACCGAGTTGTAGATCCAGGCCTGGAACGTGCCGACAGAGTTGGACAGGTCGGCCGGGTCGGCGTCGAAGGGGAACGGGTCGTCCCACTGGACCACCGCGACCGTGCCATCAACGTCAGTCGCAAGCCGCACGCCGCGGTCGTTCGCCAGCGAGAGCTCCAGGTCGGACCAGAGCGGCGCGATCACTCCGTTGGGAGCTGCCGAGCTGGGCACCTCCTGCGGCGTCCACGGCTCGCCGGCATAGCCGCCGGCGATCGTGATGAGGCCGTCGTCGGAGACGATGAGGCCCGGCGTCTGCTGGTCGTAGTGCGGGAACGGCCCGATGTTCGCAAAGGCGTTCACGGCGACGCTGTCGCCGTCGAGCGAGCTGAACCCAACTCCAGCCGCCCCTAGGTCACGGAACCCTGCCCACGCCGCGCACTGCGGGTCGTCGGCGGGAGTCGACGCCTCGTAGGTGCCGGTGGCGCCCACCTGCGTCGGCATCTCGACCTCCCACGTGATCGTCTGTCCCTCGACCACGCCGCCGCCGGTCACCGACGCGGGGTCGATGGTCAGCCCGTCAGGCACGGTGTCGGTGACCGTGTAGGTGAGGTCCTCCGGTGTCACGTTCGGGGCGACCGATATGTCGTACCCGATCGTCTCCCCGATGACGGCGGTCTCCGTCGACGCGGTCTTGGTCACGTCGTCGGCCACCCGGCTCAGCCGGATCGGGATCTCACCGATGTCGCCCGCGTTGTCCGGCGAGGTACCGAGCACCGCGGTGCCGAAGTACAGGTCGCCCTCGGCGGCGTCGGGCAGGTTCCAGTGCACGCGCACGTCGTACGGCTCGCCCACGGGCACCTCACCCTCGGGTCCGGCCACGCCCGCGTTACCGAGGTCCTCGGACGGGACGACGGCGGTCGCGAGCGTGTGCGCGTCCGGCTGGCTGGTGCTGCCGCCCCAGTTCTGGACGACCACCCACCACGTACCGGCCTCCGGGTCGGGGACGTCGCACGCCTCGGCGGAGGACGACGTGGTGGAGGCGCACACCTGGGTGGCCGCGCTCGGCGTGTCGCCGGTGCCCACGAACATGTCGAGGTCAGGCGCCTCGGCCGCGGTGATCTCCGCGACGAGCCGCTCCGCGTCGTCGGGCACCTCCAGGGTGGTGACGTGGACCTGGCTCAGGTCGTCGAACGCGTCACCGTTGGTGGGGTCCTGGCTGAGCGAGGCCTCGTGGAGGTCGGCCTCCACCAGGCCCTTCACCGAACCGGTGAAGTCGCTGACCGTTGTGGACCGGATGTCGGTCACGGCCTGCGAACCGGTGTTCCGGCGCGTGGTGATGTCGATCTCCTCGGGCAGGATCGCCCCGGACGGGACGACGGCGACCGGGAGGGTCACTGCCGGGACGTCCGGGTTGCTCGGGGTGAGCGTGATACGTCCGAACAGCGTCTCGCCCTCGGGCGCGTCCGCTACGTTCGCGGTGACGGAGATGCCGAGCGCGTCACCGGGGGAGACGGTGTCCTGCGAGAGCGTCACGTCGAGCGAGAGCCCGTCGTCGGCGACCGCTGCGGCCGTCCACGTGACGTCAGCGGGGGCTGACGGCGGCGGGACCGCCGTGCGCTCCCACGAACAGGTGGACAGGCACTGGGTGTCGGCGAAGGACGGCAGGTTGAGCGACTTGGGGTCGCCGCCCGCCTCCGGGTCCGCGGCCAGGTAGTTCGCCGGCGTCTCGTCGAACAGCAGACCCGCCTGTGCGGCGGCCCCGATGTCCATGTGGCCGCTGCCCTGCTCGTACGGCGTGGCGGGGGAGCCGTCGAAGTCCTTCACACCGGTGCGGGCAGTGGTCATGAGCGCCGACTGCTGCTGCGCAGGGGTCCAGCTCGGGCGGGCCTGCGTGAGCAGGGCTCCGGCGCCGGCCACGTGCGGGCTCGACATCGACGTGCCCGAGATGATGCCGTACTGGACGTGGTCGTACGCGCCGTCGGCCACGCCGTTCGCGGCGAGGATGTCGACGCCGGGCGCCGTGATGGACGGGACGATCGTGTCGACTGCCCGGTTGGGTCCGCGCGAGGAGAAGCTGGCCATGGTGTCGCCCAGCGCGTCGTCGATGGTGAAGTTGGTGCCGGAGATCGCGCCGGTGTGCTCGGAGCCCTCGGCCAGCCAGGCCCGCAGCGTCTGGCCGTCGGCGTAGCTGATGGCGACGCCGGGGACGGCGAACGCGTCACCGAGCAGGGAGCCGGCGTTGGCCTCGTCGTTCGTCAGCACGAAGCCGGCAGCGCCCTGCGCCGCGACGTTGGACGACTTCTCCACGCGGCCGTTGCCGCCGCGGGCACAGACCACGATCTTGTCGGCGTAGTCCGCCTCGTGGCCGGTGGTCGTGGTGCACTGCGGGTCGCCCACGGAGCTCGCGTCGATGATCGCCGTGGCGGGCAGGGGCCCGGTCAGCGACTTGCCGGTCAGGTCGGGCAGGTCGGTCGTGCTGCTCGTCAGGTTCGTCAGGGCGTTCAGCGCGTGCCGGTTGTGGGTCGAGGCGCCCACCGACGTGATCCACGGGGCGTCGGCGGGGGAGCCGGTGGTGGCGAACCCGGGGCCGTCGTTGCCGTTGGAGGTCGCCACGAAGATGCCGGCGGCCCGCGCGTTGAGGAACCCGATCGAGTCGAAGTCGTTCCACAGATCAGACGGCGAGGACGAACCGATCGAGTAGTTGATGACGTCGACGCCGTCCGCGATGGCCTGGTCGATCGAGGCCACCAGGCCCGCGGTGGTGCAGCAGCCGCGGTAGCTGATGACGTTGGCGTGCGGCGCGACGCCGGAGATGTCGAACGGCGGCGGATTCGTGCCCTCGGGGGCTGTCGGGGTGACGTCGTCGACGACGTTGCCGCCCGACGTCGAGGCGGTGTGCGAGCCGTGCCCGTCCTCGTCCAGGGCGCTCCGGTCGTCGGCGGCCAGGAACCCGTAGGCGCCGATCAGCTTGCCGTTGCAGGGGAACTCGGGGTCGTACTGGTCGGTGTTCGCGGGGTCGCACGCACCGAGGTAGTTGCCGGCGCCGAGCGGGTTGGTGTGCGTGTAGCCGTCGTCGCCGGTCTCGGCGAAGGAGGGGCTGCTCGGGTGGATACCGGTGTCGATGGTGCCGATGACGACACCCTCACCCTGGTAGTCCTCCGGCAGGCCGAGCTCCTCGACGGCGTTCCACAGCGCGTCCGCGTTGCTCCAGACCGGGCCGGCGTCCGTGTGCAGCTCGTGCTCCTTGTCGAGCGCGATGTGCGCGACGGCGGGGTCCTTGGCGACCTTCGCGGCCTCGGCCGGCGTCAGCACGGCGGTCAGGCCGTTGACGGCGAACTGATAGGTGAACGGCACCTCGACGTCGTGCCCCACCGCGCGTTCCATGCGCGTGACGAAGTCGTCCTGCTCCGCCTCGAGGAACTCGGTGTACTCCCGCACGCGGGCGGCGGACGGGTCGAGGGTGCGGCCGGCCCGGGCGCGGTGGCGTCCAGCCCGGCGACGTCGCCGGAGTAGGTCGGCACCGCGGCGTCGGTGAGCCGGATCAGGTAGGTGCGCTCCGCCTTGCCGCGGCCGAGCGACAGCTTCTGCAAGGTGGCCGTGCGCTCGACGCCGGGCTGCGGCGTGGTCTCGGCCGGTACGAGGTTCTCGGCGAGCAGGTCGCGGGGGTCGATCTTGTCCGCGGCTGGTGGTGCCTGGGGGACCGCGACGGCTGCCGGCGCGACCGCGGCCGCTAGTGCCGTGACGGCCGCTATGACGAGCATGGGCGTTCTGGACCGGTGTGACATCTACGGCTCCCTCGATACAGCAGCGATGGATCGAGCACATAACGAGCACATGCAGTTGCTCGTTATTCCTCGCGCACGGTGGGGACCATGTCAATGGTTCCGGGCGGGATTCACCCAGTGAACGGTCATACCTGTCACAGATGCGCGCGGCTGCCGGTCATCACTGGCACACCGATGTCTACGAGAGGCGCAGCGCGATGACAGTGTCAGAGAACCAGGCAGCACACGTGCACGGGAGCGGCGAGCACGCGGGGCCGGAGGGCTGGAAGACCGCGGCCACGATGCTGCAGGACGCGTCGCCCTTCACCGTCCCGGACGGTGCCTCGGCGATGACCGTGCACGTCGGGTGGGAGCCCGGCGACCCGGGAACTCCGCCGCACCGCCACTCGGGGCCCGCCTTCGGGTACGTCGTCAAGGGTGCGGTCCGGTTCGAGATCGAGGGTGAGCCGGAGCGGGTCATCGAGGCCGGCGGGACGTTCTGGGAGCCGGGCGGCGACGTCATCCACTACCAGGACGGCAACGCGCTCGCCGATGCCAGGACGGAGTTCGTGGTCGTCATGCTGTGCGCGCCGGGCAAGCCGATGCTCGAGCTGGTCGACGAGGCCGAGCTGGCGGAACGCGCCCACCTGCGCGCCCCGAGGCCCACGGCCTAGACCGCGAAGCAGAGCGCTTGTCCGCGTCTTTCCGGGGTAAGCCCGGGGAGACGCGGACAAGCGCTCTACCTCGCGGTACCTCGTGGCCTCAGTGGAAGCGGCCCCGGACCGCCTCGCCGTGGGCGGGCAGGTCCTCGTCGTTGGCGATGGCGACGATGCGGTCGGAGATCTCCTCGAGGGCGTCCCTCGTGTACTCGACCTGCTGCACCGACTTCAGGAAGCTGTGCACGCCGAGGCCGCTCGCGAAGTGCGCGGTGCCGCCCGTGGGCAACACGTGGTTGGACCCGGCCATGTAGTCGCCCAGCGACACCGGCGACCACGGCCCGACGAAGATCGCGCCGGCGCTGTGCACACGCGAGGCGACCCTGGCGGCGTCGGCCGTCTGGATCTCGAGGTGCTCCGCGCCGTAGGCGTTGACCACGGCCACGCCGGCGTCGATGTCGTCCACCAGGACGATCGCCGACTGCGGTCCGTCGAGGGCACGCGCCACGCGGGTGGAGTGCTTGGTGGCGGACGCCAGGTCCAGGACCCGCGCCTCCACCGCGGAGGCCAGCTCGACTGAGTCGGTGACCAGTACGGACGCCGCCATCGGGTCGTGCTCGGCCTGGCTGATCAGGTCGAGGGCCACGTGCCCGGCGTCGGCGGTGCTGTCGGCGAGGACGGCGATCTCGGTGGGCCCGGCCTCGGCGTCGATCCCGACGATGCCGCGCACCAGCCGCTTCGCCGCGGCGACGTAGACGTTGCCCGGGCCGGTGATGACGTCGACGGGCTCGCACAGCGTCTCGCCGTCCTGCGGCTCGGCGCCGGCGGCCCCGTAGGCGAACATCGCCACGGCCTGCGCGCCACCGACCGCGTAGACCTCGTCCACGCCGAGCAGCGCGCACGCGGCGAGGATCGTCGGGTGCGGCAGGCCGCCGTTGTCCTTCTGCGGCGGGGACGTCACCGCGAGGCCGGGCACGCCCGCCTCCTGCGCCGCGACGACGCTCATCACCACCGACGACGGGTACACCGCGAGCCCGCCGGGCACGTACAGGCCCACCCGCTGGACCGGGATCCAGCGCTGCCGCACGACGGCGCCCGGTGCGACGTCGGTCACGTGGTCGGCGGGGAGCTGCTCGGCGTGCACCCGGCGGACGCGGCGGATCGACTCCTCCAGGGCCCGGCGCACCAGCGGCGCCAGCCCCTCGAGAGCATCGGCGAGGGCGGCCTGGGGGACCCGCAGGTGCTCGGGCGCGATCCCGTCCAGCCGGAGCGATATCTCGCGCAGCGCGGCAGCGCCGCCCTCGCGGACCTGGCGCAACAACGGCTCGACCACATGGACGGCCTCGTCCACTCCGACCTCGGCACGGGGTAGGACGTCGAGGAGGGCGCGGCGCCCGAGGGACTGGCCGCGCAGGTCGATGCGTTGGATCACCTTGCCAGTCTATGGCGGCAGGCGGGGGACAATGGTGTCGTGTCCAACTCTGCAGCCGAATCCGGTCCCGTATCCAGCTCCGGCGCGGTACCTGAGGTACCGATCCGTGACGACGTCATCCGCCTGGGGCAGTTCCTGAAGCTCGCCGATCTCGCCGAGGACGGCGCCCAGGCGCGCGACCTCATCGCCGACGGCGAGGTGCGCGTCAACGGCGAGGTCGAGCTCCGCCGTGGCCGCCAGCTCGTGCGCGGCGACGTGGTGGAGGTCTCCCTCCCGACGGGCGAGGAGTCGGCCCAGGTCGGCTGACGCCCCCCGGGCAGGGCGTGCTCGGTGGGGCGGGTCAGGACGCCATGTAGGTCGAGGCCATCACCTTGTCGACCGTCACCCGCAGCACTATGCGGTCCGGGTTCGGGCCCAGCTCGCGGTAGCGGCGCGCGTACCGCGCGACGGCGTCGGCGATCTCCGCCTCGTCCTCGCTGACGGCGATGGTGCCCTCGAGCGTGATCCAGCGGCCGCCCGCGACCTGGCAGAGCGCGGCGCGCGGGGCTCCGCCGTCGGGCAGGGGTGTGGCGTGCCGGGCCTTGAACGAGTTGCGGTTCGTCGTGATCCGCGCGACCCCGGCCTCGGTGTCCCAGGTGAAGGCGACCGGGACCACGTGCGGGGTGCCGTCGGGACGCAGGGTGGTGAGGGTCGCGAGGTGGCGCTCCGTGACGAAGACGAGCTGTTCGGGGTTGAGTCGGATCACTGCCTGAGTCTAGGTCGGCGGGGACGCGCGCCCGGCGCCGCTCGGCTGCTTGGTGTGGGTTCCCCGTATTCCCCGTCGGACGGTATTTGGCTAGCGTCCCTGACAAATGTCGAAGCCTGGGGAGTGGTCATGAGACGACGTACAGCGTTCCTGGCGGCGGGCGTCACCGCCCTGCTCGTCACCGGACTTGCGGTCCCCGCGGTCATCGCGCAGCCCGGGCCGGTGGCCCAGGCCGCTGCTGCCGACTGCACGGCTCCGACCTGGGCAGAGGGCAGCACCTATCGCACCGGCGACCACGTGACGCACCTCGGCCGCGGCTACACCGCCCTGGTCGGCCACACCGCACACGTCGGCGCGGGCTGGACGCCCGGCACCACGCCAAGCCTGTGGACCGACGACGGCGCGTGCGCCACCCAGCCCGACCCGGACCCCACGGACCCGACGCCGGACCCCGACCCCACCGACCCCACGCCCGACCCGGAGCCCACGCCCACCGACTGCGGCCAGCGGCCGCGCCCGTCGGGCAAGGTGCTGCAGGGCTACTGGGAGAACTGGGACGGCGCGAGCAACGGCGTGCACCCTGGCATGGGCTGGATCCCCGTGACCGACTCCCGCATCACGCAGCACGGGTACAACGTGGCGACGCTGGCGTTCCCGGTGATCCGGTCCGACGGCACCGTGCTGTGGGAGAACGGCATGGACGCCGGCGTACGGGTGCCGACGCCCGAGGAGATGTGCGCCGCGAAGGAGAGCGGCCTGACCATCCTCATGTCGATCGGCGGCGCGACCGCAGGCATCGACCTGTCCTCGCAGGGCGTGGCGGACCGGTTCGTCGCGACGATCGTGCCGATCCTGCGCGAGTACAACTTCGACGGGATCGACATCGACATCGAGACCGGCCTGACCGGCAGCGGCTCCATCACGCAGCTCTCGACGTCCCAGGCCAACCTGATCCGGATCATCGACGGGGTCCTCGCCGCCATGCCCGCCGGGTTCGGGCTGACCATGGCGCCCGAGACGGCCTACGTCACCGGCGGCAGCGTCGTCTACGGCTCGATCTGGGGCTCCTACCTGCCCATCATCAAGAAGTACGCCGACAACGGGCGGCTCTGGTGGCTCAACATGCAGTACTACAACGGGTCGATGTACGACTGCTCGGGCAACTCCTACGCGGCGGGCACCGTCGCGGGGTTCCGGGCACAGACCGACTGCCTGAACGCCGGGCTGAACATCCAGGGCACCACCGTCCGGGTGCCGTACGACAAGCAGGTCCCTGGCCTGCCCGCCCAGCAGGGCGCGGGCGGCGGGTACATGACGCCGTCGTTGGTGAGCCAGGCGTACGGCTCCTACAACGGGTCGCTCAAGGGCCTCATGACCTGGTCGATCAACTGGGACGGGTCGCGCGGCTGGACCTTCGCCGACAACGTGCGAGCGCTGCAGGGCCGGTAGCCGGGCGGGCGTCGTCAGCCCGGCCGGCTCGTCAGCCGGCCGGGCCGGGCGTGCGCACCACGGCGTACTGATAGCGGTGGCTGCTGCCCGGGCTGCTCGGCCGCGTCCACCAGGACTCGATCTCACCGTGCTCGCCCAGGCGCTCGCGGACCATCGTGTCGGTGCGGCGGTGGAAGTAGCGGGGCGGCCCGTAGTCCTTGCCGGGTCCTGCGGCCGGTTCTGCGGCGGGTCCGGCGAGCGTGCCGACGGTCAGCTCCGCCGCGCCCCACATCCCCACCGCGAACAGCCCGCCCGGCACCAGCACCCTGACGATCTCGGACAGCGCCGCCTCCAGCTCGGCGTCGTCGAGATGCATCAGCGTGCTCATGGACCAGACGGCGTCGAAGGCGTGGTCCTCGAACGGCAGCTCGGTCGCCGACGCGACGTGCGCGTCCAGGCCGGCCGCCCGGGCGACCTCGACCATGCCGGGGGACAGGTCCACACCCGTGTACGCGAGACCCGCAGCGGAGATCGCCTCGCCGTCACGGCCCGGGCCGCAGCCGACCTCCAGCACGGTGCCCGAACGCTCCTCGGCGAGCCGGGCCAGGAACTCCTGCTGTGCGGCGACGCGCCACGGCGGGACGGGCCTGCGGGCCCGGTCAGCGGCCTCCGCGTCGTAGTAGGCAAGGAAGTCCGCGCGGCGCGCTTCCTGGTCCGACGGCGGTTCGCTCGCGTTCGCGGTGGAGGTCACGCGCCGGATTCTAGGTACCTCCGGTGCGATCGGTGTGGATAACCCGCTCGCGGTGTCGGTGGCTCCTCATAGGATCGACGACGTGACCAAGGACCCCTTCGCAGATCTGCCCTTCGACGTGGAGGAGCCGCCGGACGACGCAGCGTTCCTGACCGAGGTCGGTGACCCGGTGCCTCCGCCGTCCGCCCGGAACACGCCGGAGGCGCAGGCGGCCAAGCTGCAGATGCTGCGCGGCCTGCTGGACGAGGACGCGGCCGCCGCGGCTGCCGCCCCGCCGCTGCGCAGGCGCAAGCCCGAGCCGACGCCGGAACCTGTGCTGGAGCCGACGCCGGAGGCCGAACCCGAGCTCGCCGAGCCGGCAGCGCGTCCGGTGGCCGCGGCCTCGCCGGGGGCGTCGCTGCGCGAGGAGGCGGAGGCGGCGCTTCGCGAGCTCGTCGGCCGCGACGAGGCGCGCCTGCGGGACGACCAGTGGACCGCCATCGAGGCGCTCGCCGCCTTCCACCGCCGGGCGCTGGTGGTACAGCGCACCGGGTGGGGCAAGTCCGCCGTGTACTTCGTCGCGACCAAGCTGCTGCGGGCGCGCGGCGCCGGGCCGACGGTGATCGTGTCGCCGCTGCTGGCGCTCATGCGCGACCAGATCTCGGCTGCCTCCCGTGCGGGTATCCGTGCGGTGACCATCAACTCGGCCAACATGACCGAGTGGGACGAGGTGCACGCGTCCATCTCGCGCGGTGAGGTCGACGTGCTGCTGTGCTCGCCGGAGCGGCTGAACAACCCGGGGTTCCGGGACGAGGTGCTCCCACGCCTGGCGGCCGACGCCGGGCTCGTGGTCATCGACGAGGCGCACTGCATCTCCGACTGGGGGCACGACTTCCGCCCGGACTACCGGCGCATCCGCACGCTGCTGGCCGACCTGCCCACGGGGATCCCCGTGCTCGCCACGACGGCCACCGCGAACGAGCGCGTCACCCAGGACGTCGCGGAGCAGCTCGCCGTGCACGCGGACGGCGCGAGCGACGAAGAGGTGCTGGTGCTGCGCGGTGGGCTCGACCGCGAGTCGCTGCACCTGGCAGTGCTGGAGCTCGGCGACCAGCCCACCCGCGTGGCGTGGCTGGCCGAGGCTCTGCAGGACATCGACGGCTCCGGCATCGTCTACTGCCTCACGGTGTCGGCGGCGGAGCAGGTCGCCGAGCAGCTGCGCGGCTACGGCCTCGCGGTCGCCGCGTACACCGGCCGGACCGAGCCCGCGCAGCGCGAGCAGCTGGAGGTCGACCTCAAGAACAACGAGGTCAAGGCGCTGGTCGCGACGTCAGCGCTGGGCATGGGCTTCGACAAGCCGGACCTGGCGTTCGTGGTGCACCTGGGCGCGCCGTCGTCGCCGATCGCGTACTACCAGCAGGTCGGTCGTGCCGGACGTGGTGTCGACCAGGCGCTCGTCGTGCTGCTCCCGGGTGTCGAGGACAAGGCGATCTGGGACTGGTTCGGCGAGCAGGCGTTCCCCGCAGAGGGTCAGGTGCGGGCGACGCTCGAGGCGCTGCGCGGCGGCGGCACCATGTCGACGGCGGCGCTGGAGACGCAGGTCGACCTGCGCCGTTCCCGCCTGGAGACCATGCTCAAGGTGCTCGACGTCGACGGTGCCGTCCGGCGGGTGCGCGGCGGCTGGGAGTCCACCGGCCAGGAGTGGTCGTACGACGCCGAGCGGTACGCCAGGGTCTCGGCCAGCCGCGCCGCCGAGCAGCAGGCGATGGTGGACTACGTGGGCACTCAGGGCTGCCGCATGGCGTACCTGCGGGCACAGCTCGACGATCCGGACCTGGCACCGGGCTGGCGCTGCGGCCGTTGCGACCGGTGCGGCGGGATGGAGCTGCCGGAGGCCCCCGACGCCGAGGCGGTCGCCGCGGCGCGTGCCGAGATGGACCGTCCGGGGGTCGAGGTCGAGACCCGCAAGATGTGGCCCACCGGCCTGGCCTCGATAGGCCTGGACCTCAAGGGCAAGATCCCGCCGGCCGAGCTGGCCGAGCCGGGGCGGGCGGTCGCCCGGCTCGACGGCCTCGGCTGGTCCGGCCCGCTGCGCGACCTGCTCGCGCCGACGGCGGGCGACGGCGAGCTTCCGGTGCCGCTGCGCCGGGCAGCCGCGCGTGTGCTCGACGAGTGGAGCGCGCTTCGCCCCGCGGCAGTGTCCACCGAGGCGGAGGGCGCGGACGAGGCAGGCACGGGCGAGGCGGAGGCCGGCCCGCTGCTGATCGAGGCAGTGGTGGCGGTGCGGTCCATCACCCGGCCGCAGCTGTCGTACCACCTGGCCACGGGGCTCGCGAAGTACCTGGGTGTGCCGATGATCGGTGCCATCGGTCCGGTCGCCGGACAGGAACAGCCCGGGCGGCACGACGTGAACTCGGCGATGCGGCTCGCCGGGGTAGTCCGGCGGCTGCAGCTGCAGCTCGGTGAGGGTGCGCTCCGTGGCCTTCCGGGCCGGACGGTGCTGCTGGTCGACGACTACACCGACTCGGGGTGGACGCTGACGGTCGCCGCACGGCTGCTCCGCGAGGCGGGCGCGGCAGCGGTGTACCCGTTCGTGCTGGGTGTGCGGTGACACCAGCGGCGACTCCAGCGGTGACGTTGCCCACGCGCCCGGTGGGCGGACTGGCACCGGTCCGGTGCGCCGTGGTTCGTAGACTGGTCCGGTGATGACACACGCCGTCGACCAGCACAGTGCGGAGGACAGCGCTCCCGCGCCCTCGGTGCGGCTGCCGCTGCGCCCCGAGCTGGCGAACGAGAAGCCGTACGGCGCTCCGCAGCTCGACGTCCCGGTGCTGCTGAACGTCAACGAGAACCCGTACCCGCCCGGCGAGGAGGTGGTCGCCACCATCGCCGAGGAGGTGGCGCGCGCCGCCCGCGGGATGAACCGTTACCCGGACCGGGACGCGACGGTCCTGCGTCAGGACCTCGCCGACTACCTCGCGGTGGAGACCGGCGTCGACCTGGGGCATCTCGACGTCTGGGCCGCCAACGGGTCCAACGAGGTGATGCTGCACGTGCTGCAGGCCTTCGGTGGTCCGGGCCGCACCGCCCTGTCGTTCGCGCCGACGTACTCGATGTACCCGGAGTACGCGCGTGACACGCATACGACCTGGGTGGTGGGCCGCCGGGAGGACGACTTCACGCTCGACCCGGCCTACGCCGCCGAGACCATCCGTGAGGTACGCCCGTCGGTGGTCCTGCTGGCCAGCCCCAACAACCCGACCGGCACGGCGCTGCCGACGGCCACCGTCGAGGCGGTCTGCGAGGCCGCGCTCGGCGTGGACCTCGACGGCGCGCACCCCGTCGTCGTGGTGGACGAGGCCTACGCGGAGTTCCGGCGTCCCGGCACGCCGTCCGCCGTCGCGCTGCTGGAGCGGTACCCGAACCTCGCGGTCACCCGCACGATGTCCAAGGCCTTCGCCGCGGCAGGCGCCCGGCTCGGCTACCTGGTCGCCTCCGGCGACTTCGTCGACGCGCTGCGGATCGTGCGCCTGCCGTACCACCTGAGCGCGATCACGCAGGCAGCGGCAGGCGCCGCGCTGCGCCACCGTGAGTCCCTCATGGCCCAGGTCGCCACGCTGCGTGCCGAGCGGGACGCCTGTGTCGCCTGGCTGCGCGAGCAGCGGCTCCTCCCGGACGGCGCCCCGTTCGAGGTCGCCGACACCGACGCCAACTTCGTGCTGTTCGGCAGGTTCGGCGATCGGCACGCCGTGTGGCAGGGTCTGCTGGACCGCGGCGTCCTGATCCGCGAGACCGGCCCCGACGGCTGGCTGCGGGTCTCGATCGGCACGTCCGAGGAGATGGCTGCCTTCCGCGCGGCGCTCACCGAGGTCCTGCAGGAGAACAAGCAGGGAGAGGAACAGCCATGACCAGGACAGCACGCGTCGAGCGCGCCACCTCCGAGTCGAAGGTGCTGGTCGAGCTCGACCTCGACGGCACCGGGCGCACCGACATCAGCACGAGCGTGCCGTTCTACGACCACATGCTCACCGCGCTCGGCAAGCACTCGCTGATCGACCTCACCGTGCACGCGACCGGCGACACCCACATCGACGCCCACCACACGGTCGAGGACGTGGCCATCAGCATCGGCGAGGCGCTGCGCGAGGCGCTCGGCGACAAGGCGGGCATCTCCCGGTTCGGCGACGCCCTCGTGCCGCTCGACGAGGCGCTCGCCCAGGCAGTGGTGGACGTGTCCGGCAGGCCGTACCTGGTGCACGAGGGTGAGCCCGCCGGTCAGGAGTACCACCTCATCGGCGGCCACTTCACGGGTTCGCTGACGCGGCACGTGCTGGAGTCGATAGCCCACCACGCGGGTATCTGCCTCCACGTGCGGGTGCTCGCGGGCCGCGACCCGCACCACATCGTCGAAGCCCAGTTCAAGGCGCTGGCGCGTGCGCTGCGCGCCGCCGTCGCGATCGACCCGCGGGTCGACGGAATACCGTCCACGAAGGGTGCGCTCTAGCAGCCATGTCCGACAGCCCCAAGCCCGAGAACGACGGGTCCAGCAGCAGCATGCCGGCCGGCGACGACCTGCCCGACTTCGATCTCGACTTCGAGATCCCGGACGACCTGTCGTCCCTCACCGGTAGCGGCGAGCCCGAGTTCGCCGCGATCATCACCCAGATCGCCGGGGCGGAGCCGCTCGCAGCGGCCAGCTCCCTCGCACAGCTCGACCTCGACGCCGTACCCACCTCGGTGGGCGCCGTCGGAGTCCTCAAGGACCTCGCCGGCGACGCGCCCGAGCAGGCCGCCGCCGCGATCTCCCAGCTCGTGCGGGGCGTCCCGCTCGTCCTGGTGACCCGCACCGGCGAGCAGATGACGGCGGTCCGGTTCGCCGACGGTGTCCGCGGCGACGAGCTCGCTCCCGGCCTCGTGCTGGGTGGCGCCCCCGAGAACGTGGTCGACCTGCTGACGGGCGCCACCAGCGTGGCCGACCTGGACGGCGTGGTCGGGTCCACCTCGATCAGCAAGTTCAAGGCGGTGCGGATGCTCACGTCCGCTGCCCGCAAGGCCCGCAAGGGCATGGGCAAGGGCGAGCCCGGCCAGAGCAGCACGGACGGGGCCTGAGCGTGGGCGCGAGGGTCGTCGTCCTCGACTACGGCTTCGGCAACGTCCGGTCCGCTGTCCGCGCTCTGGAGCGGGTCGGCGCGGACGTCACGCTGACCGCTGACCGGACCGCCGCGCAGGAGGCCGACGGCCTCGTGGTGCCGGGTGTCGGCGCGTTCGCCGCGTGCATGGCGGGGCTCAAGGCCGTCCGCGGGCACGAGGTGGTCGGCCGCAGGCTGGCCGGCAACCGCCCGGTCCTCGGCATCTGCGTCGGCATGCAGGTCATGTTCGACGCCGGCGTGGAGCACGGCGAGCGTGCCGAGGGCATCGGCGAGTGGCCGGGCGTCGTCGAGCGGCTGCAGGCTCCCGTCGTGCCGCACATGGGCTGGTCGCCGGTCGAGGCGCCGGAGGGCTCTACCCTCTTCGAGGGAATCGCCGACGAGCGCTTCTACTTCGTGCACTCGTACGCCGTGCAGACCTTCACCAAGGGCTACGACGAGAACGCGGTGGGGATCTTCTCGCCGCCGAAGGTGACCTGGGCCGAGCACGGCGGACGCTTCGTCGCAGCCGTCGAGGACGGCCCCCTGGCGGCCACCCAGTTCCACCCGGAGAAGTCGGGCGATGCGGGATCCCAGCTCCTGCAGAACTGGGTCCGCACCCTCAGCTAGTCCGCCGCCTCGTGGGGGGGGGGGGGCGGGGGGGGGGGGGGGCCGCGCCCCCCCCCCCCCCCCGCCCCACCCAAGGGCCAACACAAAAAAGGGGGGCGAGAGCGAGCCCCCC